>CAVBUY010000005.1:0-70424 GCA_963598795.1 Alistipes shahii
CTGAGTGGCGGTTTCGTACTTAGTTGGGGGTGGGTGGTTAAATGAAAAGAGTGGCCCTTCTTCCATGTTAGGATTTGGTACCACTCTTTGATTGCATTATAGTTTGATGGTAATTGCTGGACGGATATCCACAATAGTGAAGTTGGTATAATACATAACTATACTTCCATCAGAATAAACGACTGCAGCAAAATCAGGATAATCCGGATGAGGCGAACGTGTCCAATATTCTCCATATCCATCAACATATATGCTTTCATTCGCTAATGCATAATCAGTAACTTTGCACTTTCTTTTTGAATCATCAGAAAAATATGAATCATTCATGTAGTCTTTATAACTTAGTAAATATACTTTATCTTCGGTGTTTTCACATGCATATTCATTAGAATCAGACATAGTTGTAGATGCCGAGTTATCAACATTTACAGTTTGAATGTATGAGGAGTCTAAATTAAAGGCAGTGTCGAAGAAATCACCATTAAGAGTTTTTCTAATGTAAGAGTTTTTATAATTATTATTTGTCGTTCCCTCGTATTGACAAGTATCTAATAAAAGAGTTGAAACAAGAGAATAAGTTCCATTGCTATTATCAAGGATGTTCCATTCGATTGGTTCACATTTAAACCAATATTCATTGCCATCAACAATAGGTGTTCCATCGCTGAAAGTAGTTGTACCTGTCAAACCTTCCCACAGCACCGCTGCTTCTTTTGTGTAGTATTCACCATTATATAAATACCAACCATTTTCTTCCGGAACAGTTAAAACGTCTAAAGAGGCGATTGTGGTAGCATCGCCAACATGAGTTTGTGGATATAAGCCGTATTTTACTTCCTTATTAGCCTCATCGATAATAGGTGCATAGCTCGTTTTTCCTCCATCACCATCTCCACCAGAAGAGGTGCTGGTACCGCTATTTGAAGTACTCGTGCTACTTTGACTTGAGTTAGAATTATTTCCTTTATTTAGTCCTAGTGGTAAAGCAATTGCAAGTACAATGCCTACAACTAATGCTCCTCCAACAGCGCAGGTAATAATTCTGTTTCTTTTGACGCTCCAAAAGGCAGCAAGTTTGTTTTTTGATTTGTTTTCATTGTCTTCCATAAATTTTCTCCTAAATATTTGACGTGAAAAAGTTTGGTTCAAATTAATTTGAAAGTCAAGAACAAAATTTTAATGTTCGCAATTTTAGATTACGTCTTAATACAGCTGATTATTTACATTTATGCTGCGACCACCCAAACCATCACTAAACGGGAACCGAACCCCAGCTTTTAACCATTCAGCCACATTTCTAACAAAAGCATCATTCAAGCCGTCATCAACACCCTTCCGCAAAAACCCTCGATAAATTCTACATTTTAACCAATTTCGTGCAATAGTGCGTTTATTTCGTGCATTAGTGCTCCTATTTCGTGCAATAGTGCTCCCCACCTACCCCTATTTCATCCTACTATGAGTGTATTTTGCCCTTTTCTAGCTAGTCGTGGTTAGATGGTAAAAATAAAAAAACATCGATAAAATCGAATAAAAAAGGACTGACAGTTATCGTATCAATCCAATTTATGAAATATGGAGCGCGTGGCGGGAATCGAACCCGTGTGACCAGCTTGGGAAGCTGGAGCTCTACCATTGAACTACACGCGCAGCAAAAAAGATTATATACGAAAACTAAAAGAAAGACAAAAAAACCGGAATCAAATCCGGTTTTTCTTATTAAATTGATTGGTGGGTGCTGCGAGGATCGAACTCACGACCTCCTGTACGTCAAACAGGTGCTCTCCCAGCTGAGCTAAACACCCACTTAGCTGGTCGCGTTTTTAGCGCGTTGATTATTATATTGATGGCGTTCCTATCACGCAAGAAAAAAATATCGGCAGTTGAGCCTCCATAAGAAAAGCCCCGATAAGGGGCATTGTCTTAACTAAATGGTGCCGACTAGCGGAATCGAACCACCAACCTACTGATTACGATTCAGTTGCTCTGCCAATTGAGCTAAGTCGGCACGGGCATTAATATAAACCAATTATCGCCCTTATTCAATTCTTGAAAGAGTTATCCAAGCGGCTATGGCGGCGAAGAATTCGCTTAATGGAGACAGCAACACGAGGAATATCCCCAACAAATCGCTGACGATATAGCCAGTCAAAAAGAAGAAGGCCATATAAAAGCCTTGCCCGACTATCAATAAACCAAAGAAGAAGCCAGCAAGGATCTTCACGGTTTTTAAGTTAGTTCTACCATATCCGTATAAAAGCCTACGCAGATATACGGCGGTCAAAATGGCAAGCGTCATCTCCCCAGCCGTTAAGACGAGCGTAACCAATTGAATTATCAACGAGGTCGTGTCTCCTACGGACAAGCCGAAAGTAATGATAGAAAAGACGACATCGAAAACCAACGTTATAGCTGATAGCGAGACAAACATCAAAACGCCGGAATAAGCTCTGGTCGTATTGTCCAAGTTGCCTTGAAGCATCCTAACATAACAAATCATCATTATGATGAAATTCCAAATGAAGCTCCAAGAAATGGTGCTCCCGGAAATTACCTGCAATACGCCCAAAATGAAATTGGCCAACTGCAAGGCTATGGCCAAAGAAATAAATATTATGGCGAACGTCCTTTTCGCGTGATACCTGAATTGGTTGATGAA
Organism: Alistipes shahii; assembly: GCA_963598795.1. Lineage (GTDB taxonomy): Bacteria > Bacillota_I > Bacilli_A > RFN20 > CAG-826 > UBA4951. Next base: position 2,660 of record CAVBUY010000005.1, read on the forward strand.
TCTACTCATGGGTTGAATTATACACTATCGAAATGAGCGAAAAAACAACCCGTGAATATCAACTTTCGAAAAATCACGAATCTCGTTGTTTTCATTACATGAAAATCGTTTAGTATATGCATATGTCAAAAAACGAAATGACTCCTATCATAAACGTGAATCACGTCACTAAAGACTATGGCTCTGGAAGAGGCATATATGACGTCGATTTCAAATTATATAAAGGCGAATGCCTTGGGTTTTTGGGGCCCAATGGAGCGGGCAAATCCACCACTATAAGGCACATAATAGGATTTTCTTCCCCAGACAAAGGGGAAATAACCATAAACGGGATGAATGCCAGGACGCACTACGACAAAACATTGAAGTCGGTCGGTTATGTTCCAGGTGAAATAGCCTTGCCGTCCGGATTGGACGGAAAGGGCTTTTTGGAAATGGAGCAATCGCTTTCCGGAATAAAAAACGACGAGTTGAAAAATGAATTGATCGCCTATTTCGAAATAAGCGAATCCGAGTTGGGCGTCGATACCAAAAGGATGTCTTTGGGTAATAAGAGAAAGTTGGCCATAATATCGGCTTTCATGAATGACCCGGAGATATTGATATTGGATGAGCCGACCTCGGGTTTAGATCATAGGATGCAGGAAAAGTTCATCGCCTTGATCGAAAAAGAACATAAAAAAGGCAAAACCATTTTGCTTTCTTCCCATATCTTTTCGGAAGTTGACGCCTGTTGCACCAGGGTTTTGATAATCAAAGACGGAAAGCTAGTTTCGGAAGTCTCCACCGATTCGTTGCACAACGCTTCGTTGGAATCCTACACCATTGTCTTCTCGAATGAAAAAGAGGCAGCCAGATTCAAGGAAAACCATCCGGATATCTCCTATTTTGAGCCAACGCAAAAGAATTCGCTGTTCTTTGGCTTGGACGATAAATACATAAACGAGTTGCTTAACGATTTGAAGGACTATCAAATCAAGTCCTTTTCAAACAAAAAAGAATCATTGGAAGATTATTTCATGAAGTTCTATTCTTCATCCAAAGAATTCGAGGCCATAAAATGAGCGATATAGTTATCAAAGCCACAAATTTGACCAAAGACTACGGCTTAGGACGTGGGATCTTCGATATGAATTTCGAAATCAAAAAAGGAGAAATGATTGGTTTCGTTGGCTCTAATGGCGCTGGCAAAACCACGACCATCCGCCACATATTGGGTTTCTTAAAGCCTACCTCTGGTTCGATAACGGTCAATGGTTTGGAAGCCCACGAACATGAAGCGGAAATAGCCAAACTCATCGGATATGTCCCTGGCGAAATAGCCTTCCCAGATTTAAAGACCGGCATATCTTTTTTGAAAAACCAAGCCGAACTAAGCGGATTGAAAAACTTCGACAAGGCCAATGAATTGATAAAGAAATTGGCATTGGATCCCAAAGCCTCATTAAAAAGAATGTCCAAAGGCATGAAGCAAAAGACCGCTTTAGTCGCCGCTCTCATGAATGACCCGGATATCATAATACTAGATGAGCCCACCACGGGATTGGATCCCCTTATGAGAGACCAATTTCTTTCCATAATCAAAGAAGAGCACAAAAAAGGGAAAACCATATTCATGTCCACTCACTTATATGAGGAAGTCGAAGCCACTTGCGACAAAGTCGCTTTGATAGACAAAGGACATATCATAGACATGGTCGAATTAAGCAAAATATCGTCGCCGGACATTCAGGTTTTCGAAGCGGTTTTCATAAATGCGGATGAGATGGATGGGGCGTTAAAAGATTCGGCCTTCAAAGTCAAAAAAACAAGAAAAGCCAATTCATTGAAATTCGAAGTTCCGAGGGAAAACGCATCGGAATTCATTCGATTCTTGTCCTCGTTCAAACTTAAGGCGCTCATAGAGGAACACGATACTTTGCAAAATTACTTCAACAAGAAATTCAAGGAGGGCGGTTATGAAACTAAGTAAGTCTTTATTCAAGCAATGTCTCAAAACCAACGGAATGAGTTGGCTTATCATAACGATTTTGGAATGCGTGATGGTCGCGGCCATCATGGTCATCACCGGAGGAGATTCCATAGGAACGTTAATTTCTTCCATAAGAAACAGCGTCCTCCAATCCGAATTGGATGGTTATGTTGGGAAAATGTCTTTGAATTTCTATTCGATCGGTTTGGTTTCAGAAACCAAATACGACTCTTATTTCGCTTCCGACTTTTCTACTACTTATTCAGATGTGAAGGATTATGCCGCCAAGATCGATGATTGGTATACGGAAATTCCTTCCGAAGGCAATTATGATAGCCAAGAAGAATATCAAGCCGCCTATCAAATTTGGATGGAAAAGATTCCGACTACGGAAATAACTTTGTGCAAAAATTACTCGAAATCGTTCGTTGCCTGGGTCGAATCCAAACCTTCTTCCGGTTCTTTGGATGAATGGAACGCTTCAAGGCCCACTTCCATTTCCTTTTCCAAAAAAGAAGCGGTCACTTCATCTAACGAGGAATTGACGAATTATTACGACGCCTACGCTAAGAGTTTGGGATACGCCAAATATACCGACGATTGGATAATGGTCATGCAATCCGGTACGGGTCCGGTTTGCCCGATGGATCAAGTCATAGAGATGTATGAGAACAACGGCATCGAATTGCTTCCAGATTATGACGTCGATTCCTTGATTCCCCATATTTTAGATGGGACTTTCGAAACATACGTCAATTCCAATGAAAGAAAAGAATATAGAAACGACCGCTCGATAGTGGCCGCTTGCAAAATGGCGGCCTGCACCTTAACGGCCAAAGAATCCGTCGAGGTCTTATTGAATATGATCGCCGAATACGGAATAGACGAAGAAACGTTCAACAGCTTCGGCTATACATTCGACAAAGTATATTCGGATTGCTACGAAAGGATATTGTCTTACGAGGTAAGATATAACTATCGTCTCGAAGAGCTGAACAAGCAGGCCGAAAAAGAAGGCTGGAGCGACGAAGTGTACGCCGAAAAATTGAACGAGACAATGAATTCTTTGGTGGAAAAACTAGCCGGTTCCTTCTTATCTAGCTTACCTGAAGACGTTTCAGGCGCCATTGAAGAAGTTGGTCAAATGGATATATATGGCCTAATCGTCGGTTATATATTCTATAAGATCGCCGGATTGCTCCTTCCGATGATTTATATGATTCTTTCCATCAACAACATGGTTGCCGGAGCCGTTGATTCCGGATCGATGGCCTATATTCTTTCAACCGGAACCAGAAGGGAATCCGTTACCGTTACCCAAGGGCTTTTTATGACATTGAGTCTCTTTGCCATGTTCTTATGCACCACCGTGACTTCCGTTATTTGCTATCTTACGGTCAGAGCCTTAAATACTGGCGTTACGCTAGGTGGAATATTCTTAATGAACGCCGGGGCTTTCTTGGTTTTGTTTGCCTTAAGCGGATTCTGCTTCGCCATAAGTTGCATATTCAACCGCTCAAGATATTCATTGGCCGTTGGAGGAGGGCTTACGATTTTCGCCTTGGTCGCCACGATCGTTGGCTTGTTCGGGTCTGAAATAATGCCTTCCATCATAAGGTTCGACGCATTGAACGTCTTCAATTATTTTTCGATCATCACCTTGTTTGACGTGATGGATATAACGGCGAATTCCGCAAACATCTATTGGAAGTTGTCAATCTTGCTTGTGATAGGCGTTGCGGGATATGTATTTGGAACGCTAAAATTCAAAAACAAGGACCTTCCGCTTTGATTTGAGTCATTTTTTCAATCAACAATTATCCGCGTTTTGTCTTTATCGCAATCGTCCAATATCAGTTCCTTATAGCCTTTGACTCTAATAGTTCCGTTTATGGGATTCTTGATTGAATCAACGGAAGATAAAATCGTCGCGTCTATATCCGAGCAATATTCGAAAGCCAAATCGGTTTTTTCCAAGACACAATCGATGAGTCTGATGTTCTTCATATAGCAAAAGCCCTGATGAGAAATGATTTTGCAGCGAATCAAGGTCACGTTTTCGCTGTTCCAGCCGAAATATTCGCCTTCGATATAAGAGTCTTCCACTACGATGTTTTTAGAATTCCAAAAAGCATCCTTGGTTTTGAAATAAGAATTCTTGATGTGGATATTTTCTGTTCCATCGAAGCAATACTGCCCAATAAGCTTAAGGTTCTCGATTTCCATGTTTTTGGAATTCATGCCGAAATAATCCCCATGCGTCTCGACGTTCTTTAGAATTATTCCATCGCACCACCAAAAAGTTTCGACCCCATTTGGTATGGAACAATCTTCAACCGTCACGTTTTTGAGTTTCCTAAGGGATTTGGGTGAATTGAATATACAAGAAGAAAAAGTGGCATTCGAGGTATACCAAATGGCCGCTCTGGCCGTATCGTCGAATTTGGAATCCGAGCATTTTATCTTAGAAGAATACCATAAGGGGTATCTCCCGACGAAATGGCAGTTCTTCACATTTAGGTTTTCGCATTCTTTCAAAGGAGATTCCCCTTCTATGAATGTGCAACCATCGATTGAGGCGTCTTTGGTTTTAAATAACGCCCTTTCTTCATCATAAAGCTTATTGAGATATTCGTTCATACTTGAAAACTTTAATCTAGAACATTGAGTTTCTCAATGGATTAGGCTAATTTATTTTCATGAAAATAATCTCATTTAACGTCAATGGCATAAGAGCCATATTGAATAAGGACTTCGCGGCTTCCTTTAAATCATTGGACGCGGACATATTCGCCATCCAAGAATCGAAGTTTAGCGAAGATTCCCATCTCTTTTTCCCCTTTGAACCGGAAGGCTATCATACCTATTGGACGGTTTCAAAAGTGAAAAAAGGCTATTCTGGCGTAACGGTGTTTGTTAAGAAAGAACCGCTATCCATACATTACGGATTAAAGGACGGAAAATATGACGAAGAAGGCAGAGTTATAACCTTGGAATACGAAGATTTCTATTTTGTGGCCGCTTATGTCCCAAACGCCGGAGAAGAATTGAAAAGACTTTCCTTTAGAATGGATTACGAAAAGGATTTATGCGACTACCTAACGGATTTGGATAAAGTTAAGCCCGTTGTTTATACCGGCGATCTAAACGTCGCCCATAATCCAATAGACCTTAAAAACCCAAAATCCAACGAAGGTAACGCCGGATATACGAAAGAAGAAAGAATGGCGTTTAATAATCTTTTAAGCAAAGGCTTCATAGACACTTACCGCCATTTATATCCTGAGAAAGTCGAATATAGTTGGTGGTCGTATCGTTTCCAATCCAGAATGAAAAATATCGGTTGGAGAATCGACTATTTTTTGGTGTCTGAAAGACTAATGGATAAAGTGATAGATTCCCAAATACACAACGAAATATATGGATCCGATCATTGCCCGATCGAATTGGACATCGATTTATAAAGGGAAATTAAACAATAGCGAGCAAATATAAGACCCAAGGACGATAAGGGCCACTACAAAGGTCAAAACAAAGCCTCTCTTTTTGCCATTGAAGAATTTGGTGAAGCATTTAAGGATTGTTAAAAGCCCGATCGCCAAAATGACGATAGCCCCAAAGATCGTCATCCATTTCGCGCTTATATCATCCCAAAATATTCCGCGGTCGGATATTTTGCTTACCCCGCATGTCGCCTTCCAGGAAATGAAATCCGCGATGGAGAGAATGGAGAAATTGAAGGTACAGGAGCCAATCATGTTTCCATATCCAGCATCGAAGTTTTTGAGTTTGAAAAGATGGAATGTAGAAATGACTTCCGGCAAAGAAGTGCATATCCCTAGCAATACCGCCCCTCCAACGGATCCCTCCAAAGCCGGAATTTGATCGACTATCAATTCAGTTACCAAAGAAATGCCAATAGAGACTCCGATCAAAACCAAGGACAAAGAAATGAATATCGCGATTATCGCTTTCAAGGACAACTTCGATTCTTTCTTTTCTTCGTCCAAAGCCATTTCGTCTTTTTCTTCGGATTTCGGCTGCTTGATTATAGTTATGACGTAAACGATGAATATTACGATGCTTAAGGCATTTATGTCCCCTAACATAGGCTGATATTCAACCGGCGCGAACAAGGCGTAAGCCGTGCAGGCATAAAAGAAAATCAATACGCAAAGAGAGAATAAATGGAATTTGTTTATCTTGCAGGTTCTGAAATTTTTAAAGAACATAAGGCTATATACGCCCAAAATCATCAAGTTGAAGATGTCTGATCCCAATATATCCCCAATAGCCAAACTCGGGTCTTTGACGATAAGCACCGAACTTATGGCCGTGAACAATTCGGGAAGGGAAGTGACAGCTGCTAGTAATACCCCACCGATAAACGCCCCGCTTATCTTGGTCTTTTTATCCAATAAATCGACCATATCGCCCAATTTTATGGATACGAACACGACCAAAATCACTAAGACGATATATAAAGGATAAATCCACCACATAACGGCCTCCCGTTTCAATGTTTGTAATTATAAAGAGGCGGATATAGGTTAGCGAACGCTAAGTTGAGCAAAGGAACAAAAAACCGCCCATCTTTAACAATGAACGGCTTTGATTTTACTGTTTGTCGTAATCCGGCAAGGTATATCCTTTTTCTTTGACGTTCTTCAATATCTTTCCAAGCGGCTTAGTGTGCCTAGAAAGGGTCAATACGCGTTGGAAGGTTACCAATGATGGTTTATATCTGTTTTCCAATTCCTTGAGTTTGTCGTTCTTTTCAGCGACGATAGGTTCGACTTCCGCGCGTTTGGAAGCCCCGATATTCCTTACGTTGATTTCAAGATTTTCCCTAATTTGGGTCATTGTGTCGACGTCGTTTTCCTTCTTGGCGATTTTGATTTTTTCGTTGGCCTCTTTCTTGGCGGCCTTTATCTGCTTTTCGTAAATCTTGTTGGTTTCTTTGATTTTTTTGTCATATTCCTTGGCGGTTTCTTTCTTTTGTTTGCCGTAGTCTTTGATAACGCCTTTTTTCATGTCTCTTTTGGCGGTTTCGTTTCTATCCAAGGCCGAGTCGATGGTGGCGTCCGCCTCATCGTTGACGACGGTGTAGATGAAAGAGATGCTCTTTTTCAAATTGACGGTGTAGACGATGAAAACCACTAAGGTGACGATCAAGGCCACGCCTAAGACGATGGCAATTATCATTCCGATATCGATATTGTTTTGGCTGGTAGCTAAGAAGTTCATAAAATTCCTCCGTGGAGATTATATATCTCAAATTGACGATAACAAAATGTTATCGGCTTATTTTTCTTCCAATAAGGAGCTAAGTCCCGTCATATCCAAGACTTCCGAAACCGAAGAAGTGGCGTTTACTAATGTAAATGACTTATTTTTGCTTTTTTGGGTTTTATAGCCCATTAAAAACAAGCGAAGCCCGCTTGAGGAAACGTATTCCAGCTCTTTTAGATCCAAAACAATGTCTCTAAGATTCTCAAATTCGCCTTTCAAAGCTTTTTCCAATATAGGGGAATTCACGGTGTCAAGCCGGCCTTTAAGGCGAAGCGTTACCTTTTCATTTTCTTCTTTTCTTTCTATTTCCATTTTACCCTTCCTCAAATCGAAAGATCGTCAACCTCGTCCAACAAGAAATTGAGCTTAGCCAAATACATTTCCTTTTGCTTTTGGTATTTCTCTTCTTTATCCATTCCTTTATAGATGATGTGTCTAAACAAACGGAGGCTGGAAATGACCCCGACTTTCTTTTCGATTTCCAATAATTTATCTTTGTCTTCTGTGCCGAAATAATATTCCAAGGTCTTGTTCCAAACATGATTTCCTTCTTCGAAGCTGAGTCCCAAGAATTGTTTGATATTGTCATGGTCAAACAAAGAAAACCCAACATAAGCGTCATATAATCCCGAGAATTCGAATATGGGATTGCCGCGGCTTAATGTGTCCATATCGATTAGGAGGACTTCGTTATTTTGCATCAATATATTTTTGAAATGGAGATCGCCATGGATGATATGGTTGGTGTTTGAAATGCCTTTTACCAATTCGAACAATTTTTGGTATTTCTCTTTCGAAAGATAATCTTTGGCGAACTCGACCCAGCCCATCACCACGTCTTTTTGGTTAGGCATTTCATCTGGCTTTACTTCCGCGTTATGGATTTTCTTCATCAATTCGACGCTAAGCTTTATGTATTTGTCTATGTTTTTAGGATCTTTTAACACACACTTTAAAAATGAATCCGCGTCCAACATCTCAAACACCGAGCCATATCCATCTCCCACTTTAACGATATCAAACGGAATGGCCGTGGGGATGCCTAATATAAAGGCTCTCCTAGCCATCTTCACTTCTCTTTCGATATCCGACAAGGAATCGGGATTCAAATAAACTTTGACGATGGTGTCAGGCGAAGTCCTATACACCAACCCGTTGGCCCCTTTTCCGATTATTTCCGCCCCTAAGATAGATATTTCCCTGAAGGCTTTTTCTACCTTCATCATCTCGGTAAAGCCCGTCATTTGAAAAATCTCATAAATGTCGTTGGAGGCGTTTATTATCTTTAAGTTCGGCTCAAGCTTCAAAAGACGCAAAATGACGCGCAATCCGGCGCTCGAAACATATTCCAGCCCATTAACGTCGATTATCGTCTTATCGTGAGTTACGCTAGTTCGGACATCTTCTATTTCGCGGTCGATATTTGTTGCATTGCTGGAATCCACTCTTCCCTTCAAATAGAGAACTAGCGTTCCGTTTTCCGATTTGAAATCGATCTTCTCCATCTTATTTTTCGTCCTTTCCGACATTCTTTTTGATAGTCAGGATATTCTTCCCGTCCTCATATTTGTATTTCATGCCATCCATCGTCTTTTTGACGATATAAATGCCCATTCCGCCTATTTGCCTTTCTTCCAAAGAAACCTTCAAATCCGGGTCAGAATTCTTTATGGGGTTATAAGGGATGCCTTCGTCTATGAATTTCAGATATACGGCGTTTTTGTCTCGTTTATATTCGAAAATAAGAGTTATCGGGCCTTTTTCTTTTTTATATCCGTAGTTAACAATATTAGAAACGATCTCATCCAAAGCGACCTTCAATTGAGTGGCGGCTTTCTTCGGGCAAGATATTTTTTCCAATTCGTTTTCAAGGAATAAAGTCATTGGCCCTATGTCTTCTAGGCTGGCTTTCTCAAAGTGAATGCTAGGACTGGACTTCGGCCCATTATATCTAAAAGCCAACATAGTTATGTCGTCCGACTGTTCTGCATCAGACACAAATCCTTCGAGGTTAGATGAAACCATATCGCAAAGTTTTTTCATATCATCGGCATTGCTTGAATTTAGCGATTCCATCAAGCGTTCTTCACCATATTGATTCATATTATGGTCCATGGCCTCCGTTATGCCATCCGTATAAAGGAACACTATGTCTCCCGGTTCCAAAAATATCTTCTCGGAATGGTAACTAAACCCCTCTATTCCGCCAAGCACAAAGCCTGATTTAGATTTCAAGAATTCGAACTTTCCGGTTTTTTTCTTCATTATAAGCGGAGGGTTATGCCCAGCGTTTACATATGTCATGACGCCACTTTCCAAATCGATTTGCCCTTGCCACGCCGTCAAGAACATGCCGGCCTCATTTCTGTCGCACAAGGCGTTGTTAGACAAAGAGAAAACCTGATCCAATGGATAGTCCGCTTCGGTCATGGTCTTCAAATCGGCCTTGGCCCTCATCATGAACATCGCGGCCGGTATACCTTTTCCAGAAACGTCTGCAATCACGATGTTGAATTTGCTCTCGTTTCCATAAAAATCGTAGAAATCCCCGCCCACTTCTTTCGCGGTTTTCATGGAAGCGTAAATGTCGAATTCTTCCCTTTCGGAAATCTTTTCGGTGATAATGGGTAAGGACGAAGTTTGGACTTGCTTGGCGAATTCCAATTCGTCATCGATTCTTTTATTGGCTTCGTCGATGAACTTTTTCATAGCCTCCACCGAACGATTGATATCGTTTGATAGATAAGACATTTCGAGGCTGTTCCTCACCTCAAAGCTTTGAGACAAATCCCCGTTGGATATCTTATATAATGTCTTATTGACCTTCTTTAATGGCGAGACCACAACTTTTTCTATAAGCCCATAAACCAAGGCGAAAAGAATGGCGAATATGATTATTTCCATAAAAGTGGAGACATAAAGCGAGACGTTTCTCGAATTCATGGCTTCTTCTATCGGCAATAAGGCCACAATGTAATAACCTTCACTTATTTGATATTCGCAATATTGGTTTTCATCAAAAAGCTCAGCCTCGAAAAAAGCCCACGCCTCACCCATTTCGCTTATATCTAATTCGGTTGCCGTTATAGAATCCGGGGAAGAAACAATCTTAAGCTCCCCATCCAAAACGAGCACGCATCCGTTTGTCCCAATATGTCTGTTCTTGGTGACGTTTTTGACTTGCTCGGCTATGTCTCTTTGCAGTCTTTCGCCGTCATACCCGACTTGGACGAAACCGTCTTTATAAGTAACGCCGGCGAATTTTCTATAAACATCGGAATCCGAGCCGATAGGGCCATAAGGTTGAACATAGGAAGTGGCTCCATTTAAAAGGCAAAGGAATTCTTTGGACTGCTCGCTGCTAGCCATATCCCAGCCAATCAAAGAAGAGTTCGTGCTATTGGTTATTATCCCGTTGGAATCGACGACGTGGATGTCGGTGACGTCCCTTCTTTCTGCGATGCTACTAATTTCGTATCCCGCAGTCAAATCTTCAACGACATAATTGGCTAAAGATAGGATGTTGGCATCCGACCTATCCTTTATGTCGGCTTCGGTGTCGGAAATGGCCAATTCCAACGATGTCTTGGCCTCGCTTTTAGCTAAAGAAGTTTGATAGCTATATACGAATGCCCCGCTAGCGAGAGCCGACACCGTAACTGCTAAAAGGAGCCATTGTTGGATTATTTTCGATGTTTTGGTGTCCTTTAACTTCGAAAATATTTTCTCTTTGTTGAGCAATATGAGAATAAAGGATGCTAAAGCCACCGAAAGCCCATTAGATAAAACCATCGGGAAAGTGGCGACTTTAACTACGGCCATAGCTTCGGCCTGAGAGGAGAAATTAGTGAAGAAGATCATGGCCAGATGGAAGACTTCCATGACTATCGCGACCGAAAAAGAAAAGAAAATACCCGGGCGATGGTCTTCTAACATAAATTTTCTAATAAGCCAAGCATAGGCTCCGGCTAATATTGTGGAAACGCTGCAAGCTATGCGGGTAAAAGATGAAATACCCCAATAAACGCTTATAAAACGCTCAACCCCTCCGATTGCTCCGGCAATCATTCCGGCGGGTCCGCCAAATAGCAATCCGGCAGTCAAAACCGCTGCATCCCGGCAATTTATCTGAGCCCCATTGAGGGGAATTCCACATTCCGTCCCGACTATAGCCAGCCCACCAAATGCCACACCGATGATTATTTGCTTCCATATGTATTTGAGTTTTTTGAATCCCGTGTATTTTTCCAAAACGAAAAAAGCAATTGATAACAGGGAAGGCAATATGGCCACAATGGCTAGCAAAAGGTAATTCATCGTTTTTTCAATGATATTTTGCAAAGCAAAAATACCAGTATGATTTTATCATTGGCTCAAAATGATGAAAAGACGGCTTTAAGAGGGATATGCGGAGTTTTCTAGCAAAATGCACATCTTTAAATACTTGCCATTTCTTCTTTCACAAAATGAATAGAAAAGTCTTCTCAAAAATGGGCGACAAGCCTTTAAAGTCTTAGAAAGCAAACTGTTAAATAAGACTTTTAATTGCATACTTTTGCCACAAAAATATGCAGTTAAACTAAGTTAATGAACAAAACGTTCTTTTTTAATCCATTAAAAAACGGTTATAAAAAGGGATGATTCACCTATAAAAAGCCGAAACGCATCTTCAAAAAACTGGAGGTTCGTCGCTATAGCCATAGACTTTATCGTAATCTATTACAACATATAAGGTATCGCCTTTTCCGCTTCCGCCATCTTGCGGGGTCACATTGACGGTGACGATCATCGGGTCGTCTTTCATTCTGTCGTTATGTCTCTTTAATAGGAAAGCCCCTTGGCTCGCGGCCTTATCTCCGTCCGATAGTCTCATATAGTCTTTTGCCTGTTCCGAGATTGTGTAGATGAAACTGCGGTTGGTGGTATTCTGAGGCAAAATCTCCGTCACGAATATATAAGGCATATAATAGGCTTCCCCATCATATATTTCCTTGTTCGGATCATATTCGATATAGCATTGATGCATACCGGAAGAATTCGTCCAATATTTGCTATTGTCGCTGGGTTTTATGGTGAGGCTGCTAATATAAACCACCGGGACTATTCCTTGGGGGCGCGTTCCGAAAATCGTGACGAACGCCACTGCGATCAAGCATATTGCGGCAACCAATATCGATACGCCTTTTTTCATAATGATTCCCCCGTTCTATAAACATATTTGATTTTTCTGACATACAAAACGACATTCAAAGCCAAATAAACAACACCCAAAATAAATATTTTCAACCCAGCCGTCGAAGCGACGCTAGAAAGCCATAAAATATGATCTTTGAAATAATAATAATAGAGAACTGAGAACAAGGCCGATGTGGCAAAAGCCATGATAACCGATCTATTTTCGTTCTTGGCGAAGAAAGAAACGTCCCCGAAACTATTAACGGGGTTGGTGAAATCCAAGCCCGCGCTATAAAGAAGATGTCCAACGTAAATGAAGATGACGCCTATACCCATCCATATGGTGTTTTCCATGACGCTAGCCCTAATATAGGATAAGGCAATAAAACTGGCCAATAAGCTCAAACAGCCTATAAAGCCCGGGATTATCAATTTGCTTCCAATCGAAGTCTCGTCTTTCAAAGGATAGGTTCGCGCCAATTTGAAAGCCCCGCCCTCTTTGCTATAGATTCTGGAAATTACGGCGTTGTTAGAAAGCGATATGAGCAAGGTGATGAGAAGAATGGCTATTTGAACCAAAGATTCTCCACGGCTATTCAAATCCATGGCCGAGAAGGTTTTGGCTATAAGCGACAATATAAGCGGCAAAGCCATAAAGACGCCGATATAAAGGGAAGATATATCGGAATCCTTGAAGAACAATATCGCCTCTTTTTTAAACTGGGAGAAAAACGGAGGCAACGGCTTGTTGTTTTTGTTTTTTTCTTTGTTTTTCTTCTTGGGTTGAAGATCTCCCGTCCCGCTTGCCAATTTGAGATATAAAGGGCTAGCTAAAGCCAAAGACGCCACAAAGAAGATAACAATCATTCCCAAAACCGCTATCAAGGTATATAGACCCGCAATTCCAGAACGGCTCATGTAATAGAATCCGAAACCGGTATAGCTTCCAAGATAAATGGTGGAAACCCTATAAAAGAAAGACAAATTGTTCCTATAATACGCGAGCCAACTCTGTATTTTGGCAAAGTAGGTTCCCCAATTGGAAAATATGTCTATCTTATTGGGAACTTTGACGATAACGAATATGCAAAATGCCAAAACCAGGGCGATAAGAACGAACTTGACCAAAATGTTGGCTAGATTATGGGTTCGCAAATACTTCTTGATGTAATAAGTGGGGACGCTTAATAAAGAAGCGGCGAATAGCATCGCCAAATCTATCAAAGCCCAAATGACGAAAATGACGAAATACATATAAACCGGATAAGAGCTTACGGCGAAGTATCCGATCAAAAACGGTATTTCCAATAACAACGAACGACGATAGGTATTCAAATACCTAACGGCCAGTCTAGACAAAAACAACGTATTCCCGTTGGTTGGGAAAGTGAGCAATACCTTGTTGTCCTCACCAAAATACAATTCGTCGGTCACTTTGGACAAAGACGCTAAGAAAGAAAAAATCAAAAGGATTGTAATGATGATCGACGGCACGTCCATTGGCACGAAAGCCAATAAGGAGAATATGTTGAAGCGAATGCAAAAATAGAAGAACACATATGAAAGCGCCGCAACGACCGCGAAAGCCAATACGCTAAGGACGATTTTTATGATCGCTTTCTTTTTTTCTCTTCTTAGGTCTATGGATGTCGCATTGGAAAAAAGCATCCTGACCAAAATGCGGAATGCCTTCCAATCGACGCTAAAAAAGCGACGGAAAGCTAATGTTTTTTCTTTTCCCACGTTTTTCACGCCACGCCTTTCTCCTTCTTTTCTTCGGCTATAAGGGTATTGGCCTCTTCTTCGTTATCGCTGGTTAAACGAAGGAATGTCTCTTCCAAAACTTCCCTTTCGTTTGGCTCGGCATCCAAGTCGATGCGCCTTATTAGATCGCCTTTTTTGATTATCACCACTTCATCGCAAAGGTTTTTGACAACGTCGATGATGTGAGAAGAGAAGAAAACTATGTTGCCTTCTTTGGCATGCTCCCTCATGCATTCTTTGATTTGGTAGATGGAATTTGGGTCAAGACCGGTCATCGGCTCGTCCAAAATCCATACCTTCGGCTTATGTATCAAGGCGGCGATAATGGTTATCTTTTGTTTCATGCCGTGGCTATAAGACTTCATCGGCTTATCGTAACGATCGGTGAGTTCGAGGCGTTTTACGAGATTTTCCTCAATCTTTTCTTTTTGTTCTTTGCTTACATGATACAAGTCGGCGATATATCCGATATATTGCCTGCCGGTCAGATTCTCATATAAGGCATAGTTATCAGGGACGAAACCTATTTCTTTTTTGGCTTCCAATGGCTCTTCGATGACGTTATGCCCACATACGTCGATTTCTCCTCCTTCAAAGCCGTGTATTCCGACTATGGATTTGATTATCGTGGATTTGCCGGCCCCGTTTTTGCCTAAGAAACCGTATATTTTTCCTCCGACCAAATCCAAGGAGAAATCCTTGACGGTCAAAAAATCGTTGCCGTGATAACGCTTGGCTAAGTGAGATATGTGAAGGCTAACTGAATCGCTCATAATCGTTTCCCCTTTCCTTATTGCCAGATAGGCTTTGTGCCTAGATATTGATAATTCCTTGGCTTTTCTTATAGCCAGCAATTCATCCACCAGCCTAAAAAGCAACTCGTAGACGAACCACATGGCAAAGGCCAATAGGATATATACCACGTAATAGAGGGCATCATAGGCCAAATGCAAAGTATATTTAAGTCCGTTTTTCTCAATGACAATGGTAGATCTAAACAATCGCTTGGCCCATTCGCCCAATTTATCGGCGACGAAAGAACTGTTGATGAAGAAGAAGTCGCTATTTATTCCGTGTGCCGTTAAAACGGTGTTAACGCCCATAACGAAAGCGAAATAAACGAAGAACCCTATTTGGGAATAGAGGAAATATTTGAATTTTGGGCGTTTATAAATCCCCAACAACATTATCAATACCGGCATGAAGAAGGCATTGAGGTGGTTGATGAAGAAAACGATTATTTTGGGATCGAAAACATATAGAGTTTCCGAGAAGTTTGGCATTAGCAAAGCCAAGAAAGCCCCCAAGACATTGACGAAGAACGTGAAATAATAAAGACCGTAACTCATGAACATCAAAGTTATCGGCATGGTATACATGGCGGTGTTGCATAAATGCAAAGGCCAAGAGGAAAGGCTGCCCCATATATTGAATCTATTAATCGATATATAGCCGATGAACGTCCCTAGTGAAATCTGAAGCAAAACGCCCCTTCTTTCCTCTTTGCTCATCGGATATAACAAGCGGAAATAAACGATTGGCAATATGAAAGCCAAATACAAATAGATGCGGTGAGAAAGATTGCTCGGGCCTTTGGGGTTGGTGAGGTTGAATCCCCCTATTGATATGCTCTTCCCGAAAAGCAAAGCAGGGGAATAAGAACTGGCCATCGTTAAAAGCAAAGGAATCAAAATGGCGAAGAATTTGCGTACATCTTTCTTATTCAGCTTATATTTCCCATCCTCAAAGAAACTATGGAAGTAATAAAAATCTATAATGGCCAGCTCAAAAGCCATTAATATCGAACGATAGGAAATTGCTTCGGTTCCAACAATCCCTTTTAAAACTATAGGAAAGGCAAGCGTTATCAAAAAAGCTATCGGGGCGCCTATGTATCTTTTCGCCATGACCGCCGATTCGTTTAAATAGAACGCCGAGACTAGGCTAAGGATAACCACCGCCACCCAAAGATCGTTGGCAAGTGTCCCAATCACCGATTCGTATTTGGCTAGCAAATATGGATCGAGATTGAGCATTAGCAACTGGCTTTCCAAATGCAAAATGTCGTAATAGGAAAATGAGCCAGAGGAACCGTATTTGTCCACATACGAATATGTGCCTTGGAAAAAATAAAACCGACCAAAGAAAATCAGGCATAAGAGAATGGAAAGGCAAGACAATATGAATTTGTATCTTCCTTCTTTGGTTGCTAGCTTAGCGCTCATTTTGGTTAAGAATTTCCACTTATGAGGTTTAGCCTGACAGTCTTTTAAGAAATGCTTGAGCAAGAAAAACGCCCCAATTAGAGCCAAAAGCAGAAGAACGAATGGCAAATAGTTCAGAGCGTATTCCCTGTGGCTTATAAACGATAGGCCAAAAGATAAGGCTATAACGAGAAAAAGGCCCGCAAAAAGGCAATAGCGTTTTTTTAGGACCTTATTCTTCATAAAAGATTAAATGGCGTGATAGTCTCCCAAGATGACGCCGTAGTTGACGACACCAGCGTAAGAAGTCGGGTTTAAGGCCGGGGATTGAGAATAAACCTCGGTTCCGTTAATCGTCGCGGCCAAATATCCGGCACTCTTCATCGTTTCGCCAGGATATGGGCTTGTTGGAACGGTTACGGGAACGCTTTGAGAAGCGAACGTAGATTTAATCGCATAATCCGAAGAGCAAAGGAAATAACTGCCGTCGCTAGGATTTTGATTGACGATTCCAAATTCGTGTTTTCCGTTTTCGTCAGTGGCGGCAAAGACCATTCCGTTCGGGATGGTCGAATAAGCTAAGTTGTTGCCGAAGAACGTTCCAGACAAAGATTCGGCGTAAGCATTGTAGGTTTCGCTCGTTTTAGATGTGCCCAAAGCAGCGTAAGAAGTCATAACTTGAGCATATCCGTCCAAAGTGGAATAGATGACTTTTGTACCTTTTGTCACGTTGACGTTGACCCCGCCACTAGTTAAGGAAGGCAAAGCCAACCCTTCTTCGTAGGCAAGCGGGAGATTGACGAGAATCAAATTGAACTTTTCGTTTGTGTCAAACGTTTTCAAGAACGACATATTGTAAGGGCTGAAAAGAGCGTTCATGTTTTTGAGGTTGCCAGCCAAAGCGCTGGCTCCTTCATAAGCTTCGAACCAACCGCCTTTTCCAACGGTGTAGTTCGAAACGAACGAATTATCATCGAAAGCGATGTCGATCGAAGTGGTTGGGACGAAACTCGGGACCTTCGTGATATCGTCCGGCAATTTTTCGGTCAAAGGATTGGTGAAAATAAGAGGCCCACCGGCTTTGACTATCTCCGTGTTAGTTATATTGGCCTTGGCTGCCCCGTAAAAATAGAATGCAGCATTGGCGGAATCGCTGAAACGACACGATTCAATGCCAAATTTGGGGGCGATGTAACGGCCGTTTATTTGTTTTATGTTGCTGCTGCCGCTACCTAATATTCCACCCGTTCCATCGGACATGGCAGACATATAGAAACGGGAGATCAAATCGTTTGAGAAAGAAGCGTCGATCTCGCTCTTGAAGAACATAGGCCCAGTCGCGTGCATTTCCGTATCTTCAGTCACGCCGTGGTTGCCGATAGCCTGAAGATCCTTGAAATTGATTTTGCATTCAAACGGGTCTTGGTTATTTCCATAAGCGGCGTAGAACAACGACGCATGGGAAGAAATGGCCTTATTAGTTTCTTGGGCTACACCTTGAGCTGAATCGGTCTTAATGTAAGGCAAGAAATTTTCATCGCTCTCATCGTTATTTAGTGAAAGTCGATGCATATTTCCGTAAATAGTCGCGGTATCGCCTTTGTTTTTGAATTCATGATTGAAAATGCGAAGCCAGTCTTTCAAAGAGCCGACCACGGTTTTGTCGATTCCGTCCCCGCTCCAGAAATAAGAGGATGGCAAATCGTTTTTTCCGATGGTTATATCGTTTTGAATGACCAAATTGTCGGCGTCCGGCAAGCCAAGATCTGTTTTGAATTTCAAAGCCTCGGCATTCGTATTGTTGTTGGCATCCATATATGGCCAATAAGCGTTCGAATTGGTATAGAAAGCGAACAAATCCGTGGCTTTGGTAACATTATAGCCATTGACGACTTCAATATCGTAAACGATGTCAGCTTTCCCTTCGTAGCTTAGGGTGACTTTATAAGAACCGGTCACGTTATTTTTGAATTTGAGTTTTCCATCTTTGATGAAAGTCGCGGAATTCTCGATATGCTCTTCGACTGACACATCCGTCCCGTCTTTCAAAAGCTTTAAGGTGGCACCGGCAGGGATTTCGGAAAGAGGAACGACTTCCATCGTCGTTTTGTCGTATCCGTTCATAACCGGCAAAAGATTGACCTCATTCATGTTTCCGACATAGAAGTTGGCGGATTTCATAAAGCCAGTTTCCAATTTGTCTTCGCTGGAAGAGATGTTCGGATTCACTTTGTAGGAAGTCGTGTAAACGTAATTATTGTTAGCTTCCCAGCTAGTCAATGAATATTCTTTGTTAACGACATTATAGGTAATCGAATCCGTAAACGATGCATTGTTGCTATCTTTATAAGTTACGGTGAATACCTTTCCGGTCGCTAACTCCGAGGTGTCTATTTCCGTGTGGGAAACGCTGTCCTTGTTATCTATCCATTTCAATGTTTTGATTTTGCCATTGCTTTCGTTAAATAAGTCAATTGAAAGGTTGTCATAATTCGGGGTGGCGCCCATTATGTATTTGGTCGCTATGGAATTGGCAACAATCTTAATTGAGCTCACTATTTCCGATTGGCTGGAATCGCTGTTATGATCATCATCGCACGCCGCTAGGCAGGTGGCAGCCACCGCCCCAAGCACCATGATTGACAATTTCGATATCTTTTTCATTTCAAACTCCTCGCTAAATGGCTTAGTTAAGCACGCCAGTTAATCTATCATTGTAACGAAGAGAAAGCAATCACATTAGCCTTCTACTTTAAGTAGAATGGCCGATATTTCATGGCGACATTTCAAAGAAACCAAAGATACGTCATAAGAAAAAGAGAAGGTTTTCCCTTCTCTGTTTCTAGAAAAATTATTTTAGCCTAACCGACGTCACATAATACCCCGCATCGCTGATGGCTGATCTTATTTTGGAGGGATTTAGCAATTGCCGGGCAGTAATGGTCGTGGTATTGCTTTTTCTCGATGATTTGACTTTGACCACATCGAAATTCTTTCTGATAATGTCGTTTATGTGGCTTTCGCACATTCCGCATTTCATCCCTTCGACGGAAACGATGTAGGTCAATGTTTCTTTTTTCCCGCCTTTGGTTTTCTTATTAGGGAGCGAGCACGCCGAGCAATTGCCTATGCATTCGCTTTGGAGATGCCCGCATTCGCATTTCAGCGTCCCTTTTTTCTTTTTCACGAAATGGGTGATTATCGGGGCCAAGACCAAGGCCACGGCCACGACGATAATCACATATTCATACCATTCCATTGACTAAGCGATTGATTTTTGGGCGGCTTTCTTGTTGTTTTTGACCACCAAGATAGCAGCCGTGACAACTCCGCCGATTAAAGCGAGGGTAACAAGCATTCCTGCCCACCAGGCAACTTCGACATAAAGGGCGCCGATCCAATAAACCAAAGCGGAAGTAACATAGGAGACGGCGAACCAGAACAACAAGGTTTTGGCGAATTCTTTTCTGGTTTGCTCGGCCCTGGCGGTCGCAATGGCAGCCATGCAAGGGAAGGTTAGCAAATTGAACACCGCGAAAGAATAAACGCCATAAGAGGATAATTTGATGGCTTCAGCAAGCGTGTCTTCGTTACCGCCATTGAATAAGACGGCCATGGTTCCGACAACGTCTTCCTTAGCAACTAAGCCAGTGACTGAGGCGGCCGCATATTTCCAGCCGTCATCGCCGATTGCCCAACCGCAAGGATAGAAGATATATTTCAATCCAATGCCGATATATCCGATCAACGAATGATCGATATCCTCGACCATGCAGAACTTGTTGTTTTCCACCCCGAATGTCTTCAAGAACCAAATGACGATCAACGAAGCTGTCAAGATAGTGGCGGCCTTAATAACATAATGTTTGAGTTTTTCCCAAAGGTGGGCGCCGACGTTCCTGGCTTGCGGCAAATGATATTGCGGCAATTCCATGATAAACGGGGAAACGTATTTATCTTTGGTAAACACGCGCATGAAGATGGCTAAGATGATAGCCAAGGCAATGCCGCCGATATAGATGGTGAAGACGAAGACATCTCCATAGCCATATCCGCAAGCGCTGGCAACTCCGGCCAACAATGCCCAGATAGGAGCCTTCGCGCCGCAAGAGAAGCAAGTCATCAAGCGGATGGTCCTATTCTTTTCAACGTCGTTTTCTATGGTTCTGGTGGCCATAATGCCAGGGACTGAGCACCCAAAGCCAGTAAGCATAGGAATAAAGGCTTTCCCGGAAAGACCGAACTTTCTAAAGGCCCTATCCAAGATAAAGGCGATACGAGCCATATATCCGGTATCTTCCATGATAGCGATAAATAGGAATAGCAACATGATTTGCGGGATGAAAGAACATACGGCATCCAAACCATTCAATACGCCATCGCAGATAAGCGAGCCGTACCAAGTGGAGCTGGCGGCCGCGGCGGCCACGTCCCCATATTCTTTGAAGCCAGAGCAAATCCACTGGAATCCCGCTATGATTTTGCCAGTTATATATCCCATCCAGGATTGCAAGAAGACACCCAATGACGGTATGCCTTCCATGGCTTCGCCTTCATATCCCATTCCGGTGAAGAAATTGATGGCGGTCTCATTTGTGATCGAAAGCCCCATCTTGCCCATGAAGAACAAGTCTTCGCTGAAGGTGAAATGGAAGATGAAGAACATGATGACGATAAAGATTGGCAAGCCCCATATCCTATGGGTCAAGACCTTGTCGATTCGATCGGACTTGGTCCCTTCTTTGGCTTTCTTCTTTCTCTTTTTGCCTTTTTCGTCTATTTCGACTACTTCCGGCTCGGTTTCTTTCTTAACGACGACTTTTCCGAATTCCTTGGCGATGTATTTGTATCTGGCATCGGCAATCAAGGCTTCAAAGTCATCCCCGAAAGTATCGTCATTGAAAGTTTCTTTGAATTTCTCGACCATCGGGAGCAAATCCCCGTGGTTCTTGGTTTCTATTTCGTCGAACTCCACCAATTTGACGGCGTGGAACAAAGGATTTTCAACCCCTTTGCCTTCGAAAGCGATGGTGACATCCCTGATAAGGTGCATGAGGTTGTCGTTTTCGAGCAAGGTTTTGCCTTCTCTCTTTTCTTTGCTGGCTTTTAAGGCGGCACTCGTCAATTCTTCGAGGCCTTCACCCCTAAGCGCGGAGATTTCCACCACCGGAACGCCGAGTTTCTTAGACAAAAGCTCAGGATTTATCTTGCTGCCCTCTTTTCTGATCAAGTCGCACATATTGAGGGCGATGACGATTGGGACGTCTATTTCCATCAATTGGGTGGTCAAATAGAGGTTTCTTTCAATGTTGGTGGCGTCCACCACATTGATGACCACGTCCGGTTTTTCGTCCAAGATGTAATTTCTCGAAACGATTTCTTCCGGGGTATATGGCGAAAGGGAATAAATGCCCGGAAGGTCCACTATTTCGAGCGGTTCTTCCAGTTTTTTGTAAACGCCGGTTTTCTTGTCTACCGTGACTCCGGGCCAGTTACCTACGTGTGCCGTGGATCCAGTCAAGATATTGAACAAGGTCGTTTTTCCACAGTTGGGGTTTCCGGCCAATGCGATGTGTTTCATTCCTCAACCTCCATAATAACCAAACTGGCTTCGTCTTTTCTAAGGGATAATTCATAACCCCTGATGGTAATCTCGATAGGATCGCCAAGGGGGGCTTTTTTCTTCATCGACACTTTCGCGCCAGGCGTGACACCCATGTCAAACAACCTGCGGCGCAAACGGCCTTCGCCTTCCACCTTGATGATTAGGCCAGTCTCGCCTATCGCAAATTCATTGAGCTTTTTCTGCATAATTCCTGCCTCCTATGCAACAAGGATCTTTCCGGCGATGCCTTTGTCCAATGCCAACCTGACACCTTTGACGACGATTATCAAATTGCCATTCACGTTATCGATGACGCGAATGTCGGAATCGATGGTTATGCCCAAAGATTGAAGATGTTTCTTCAGTTTTTCTTCCACGATGACTTTCTTGATTTTCAGATCAACGTTCATTGGGGCGATTATCAATGGCATGTCGTTCCTCCTCAGTTAGTTGTGGCTAACTATCTTCTCAAAAAAATAGGGCCTTAAGACTAATCGCGATTATGGCCGTGCGCATTTATTCGGAGGGCTAATAAACGCTAGTTAGTCTTGGCTAACTGCGAATACTCTATACCCATTTATATAAAATGCAACCAATTTGAAAAGAAAAAATTCGAAAACTTTGAGTTTTATCTTCCGATAGTGTCGTTATTGGCTGATTCCAAGACCTAGTTCGCAATCATGAATATTTCCAAGGAAAGCATTTTCTGCCTTTCTTACGATAGAAAGTTCCTTTTCTATTCCCTTTATAAGAGTGGCTGCGTGCTTTGAAACAATGTCTAAGTTCTTCCTAAATTTTGAAATATCTCCCTCAGCCCAACCGCTTATGTAGGAAAAATTAAAGTTTTGGGTATCGAGGCCCAAATAAGTACACACGATGCAGGCAATGGATTCTGCCTCCACTTCCTTTATTTCCCTCTTTTCATTTGATGTGAGCCCTTCGAAATCTTTTCTATAAGCCGAATGGGCCAAGGCGTGTCCGCATTCATGAACCACGGTTGAGATTTCTTGAAGATCGGAAAGCCCTTGGAGGATTTTGATTTTATGCGTGTTATGGTTGCAAAGCCCAAAGCAACCTTCTATCAATTCTTTCTCGGTAACGTATTCGATGTCGTATCCAAACTCTCTGACGGTTTTTCTTAGCCCTTCCAAAATCTTGTCTTTATCCCCCACCGTTTCCGTTTCGTCGAATCTGAAAACGTCTATCTCCTTACCTTCGGTTTGGGAAACGTCGAATACGTGTCCTATTCTAAATCCACGGATGACATATTTGTCACTTATTTTGGTATCCCCATTTTCATTAGGCTCTTCGCTCTTTTTTAAAATAGGAGAGAAAATCTTGATGGATTTTTCCCCGGCTTTTATATGTCTTCCCAATGAATTCCATTTTTTCAATCCATAAACGCAGGTTGCCACGGGGTTCTGGGTGATTATGTAAATTTGATTGTTGAAAGAATAACGGCTTAGGTTCCCCATCGAAATCAAGACGTCTTTGTATTTGCCTTCTTTGATGAAATTGAGAAGAGATTCGTCTATTTCCCGTATAACTTCTTCGATTTCCTTTTTGTCTATTTTCTTTGCTTTTGCTTGTCTCATCGTTTGGTTCGCAATGCATTTTCCATCAATGCATATCCCACTTAACATATAGGCAAAAGTCCCCTTTATTTACATTTTCGAATAGATGATGGCTTAGCTTTAAGCGATGCGTGATGAAAAAAAGAATGCGCGCGTGCTTAAACCTCTTAAAAATATATGCCATAAAAGCTTGTTAATTTGATTTCAGTTTCTACCTGGTACATCGATTCCGATGGCAATGTAAGAAACAGCTTGCTGAATTTGAATCTTTTCGATTTCTTGCTAAACACCGATTCTTTAGACTGACACCAAAAAAACTTCGCGTTTATTCTCTACGGTTTATGGTTATCGCGTATTTCTGTGCGAACGCACATTTTTACGCATTAGTCATTGATCGTCGAGGCTTTGCTCAATATATTCGATTGACTCAATTCCATCCTTGTTGTAACGGAATGGACGCAGGCGGATTTCTTCGGCGTACACCGCGCTTTTTACGATGGTCTACTTGAAAACCCGTAGGAAACAAAAAGACCCCTTAGTCTGAAGCTAAGGGGTCATAGATTCGATTGGTGCCCAAGGCGGGACTTGAACCCGCACGGATTATGCATCCAGCGGATTTTGAGTCCGCCGCGTCTACCATTCCACCACTCGGGCATTGGCTGCGAAATGTATTATAGGTATTAAGCTTTCTTTATGCAAGAAAGAATGGCGTGCCTGAGTAGATTCGAACTACCGGCCTCAAGCTTCGGAGGCTTGCGCTCTGTCCAACTGAGCTACAGGCACAGAACAATCGTTTAAATTTGTCTGTTAAGATAAAACGATTTGGTGCGCTGGGCGGGACTTGAACCCGCACGGGTCTCCCCACTAGTTTCTGAGGCTAGAGCGTATACCATTCCGCCACCAGCGCGCTAGAAAATATTACTATCACTCTGAGAAAAAGTCGAATATCGCTTGCATCACTTCTTCGTTCGACTCCGTGGCTTTGGATATGTCCATTTTTATCTCAGGAGGGCAATTTATCTCGGTTATGCCTTTTTTAAGCAGTCCGCCTAAATAAGCCTCGGATTCATGCGTATACATAACAGAATGTTTTGAGCCTTTTATGATTTTGTAAACGAACTTATCGTGATTCAATTCCCTATTGAGGATATCCCCATGATAAACGGGTGGCACAAGAGGGTCTATGTCTCCGACGATATATAGGAGTTTGCCTTGGCTTTTTTTGATTATGGGCCTTACGTCGATATTGGAATTCATTCCGCCTAAGACCAAATTAGTCAATTTAATGGCGGGCTTGCCTATCTTTTTCAATAGCCCTTTGGAACGTGCCAACACCGCTTGGCTTGGCGAAATGATGCCTGCAAGCGAAACGCATTTTTCGATCCTATATTCATTTTGGAGAGATAGCATCGCCTGATATCCTCCCCAAGAATGGCCAAAGGCATATCTATTTAAACCTTTGGCTCTCTCGTCTTTTTCTAGCCAAGAAAAGAACTTCTTTTGGGTATCATATACCCTGCCCAGGGATTTGATTTCTTTCCCTTCCGACCGCATGCAGCCGAGGTTGTCGTAAGCGTAAACGAGATATCCTTCCTCGCATAATCTCGATATCTCTTTCATGTAGGAATTTCTGCCCGCCCCAATGCCATGGAAGACGCAAACCAAAGCTTTGAAAGGGCCATCTTTTTTGAAATAGCGGGAGCCGTCTATCCGATATTTCCCGTCCATAAAATAAAAACGTTCCTCTTTGAGGTTTAGCTCTTCCGCGGTGTAATAAGGGAGGGAAGGGCTTCCGTCCCACCTATGGTCCCATAATTTTCTGAGCCAATGAAGGCAAAGGAGGAAAAGCATCATTTTCTCTTTCCTTTCATCATATGGAACAAAGCGGCGATAAGGTTTCCGTTCGCGATGTCCAAATACGCCATCAATTTGTTTTCCTTGGCCCCGAAATTGACCAATAAACGCAAAGGCATCTCAAGCTGATTAGCTTTCAAAGCCTTCTTTTGCCAATCATTTAACGACGGGTCTATCATTTCTTCCAATTCGTTGACTATTTTTCTGCCGATGTCTTTTTCCGTGAGGCTTTTGATGGTCGATTCGAAGGAATAACGTTCACCGGGAGACAATGATTTGTTCTTGATGCGATGCCCCAAAAGCTCCTCGAATTCATGATCGCTGGGAACGAATAAGGATTTGTTGGTGAAATATTTATAAGAAGGCAAATACGAACGTCTTAAGGCTTTCTTAAAACCGGTATGAATCTCCACCGTTCCGATATTCTTCAGATTGTCGGAGGACTTGCCGACGTATATTTCGTATGTCCCATCTTCCGTCTGCCATTTCGAAGAATCAATGTCGAAATAAGAGAAATCCTTGCCGGAAAGAATGAATTTTACGGATTTGGTTTCCCCTTCCAACAATGAGACTTTCGCATAGTCCTTAAGTTCCAAGGCCGGTCTAAATATATGGCTATCTTTCTTTCCGACGTAAAGCTGAACCGTTTCTTTTGTTGCCCGGCGGCTCAAATTATGGACGCTTAAAGAGATTTCCAGCTTATCACCCTCGTTAAGCTCGTCTTTGTCCAATTTCGCGTTTTTAATAACCGTTTTGGAATAGCTTAAGCCCGAGCCAAAAGCAAAGAGGGTTTCGATTCCCGCGGTCAAATAATATCTATAGCCGACATATATGGATTCTTTATAGGGGGAGGATACCTTGCATATCGGGTAAAAACAGCTTGAAGGCACGGAAGAATAGCTTACCGGCCAAGTCTCGGCCAATCTACCGGATGGGTTTACTTGCCCGATAAGGACCCGATGCAAGGCTTTCGCGGACATCTCCCCTCCAAAATAAGAGATAACCACGGCTTTGCTCTCTTCCTTCATCGGCAATTCCAAAGGAGAACCGGAAACAACCACCAAAATGATGTTTTTGTTATGCTCGTAAACATGTTTGAAGGCCGAAATCTGAGAAGACGACAAACGCATGTTGCGCCTATCGTAAGAATAAGAAGCGTCGTTTGGGAGATTTCCCACCAAAAAGATGACTTTCTCGCATTTTGAGGCCAATTCTTCCGCGTCTATAATCAATCTTTCGGCTTCGGATTGAGAAACGCTTTCCTTCAATGAATATCCTGGAGCGTAAGGCAATTCTTCCCCGCGTTCCTTGGAATATTTGAGCATTTCCCTATATAAAGAATCCATGAATTTGGGATGGACGTCTTTTTCCTTATTGCCTTTTATTTGGAAATTCTCCGCTAAGGCCCCAATAAGGCAAACGTTTTTATATGAGGAAAGGGGCAACATGCTATCGTCGTTTTTGGCTAATACGATGCTTTCTTCGGCTATCCTTTCGGCTAAAGCGTATTGTTCGTCTTCGTTATAAATTGCGGATTTGTCCTTGCTTTTGGTTTTCAAAGCCAGGGCTAATACCCTTTTTGCGGAATCATTAAATCTTTCTTTGCTTATATTTCCCTTATTCAAAGCCTTCAAAGTCTCTTTTTTATAAGATGCGAAAGCGGGGATTTCCAAGTCTATGCCCGCTTTATGAGATAAGATAGGGCTAACGGAAGAAGATGGGGCGGAGGCTACCACTCCCCTAAATTTCAACGTCCCCTTTAACACATCGTTAAGCAAAGAAGGGGAGTCGCTACAAGATAAGCCGTTAAGTTTGCTATAAGAAGTCATGACCATCCAAGGGTCACTAAGATTTATGGCCAAGGAATAGGGCTTCAAATATATTTCGTTTAAGGCCCTCAAGTCGACCTGGGCGTCCATATGCGCATAGGAAGTCGCTTGGTTTTGGCAAACGAAGTCCTTTAAGCAGGCTCCGACCCCTTTAGATTGGAGGCCCAAAACCAAGGATGCTCCCATCCTTCCGGTCAAAAGGGGATCTTCGGAAAACAAATCATAAGAAAAGCCACATAACGGATTGCGCTTAATGCCCAAAGAGGGAGCCAATACGACGTCCGTATCATAATGGATGGCTTCCTTAGCCAAGGCCTCACCATAGCTTTTAGCCAATTCGTCGTCGAAAGTGCAAGCCAAAGCGGAAGGGGAAGGAAAGCAGATGCTTTGCTTATATTCGTCGTCGAAGACTATCCCATTTGAGCCTTCTCTCATCAAAAAGGAGGGGACATTATATTTCGCCAAGCCGTTGGAAGAGGAAAAGCCAGACGCATACAAAAGAGACGCGGCTTCCTTGTTTTTCATATAAGACAATATTTCTTCCGCGTTATTTGTCTCTTTCTTCCACTTGTTTTTCTTCATTCGCCTTCCTCCCTTCTTTATTCTTTTTGTTTTCCAAACAACGATGATACACGATTTTTATGAGATATATCGTTAAAAGGATGAAAGAAATGATTCCAACCCCCGCCAAAGTGCCTTTGAAATCGATCCAGACATCAGCCCAGCACCCATATCTTCCCGGGGTATGAAGCTGAATTAGCTCCGAAATGCCGGTAAAGACAAAACCGACCAATAATGAAACGCCCGTGCCTATAAGCCAAAGCCATTCTTTTTTGAAATAGAGAGCAACAAAGACCATCGTGCATATGGCGCTTAGCATGAAAACCCCAAAATGACCAAGCGTTTTCCTGACCAAATATAGGAAGGTCGACCAGAATGATTCGATGTCTCTTTTCACCGTGATAGACAAAACGAATACGTCCGTAGCTAAGGTGTCTTCTGATCCATAGGTGACATAAATGAACGTCTTTCCGATTTTCTTTAAGGTGACAATGCCATTATCGTTTACTTCTAAAACGTCTTCGTTCTTTTTTTGATCCATAAAGTCTTTTTGAACGTAACTCACCTTCTTATAAGTCGCATAGCTTGGCAAAATGGGCTTTATTTTATATGACTGCCCATAGGCTAAAACGATGTTGGCGACTTTTCCGTCATAAGATTCGTCTATCTCATATTCAATCGCGCCCAAAGACTCAAAATCTATCGATATGGGGCCTATGGAGTCTTTTACCTCGATACTTTCCTTAACAAACAAACTTGGGTTATCATCGGAATGGAACTCGATATCGGCAAAGCCCGCCCCCACCGCTTCCATTTTGCCACTTAGGGAATCTATCGTTATTACCGATTGGTCACTAGAAATATAAAATCCGGTCGAAACCGATGCGTTTTCATCCACTTTGCCATAGGCTTTCAATTTGGTTCCCACGCTTATTTGATTTAAAGAAACCGGCTTATTCGAATCATCTTCCCCAGGATAAGATATCAATTCCAAATTCAAAGAAAATCCATCCACATTCGGGGCCACATAATCGACTATCAAGACAAAGGTGCAACTTAAAGCAGGATAAGAATCGCTTGTAATGGTAATGGATATCCCTTCTTCGTCAGTCCCGTTATAAGGCAACAAACACGAAGAATTTTCATCAAACGACGCTATTCCTTCCCTAGAAAATGACACCGAGAACGAATCGGAATAAAACGCCAAAGAATAGGAAGAGTCCTTGAATTCGTTTTTCTGAGATAGGCTTAAGCTCAAAGAAGCCGCTTCTCCCTTTTTCAAAGTCAAAGAGCCGTTTATTTCCTCGCCATTGGCTGTCACCATACATCCGCTTGGCTTTTTGGTGATGTTGATATTGATGTCTTTAAAAACGGAAGGATCCAAGGAAGAGACAAAACGAATCGTTATTTGTCCTTCTTTATCTTTTGTTTCCAAGGTGTATGAACCGTCGCTTTTGTTTTTGGAAAGGACAGCCAAATCGCTGTTTTCGATTATCTCGGCCTCATAACCGGAAGAAGATATGATGTCGCTTTTCTTATTTAAGACCAACTCGCAATCCAATTTGTCTTTGAATATCGTTCCGCTAGACAATTCGATGCCATCGTAAATATGAAGAGGAGTCACATCTTCTATTCGGCTATCGTCTTCGGAAAACGAATAGGAAACCTTGTAGGTTATCCTTTCGTCTTTATCGGAATTCGGGTAAAAGAACACTTCGGCGTTTTCTATCGCGTGATCGTTATTTGTAGGCTCCAAAATGGCGTAGTCGTAAGAATATGAAAGCAAAGACAATGAAGACGGAACCTCCCAGCTTATGTCTTTTGTCCTATAAGCTTGGCTTTGGCTAACGACTTTGCTTTCTAAATAATCGACTTTGAGAGTGATACAATCGGTTAACGTCTCGGATGGGTAATTTATGAAGTTATATATTGAACCGCTATAAGAGTTCTTTTGATTGGGATTAATCAAAGAAACCGTCAATGCCTCGGTAGGAAGAACGTCTATTTCCATCATATCTTCCAAGACGTCTTTGCCTTGATAGCTGGCCTTGATATTAACTTTTCTTTGAACGTCGAAATCTTCGCATTCGTAGGAAACGGGGAAGGAAAACGTCCCTTTTTCCAAAGAATAGGAAACCGGGCCAAAAATCAAATCTTCGTCTGAAGAATCCAATTTCAGTTTATCCAAAGAGAAATTCGATATCGCCCTAGGAGAAAAAGAACCAACCACCGTTTTCTTTTCTTTCGCATAAATCGAAAGCGATTCAGGCAAGGATATTTCCCTCACTTCCGTTTCTTTCGATATTTTCTCGCTTACCTTTACTTTTATGGAATCTTTGATGTTTTCGTCGCTCTTCAAAGATGCGTATATCGTAGCCTCCCCGAAATTTTTGGCCTTTAAAGTTCCGGAAGAAGTCACTTCCGCAACGTAATCATTCGAAGAAGAATATTCGACATCCTTATAAGTCACATTGTTGGGAGTAATGATTGGCTCCAACACTCTTACGTCTCCGATGGTAAGTTCCAAATCGGAGCCAAGGCTGATGCTTTCCCCTTTAACGGGCTTAATATCGAAAGAAATAGATTTCTTTAATTTATCATTCTTCTTGGATATGAAGTCTAACGTCGCCTTTCCTTCCTTTAGGCAAACGATTTCCCCGTCATGTATTGAAACCAGCGATTCCGGAGAA
The DNA here is from genome assembly GCA_963598795.1 of Alistipes shahii. Classification (GTDB taxonomy): domain Bacteria; phylum Bacillota_I; class Bacilli_A; order RFN20; family CAG-826; genus UBA4951. The sequence goes on from CAVBUY010000005.1 coordinate 33,180, forward strand.
GCGTTAATCTCAATGTCCTTAAAAGAAGTGTTCTCAGGAGTGAATGAATAAGAATATTCAATGACGTCTCCTACAAAATATTGATCTTTGTTAGGGGCAAAGGAAACCGCGAAGTCTTTGATGTTAATGATGTTTTTGTCATCATATGCGTCATCCACTATATCATCCGGAACCAAATCTCCGATGTTCGAACTATGGTCGCTGGAAGTCGAGCCATCTTGGGCCGATTCGTAGATTATCGCCCCATATCCAACTAAGGCGGCGGCGAAAAAAGCCCAAGCGAAGAACAATCTCCAGAAGTCTTTTCTTGTTCTTTTTGCCATGCGCATATTATATACGCACGCAAGGGTTTTATCCTATCAAGACGAAAAATCTCAAAGTTGGATATAAAAAACCGCCCTAATGGACGGTGTTTCATTAAGTTTGGTGGAGCGTAAGAGGATCGAACTCTCGACCTCCTCCATGCCATGGAGGCGCTCTCCCAGCTGAGCTAACGCCCCAAACTTTCGCTTAGCGCATTGAAGAATATATTCATTGGGTGGCCTTTTGTCAAGAACATGATGCCTATTCCTACAAAAAAGGCCCCTAATCGGGGTCTCGATTCTCATAATGGCGTCGCCGAGCCGATTCGAACGGCTGACCTACTGCTTAGGAGGCAGTTGCTCTATCCAGCTGAGCTACGGCGACATAGGCCTCAGGGGACGAGGCTTTTTCTTCAATGGTTGTCGATGGGATAGATGCTGGTTATCGTCACCCTCGCATCGATAATAGCCATAATTTCGTTTTTGTCTAGTTTTCTTTTGTCGTTAGCAGTGACGGTAAAGGCGATTTCCAATGCGCTTTTTCCATCATTTCCTTCGATAAGACGCGTTGTTACTCTAGATAATTCCCAGCCTTGCTCAGTGGCGATTTTATCTAAGGTAGTCATCAATGGCTGCTCAGCCGGTCCGACCATGATAAACATAGGGGAGACGGCGGCGATCTTTTCTTCGGCTTTGCGGAAATAGGTCAAGACAAAGAGAATGATCACGGTTAACAAGATGGCGATTATGAAATTCATCGAACCGCAGCATAAGCCAACCGCCATGGTGGCCCAAATCGATGAAGCGGTAGTAAGACCAGTAACGCTGGCGCGGTTATGAATGATGGCACCTGCGCCCAAAAAGCCGATGCCGGCTATGACTTGGGCGGCCAAACGGGCCGCGTCTCTTTGAGAATCAGAGAGAGGGAAACCGTATATGGAGATAATCATGATGACGCAAGAGCCAAGACCGACCAATAGGTGGGTGCGGAGACCGGCGCTTCTTCTACGTTTTTCGCGCTCCATGCCAATTAAGCCTGTAAGCAAGGCACATAAAGCAATCGATATGAGGCAAAGAATGAAATTGCCATAGCTCCAAGCCCCTTCTGGGAGAGGGGTAGTAGAAAAATTGTTGTTGAACCATTCGGCTATTTTCTGATCGATGGTCACAACGTTTCCTAGAATTGTCATGATTCTCACCTCCAAAGACTTATTGGAATTATACTATGTTGCCGAAATTAATTTCGTTTTTCTTTAAGAAAAGCGGTGTCATTCGTGATTAAGACTTAATTTTTGGTTATCATTTTCCCATGAAGCATTACGAAAAGCGTTTTATAGAACTAAAAAGAGCCAATGAGCGGGTGGCTTATTTGGATGAAGGAAAAGGGGAAAAGACCATTCTGTTAATCCATGGAAACCAATCTAGTTCAATACATTACAGCCCTCTAATAGAATTACTGGAGCAAAACTTCAGAGTGATAGCCCCCGATATGAGAGGATATGGGGATACGACCTATAACAAGAAATCATTTTCAAGCATTTCCGAATGGAAAGAGCTTATCGAAGAGTTCTGCGACTCATTAAACATAAAGTCCGATGCCGTGGCCGGCTGGTCAACTGGAGGGGCCGCAGCCATGGATTTGGCCGCCGATAGGCCAGACATCGTAAAGAAATTGATATTGATAGATTCTCTTTCTTTCCGCGGGCACCCATATTTCAAAAGAGATGAGAATGGTCCCATTTATGGGGCGACTTACTCGTCTCAAGAAGAAATGGCCAATGACATGCCATTAAAAATAACGGGCATTTGGGCTGAAACGAATGATTTCAAGCATATGGGCGGATTGTGGGACAAACTCATCTATACCGCCGGGTATCATCCGAATGAAGAGGACAATGAAATATATCTAAAAGAAACCTGCAAGCAAAAATGCATGCCAGAATCCTATTGGGCATTGTCTACATTCAATATTTCTGACACGCCTAGTTTGTACGCCAAAGGAAATTCCAAAGTTCATAAAATAAAACAGCCAGTTTTGATGTTTTGGGGAAAGAAAGATATGGCTATTCCTTGGTTTAATCAACACGAAAACTACGATTATTTCAAAACCAGGGATAATTGCGAATTCACCTATGTCGAATTAGATTCCGGACATAACCCGGTCTTTGATCAAACCGAAAAAATGGCAGAAGCGATCAGAAAATTCGTCAAATAGCCTCTAAAATCAGATTTTTATCTCTATCGGAGTTTCAAATTCCGATGGTTTGCTTGAATAAACGGAAAGCATATAAGTATCATTTATCATAAAATGAACAAGGTTTTTACGGGATGTATCTAGTATTTCGAAATAATCCAATGGCGTAGAAAGCCCTCGTCCATTTTCTTTTAGGTACGCTTCCTTGCCAGTCCATATTTCATAAAAGGAAACAAGGCAGTTTTTTGAGCCTTCTACGTAATCTTTTTCTTTTTTAGTGAATAACCTATCTATTTTCAACGAACGAGGTTTAATCATTTCAACATCAGTTCCTACCTCGTTTAAGCTTATTGAAACCACACATAGTTCTTTTGAATGGCTTATTGAAAATTTAAATGGGCATCCTTCTAGATATGGCTTACCGTATCTCCCTATCGAATAGTTATATTCATAAATATTGATATTATTTAATTTCAAAGCTTTTTCCAGCAAACGGAATGCCGATAATGAAGCGTTTGCATTATCTATGTTATTTAGCTTCAATTTTTTTTCTCTCACTCGTTCTGGCAAGGCATCCAAAAGAGGTTGAAGCTCATCTATTTCGTGATTTTTTATTTTCGAATAATAGGTAAGAACTTTATTCATGTTGATATTTTATATCATGCCGTAAAAAATAATTAGGAGGTTTATATATGAGAGAAACAGTAAGGAATTTCAAAGGCGAAATAGTTGGTTACGTTGATTCCGATATGATGGGCAATAAAATCGTCAGAAATTTCGGCGGGCAAATAGTTGGCTATTACAAAGCCGACAGAAATTGCACCACAAATCAAGGCGGGCAAATCATGTTCTATGGAGATATGACCTCTGCATTGCTTAAATAAAGAGAGTTCCAATATAAAGCCGCAAATGGCTCCGAGAGGTCCTCGATGAAGTCTCATTCTATGCAAGTAGAGCAATCGGAAAGCGTATTCCAAATCGTCGGTGGAGCGCTGATACGGCTCGGGATATCGGTCTTAAATAGCGATAGTCGGTTCGCAGGATCGAAGAGGTTATTGGGCCGAAGGACGTTTGGACGATACTTGAGAAATATCCGTTCCTATATATCCTCTAGCAGGACTATGACATCGCCTTGGCCAAAAATTCTTCCCCATCAAAGACCTCGTTGATTTAAGGCTGTATACCGCCCCCACTACGAACGTGCAGAATTCGCCTTGGACCAATTCGCCCAAAGCTTCGGGCGTCAAAGGCGCGAAAGATTGTATTACAGAATAGCCACTTAGCTTCTTCCAATCGATTGTAAGTAAACAATTATAAGGGCTTTACGGCTTTTCCGTTTTCTCGGATGGTTTCATCCTAAAAAACGGAATGGCTGCTTGCCTAATTGCACGACTCTATTGCCACTTTCTCAATGAGTTGTTATCTATAAAAACATTATGAAATAAATTGGATAATAAGTGATTTTATCTACTGTTTTTATTTCTCTTTTATTGCTTAAAATATAGCCTTTAGTCATTTTGTAATTATTATCCTTCAATAATTTGGGCAACGCTCTAAAGTTTGAATAATCTTTGCCTGATTTAATTTCTAAAGGCAAAACATTTAAGGATTCATAATCATCGAGCAGGTAATCAACTTTTCCAACCTTCTTCCGATCATAATAATATAACTCATGGTCATGGGCTTTTAACTCTTGAGCGACAACGCTTTCATAGACAGTGCCTAAATTTACACCGCTTTTATCATCCAATATGGCATTGATATTATTTTTGTAAAGGACGCTAGTTAATAAACCAACATCATTCATATATAACTTAATAAGACTCTTACTGCTTGATTGGATTAATGGGAATTTTGGTTCGCTAACCGCTTTGGTGGCTAGCGAGATGCCTGAGCAGATAAGATATTCAAATTCATCAGTGTATTTTTTGTAACGAACATCATCAATATTTTCAATTTTTTTATATTGAATTCTTTTAACTTTGTTTTCGATGTTTGAAGGAATCATTTCGTAGATTCTTTTTATCACTAATTTATTCTCTTTGTCGTATTTGGAGGCGTCTTTAGAATAGAAATTAATAATATCATTTTGTATCTTTCTAATTTTAATAACATTTTTTGTCTCAGCAAAAGTCTTCACCGCATCCGGCATACCACCGACATATAGATATGTTTTAAATAGATACAAAATTTTATTATGCAAAGCTTCATCGATGCAAAGTATCTTATCTTCGTCGCTTGTCAAATATTCTTCAATATAGGCAGAAATCTTTCTATACATAAACCTATGCTCCGCTTTTCCAACTTTTTTCTAACTATTTTTTACGCTTTTCCAAAAAAGCAATAGAATCGAGGAACAGCCATGGAGAAACGATAAAAAAGTTTGTGTTTTATGCTCATATATATCATAAAGAGCGGCACAATGTATGCCATTAAGCGAAGAATGGGGAACAATTAATAATGATTCCGAAAGAAAAGTCCTATTGAAATCAATGCAAGAATATTACATATGCAGCATACAAAAATATAAAATTGGAAGCAAACAGTGAGAGTAGGTATAAGCGGGGATTCATATAATTTTCATGAAGAAACGGTTATCGACCCCTTCCCGCAAAGTTGGAGAACCACCTTATCCTGCGATGAATATATTTTGCCAATTTCTAGCCATTGGCTCTTGGGGTACCAAAATCAAAACTTTAGATTGCACCATCAAAAAAGGATTGGCGACGTAGGCGTCAATCCTATTTGTGAAATATGGTCGGAACGACGAGAATCGAACTCGTGACCTCCTGGTCCCGAACCAGGCGCACTACCGACTGTGCTACGTCCCGATGCGATGTTATCGCACGGGTAAATATACCACCACTAAGATAAGAAATCAAAGAGAGACAATTGGTCGCTTTCGCCCATTCCTCCCAAGGCTCCCGCTTCTTCTAAATCAGCTATGTTCGTTTCCGAGAGAGAGGTTCTCTTATGCAAATCTTCCTTGGATGTGAATTCTCCGTCTTTTCTGGCGTTTATGACCGATTGGGCCGCACTCAATCCCAGTCCGTCTATGACCACGAAAGGAGGATACAAAGCTTGGTTTTCCTCATCCACCGCAAAATCGTGGGCGTCGGATTTATATAGGTCGATTTTATGGAACGTGAAGCCGCGATCCAAGAATTCCGCGCACAGTTTCAAGCCTTTCAGGATTTCTTTTTCCTTCTCCGAAAGTTTGTCTGTCCTGCTATTTGATCTAGATTCCAATGAATTGGTTCTTTCGACAACGGCATCCAATCCTTCGTTCATGACTTTGATGTCAAACCTCTCGACGTGATCAGAAAAGTAGACCCCATAATAATGAAGTGGTTTGTAAAGCTTATACCAGGCATTTCTGACCGCGTTTATGACATAAGCCGTAGCGTGGCCGCGGGGGAATAGATATTGGATTCTCCTGCAGGATTCCAAATACCATTCGGGAACCCCGTGTTCTCTTAACATAGGTATCTTCTCTTCAATCTTGTCCCTATTAACATGCCCTTTGTTCTTTCTGACGGTTTCCATGAATTTGAAAGATTCGAGCTTATCGCATCCCATTTGGATCAAATAACGCATGATATCGTCACGGCAGCCAATAACGGACGTAATGTCGGCCTTCCCTTGCTTTATTAATTCTTCGGCGTTATAAGCCCATACGTCAGTCCCGTGGGATAGACCGGAAATGGCCAATAAGTCATTGAAGGTCCTAGGCTTAGCTTCCACCAGCAAGCCTTGAACAAAAGAGGTACCGAATTCCGGAATACCCATGGTCCCGGTTTGGAATTTTAACGGATTGGTTTTCAATCCCAAAGCCTTCGGCGAATAGAATAAAGAAATGACCTTTTTGTCATTCATAGGAATATCTTTAAAAGGAACGCCGGAACTCAACGCCATCTTCCTTAAAATCATCGGTTCCAATTGGCCCAAAAGATCCAATTTCAAAACCTCGTCATGCATGGAATTGAAGTCGAAATGGGTCGTTAACCAGTCGGATCCTATATCTTCCGCCGGATATTGATACGGGGTGAAATCGAAAACAGACATGTCTTTCGGAATAACGACGATTCCGCCAGGATGCTGTCCGGTAGTTCTTTTTACGCCCTTGCACATATCGGCGATCATCGCTACTTTGGCCGAAGGAATGGTATTCGGATCTGTTCCGCTTCTTTCGAAATAGCCTCTCACGTAACCAAAGGCGTTTTTATCAGCTACGGTTTGTATGGTACCAGCCCTAAAGCAATTCTCCCTGCCAAGCAGTTCCCTGGTGTAGTCGTGGGCGGCAGATTGATAGTCTGGAGGGAAGTTCAAATCTATATCCGGAGTTTTGTCCGCGTTAAAGCCCAAGAATGTTTCAAATGGGATGTTTTGGCCATTCCCGTGCATCAAAGTTCCGCAAACCGGGCATTTCTTATCGTCTAAATCAAAACCCGAAAGTATCTTTGGATCGGTGTTCCATTCGAAATGTTTGCAATTGGGGCAAAGATAATGGGGTTCCAAAGGATTGACTTCGGTAATGTCGGCCATGGTGGCCACGAACGAAGAGCCGACCGATCCACGTGAACCGACGAAATATCCGTCGGATTCCGCCTTATTTATGATTTTGTGGGCAATGTAATAAATGACCGAATAGCCACCGTTGACGATACCGTTCAATTCCTTGTCCAAACGTTCCTTGATCTTCGGATCCGGGTTTTTACCGTAATATTTTTCCAAGTTCGAATAGCAAAGTTCCCTCAGCAATTTATCAGACCCAGGCAAATTGGCGTCCGGGGTGAAAGTACCGCTTTTAATTGGCTTAACCACCTCTATTTGATCGGCGACCCAATTTGAGTTGGTGACGACGAATTCCTTGGCCCTTTCTTCCGGAAGCCAAGCCCTAAAGGAATCTAACATTTCTTTGGTTGAACGGAAATGCTGATCGGGGTTTTCGAATGCCGGAAGCTTTTCTCTAAAAGCCGGATTCAAAGGATGGCGTCCACCGCCCACGGCTTTCGTACCGATGAAAACGTCGCGAGCTATTTTATCTTCCGGGTTTACGTAATGGCAGTCTCCCGTGGCGACGATTTTCACTTTCATCTCGTCCGCGGCTTTAATGATCAAATCCAACATTTGACGGAGACGAACTTCCGTCACGTCCCCGACGTTAATTAGATAGGAATAATTTTCCCAAGGCTGAATCTCGACATAATCGTAATAGGAAATGACTTCTTTTAGCTTTTCATAGCCGGAATACATGGCTGTGTCGAAAACCTCGCCATTCCAACAAGCCGAGCCCAAAAGGAGATGCTCTCTATATTTTGCTATTACGTGCTTGGGGATTTTCGGAACGTCCGCCAAATATTCGGTGTTGGAGAGAGAAACCAAGCGATATAAGTCCTTTAATCCCTGCTCGTCTTTGGCCAAAACGACAACGTGATGCGGGCGGATGTTTTTAAAGAAAGACGAAACCGTCATCTTGATTTTCATCTTCAGCTCGTCCCCGCTTAGAGATGGGAAGTTATTTTCGGTAAACCTCAAATCCATCAAATCCTTATGTTTTAAAGTCTGATAGGGATCCAAGCGACTCAAAATCGAAGACCAGGCCTCTGATAAGGCTTCGGCGTCGAAATCAGCGCGGTGAGCCTCGTCTTCGTTATAAGTGTCCAAGCCCAAAGCGGAGGATAAGGCCCCCAAATTGTGGTATCTGCGTTCTGGGAAGAGATAATGGGACAAAGCCAAAGTGTCGATTACCGGGTTTTTTAGTTCTTCCTTGCCCATCCTCAATCTCGCTTCGTTGATGAATGAGAAATCGAATGAGGCGTTATGGGTAACCAAGATATTATCGCCCATGAACTTTTCTATTTTGTCCATGACGTCTTCTATTTTGGGGCAATCCTTTACCATTTCGTCGGTAATATGGGTCTTGGCTTGGATTTTCTCCGGTATAGGCATCTCAGGGTTTATTAAGATGTCAAGCCTATCGACTATGATGCCGTTTTGCATTATCACCCCGCCAAATTCGGTTATGCGATCGAAAACGGCGGAAAGTCCAGTGGTTTCTAAGTCGAAGATGCAATATCTGGCGTCGCTAAGCAGCCTTTCCGATGGGTTGAAAACATATTTTTGCCTAGGCTCGAACATATAGAATTCGCAGCCGTAGATCGGCTTCAAATCGTTTTTGGCCGCATTGTTTTGAAGTTCAGGGAAGGCTTGGATGTTGCCGTGGTCCGTCAAGGCGATGGCTTTCATCCCCATCGATTTGGCGACTTTGCAATAGTCTTCCACTTCGCCTAAGCCATCCATTGCCGACATTTTGGAATGAAGATGGAGTTCGACGCGCTTTTCTTCTTCGCTGTCTTTTCGTAGCTCTTTCGGAGGGAGTTTATCTATATAATCCACGGACAAAGTTCTTTCGCCGGAATATTTGTCGAAGAACATGTTGCCTCTGACATTTACGCGCATGCCGTTTTTAAGATCCAATAACGTGTTTCTATCCAAGGTCGAATCATTTTGCAAAGCCGAGCAATTTATAGCGCCAATCCCGTCACCTATGCCGAAATTGACCCTTACTTTTCCTCCTTTGCCGGTCTTGGAATCCAAATTGAAAATATTTCCGTCGATAGAAATATTTTGAGGTCCCAAAGAGAAGGCCTCTTCGATGCAATCCAATTTCATGTAATTGCCTTTGAGGCTATATTTTTCTATTCTTTTGGCTTTCAAAAATTCTTCTTGAACCCTTTTGGCTTCTTCTTTTCTTAATAAAGTGTCTTCGTCCATTAATTCTTTTAAGACGACTTTATATGGATAGCAGAGGAATTCGAACAGCTCGTTAAGCACGTCCCTTACGTCTTTAAGAATTTCCAAATCCGATTCGTTTTGGTAAGTAATGGTCAAAACGTTGTCTAAGGCGTGCCCTTCCACAATAAAAAAGGCATAGCCTTGGCTAGTTAAATAATCCGAAAAGAACCTTTCAACCGATTCGTCGCTTATATTTTCATATTCAAAGCTCAAACTATACGGATATTCGATTTTTCCTACGCCGGAAAGGAATTCGTCAAATAAAAAATAATCCCAACCGGTTTCTTTTTTAATGACCATTTTAAAGACCGACTGATCGTTTGGATCGAGTTTGGCATAAGAAAAATCCATGTCGAAATCGCCGGTATTTTCTATGCCGATCGAATTTAGGAACCTAATCATTTTCACGCTCATACCAGTCTTATTATGTCCTTGATCATTATAAATACCGCAAAGACCATCAATAAGCCTATGCCGATCATCGAAATGGTTTGCTTAACCTTTGGCGGAATCTTCTTTTTGGAGACTTTTTCCACTATCGCCACCACTATCTGCCATCCATCCAATCCGGGGAATGGCAAAAGATTCAAAATGGCCAAATTAAGGGATATGAGCCCTCCATAGAAGAAGAAGGTCCTTCCTGCTCCCATATAGCTTGTGAGAGAAGATATCGAAGCACCCATTGCCACCACTCCGCCGATGTTGTCGAAATTAAAGCTGAACAATTGTTTTAAGGCATTGCCGATCATCGGAAAGAAGGAAACCCATTCTTCGCATCCGTATTTCAATCTTTCGCCATAAGTTGATTGAACGATTTCAGGCGTTAATTTGATCAACGAGAAATCCCATCCGCTTTCGCCATAAACCGAAGTTACGGTATGGCTCACTCTCACATATTTTTCATTTTCTTCGTCATATTCGATGGAAGTAACATTCAAGGATAAAGAATCCCCATTTAAAAGTTTTAGGCTGTCCGCCTCCATATTTGGCATTTTCGTAATGCCCAAGGTATTGAAATTCGAATCGGATATCAACGTTTCGGTATTAGAAAAGAAGGTCAGACAAGAAAGCAAATCATTTTCTTTGGTCTCGGATTTTGGGTAATAAAGGGCGGTTACGTCGTATTTTTGCCCAATTGAAGTGATAACGGCGTGGTTATCGATCAAATATCCCGCTACCGAGCCACTGCTATTTTGGGCAATCGCCGTAACGTCGACATAACCTTCTTCCCACGCTAATGATTCATCGTAGGAAGAAATGAAGCCAACCGTGTAATTTTCCCCTTCACTAGTAGAAAAGAGGCTCACCTTCCCATAATCGTTGGTGATTATTCCCGTGGTTTCCTTGCTGAACGTTATCCCTTCGCTTTTGAATCTATATCCGCTCATATATTGAGGGTAAGCGGTAGCGTAAATTAGGCAGAAAACGAAGGACAATATGAAGTTGACCGTCACTCCGGCCAACATGATGATTATTCTTTGATAAAGCGGCTTTCTTTCAAGAGAACGATCCAAGGGAATGACATTCCCATCGGCGTCTTTCATCTCATTGGGGCCTATTTCTTCCGAAGAAACGTATTCCTCGCCGTTTTTCTTGGCTTCTTTTTCTTGGGAGTCGGCGGAATACATCGAAACGTATCCACCCAAAGGAATGGCCCTCAACGAGAAAGTGGTCTCGCCTTTCTTTCTCTTTTTGGAGAATATCTTCGGGCCGAAACCGATGGAAAATTCCCCACAATAAACGCCAAAGATCTTAGCAAACAGAAAATGCCCCGCTTCATGGGCGGAAACCAATATCCCCAATATGGCTATCAAGAGAACAATGGTCAAAATTATGTTCAACGCCTGACTCATTTTGCCTCCTTTTCTCTTTTAACCCATTTTCGGGCTTTTAAATCCTCTTCTTTCAAATCTTTGAAAGATGGGTCAATTATATTGGAGATGCTATCCAATGCCAATTCGCAGAAATATACGATGTCCAAATAATTGGCTTTACCTTCCAAAAAGAGCTTAACTATCTCTTCATCGACTGCATTAAGGATAGTCGGTGCCGCACCGCCCATCTTATAGGCTTTCTTGCATAAATTGATGGACGGAAACCTTTTTGAGGAGAACTCCGCGAAAGTATAGGGGAGTTCTTCCAACGAATTAACTTTTATAACATCCGAATAAGAAACGTTTCCCTCTTTTAAAGCGTATTCTATGGGTCCTCTCATATCCGGTTTTCCCACTTGAAGAATATATGTCCCGTCTTTCATCAAAAGACCCGAATGAACATAAGATTCGGGGTGCACGATAACTTTGATATCGTCTAAAGGAAAATCAAAAAGTTCAGAGGCTTCAATCACTTCAAAACCTTTGTTCATCAAGGTCGAGGAATCGATGGTGATTTTTTCTCCCATCTTCCACGACGGGTGCTTTAAGGCGTCTTCTTTGCTAACTAAGGAAAAGTCCACGTCCTTGAAATAGAAAGGGCCACCGGAAGCGGTCAATATGACTTTGTCTACCTCGCCTTTGGCCTCATGGAGGCATTTTTTGATAGCGACGTGTTCCGAATCTATGGGCCAAAGGCTGCCATTATGTTCCTTTAAAGCCTTCTTAATCAAAAAACCGCCACAAAATAAAGACTCTTTATTAGCCAAACACAACGTTTTTCCCATTTCCAAAGTATGCAAGCTTGGGGATAGCCCAACGAATCCGAGCAAGGCGTTAACGACCATGTCGCATCCGCTATCGTCAATTAGCCTTATTAAATCATCTTCGGAAACATACCAATTGATTTTCGGGTATTTATTTTTGAAATAGGCATAATCCGCTTCGTTTTTGACCCATATGTATTTACATTCTGGAAAGGAGGAAATTATATCCTTCAAGGAATTGACGCGATTTCCGATACTTATTCCAACCAAAGAAAAAGATTCTCTATTGTTTTTTATAACGTCTATCGTCTGACTTCCGATTGATCCAGAAGCCCCCAAAATGAGGACTTTTTTCATTATAAAATCCATCCTTGGACGAAGAAGGAAATAATAATCGCAGTCCCCAAGCAAGCCAAAATAGGAGAATCGAATCTATCCAAAATTCCACCATGGCCAGGCAATAATTTGGAATAGTCCTTTATGCCTTGTCCGCGTTTGATGAGCGAGAAAGCCAAATCTCCCAAAGTGCCAATCAATGGCATCAATATTCCAAGGATCAAAATTCTCCACCAATGGGTTATGTCTAGCTCTGGCAAAATCGGATAACCCAATCCCGATAACAAGAACATCAAGCCGATGAAGAAGAACGAGCCCATAGCCCAGCCGATGAAAAATCCTTCCCAAGTCTTTTTTGGTGAGACTCTCGGATTCATTTTGTGTTTTCCAAATAACATTCCGCCGAAATAAGCGAATACGTCAGTCAGAGAAACGATGGCGAAAACTATGAACAACAATCCCGCCGACCAAAGCCATTTAAATCCAAATGACCCCATCATTTCGTTGGACAAAATCGAAGAGAAAGCCTCAAATGGATAGAAACGGCAAATGAGCATCGATTGCAAACCCAAAGAAACGAAGAATACGAAGGCAAACAGATATGCCACATCCTTCCAATCGAAATTTTCATCCAATATAGCGGTTAAAAAATAAAGGATTATAACCGAACCTATCAAGGTTATGGGAACGTTTAGCTGAATAAAGCTTTTTTCCAATAAGAAAACGAATTCAGATCCATTCGCCTTTGATGAAATCGCATTTTGGACGTTTATGTCAACTAAAGGCCAAAAGACCATCAAATAGCCAAAGAAATAGGTTAATATCCAAATCCAAACGCTCAATTTCTTGTTGCTCGATTTGATTATTTCATAAAACGCAAAACCGGCTAACAAAGCCACGAAAGCCATCATGACATATCCGCCGAATACGCAGGCCACCAAGAAAATGGCCACCAACGGAATGGCCACAAGCACCCTGGTTCTTATGCTCGTTTTTTGCTCAGAGCTTATTTCGTTGGGCACTATCTTTTTTATTTCGCGCTTGCTCTTATCGCCCATTTTGCCCTAGATAGAAAGAATCTCCTCCGTTTTGGTGGCCAAAAGCTCGTCCACCTGTTTGTTAACGGCATCGACTTCCTTCTGGATGTCTTCTTGGACTCTCTTTTGGTAGTCTTCGCTCATTTCTTCGTCGCTTTTAACCAAATCCATGAAATCGCGGCGGATGTTGCGGATCGCCACTCTGGATTCCTCGGCGATCTTTTTGGCGTCCTTGGCGACGTTCTTTCTGACATCTTCCGTCATAGGAGGGAAAACCAATCTGATGGAATCGGCCTCGATTTGGGGATTGATTCCGATATTGGCCGCGGCAATGGCCGCCGCAATGGTTTTGATATCTTCCCTGGAATAAGGTTTTACCAAAAGCTGCCTAGGTTCTGGCATGGAGACTTGGCAAAGGGAATTGATATCCATTTGATCCCCATAATAATCGCAGTTTATGCCATTTAAGATGGCGGGATTAGCCCTTCCAGAACGGAGCTTTGAAAAATTATGTTTCAAAGCGTCTATGCATTTCTCGAGAGATTCTCTTGCTTCATTAACTAATGGATCCATATTTTTATTCCTTTCTTACGACGGTGCCAAAGTCCGCACCGCAAATAACGTCTTTCAATACTTCGGGAGAAGCCATGTTGAAGACCCTGATTTCGATATCGCTGTCTTCCAACATCGCCACGGCCGTTAAATCCATAACGCCCAATTTGCGTTCAACCACTTCTCTGAAGGTGATTTTCTTTATCAATTTGGCGTTTGGATTGACTCTCGGGTCATCGTCCAAAACTCCTTCGACTCCGTTTTTGCCCATCAATATGGCTTTGGCGCCGACTTCTTTGGCTCTTAAGGCCGCGGCCGAATCGGTCGTAAAGAACGGATTGCCGGTTCCGCCGGCGAAAATCACTATTCTCCCTTCTTCCAAATGATGTATGGCTTTTCTCCTAAGATATGGTTCGCACACCTGAGGGACGTCAATGGAACTCATGACTCTGCATTCCATTCCGTTTTTTTCGAAGGCGGATTGCAAAGCCAAGGCATTCATGATGGTGCCGAGCATTCCCATATAATCGGCGACGGAAGGCTCGATTCCGATTTTCTCGGCCAAGCGTCCGCGCCAGATGTTCCCGGCTCCGACTACCACGCCGATTTCGACTCCTAGGTCTTTGACGTTTTTTATGGCCTTGGCGACATTGGTCAATTGGACATTGTCGAGAATGGTCGAATCAGCGCGATCGGCCAGGGATTCACCGCTGATTTTGATGATGACTCTGTTATATTTGGGTTTCATATCGCTATTATTATACAAATAAAGAGCCCTAAGGGCTCATATTTTCACAAAAGTTATGCAAGAAAGAAAAATCCCCACCGTTAGGCAGGGATTGATTTCGAATAGAAGCCTTATTCTTTGACGATGCCTTCGCCGACTTGATAGCGAACGAAGGAGATGACCTCGACGCCTTTCTCTTTCAAGAATTGGCCGACGGTCTTGGAATCGTCGAGCAAGAACGGCTGAAGGGCCAAGCAGCTCTGAGACAAGACTTTGTCGACTTTGCGTTCGACGATTTGATTCAACATCTGCTCAGGCTTGTTGGCGAGTTTCGGATCGTCATGGACTTCGGCGAGAGCGATGTTCTTTTCTCTTTCTCTGTCAGCGGCCGGAACGTTTTCCAAAGCGATGTAGAGAGGGGCGTTCGCGGCGATATGCATGGCGATGGGTTTGGAAACTTCGGCATCATCCTTGGAAAGAAGGACGATAACACCGATTTTTCCAGCCATGTGGGAATAGGTTCCGTATGCTTGGCCAGCTTCTTTGTTGAAGATGGCATAACGACGGAAGTCGAGCTTTTCGCCACAGGCGATGGCGCAGTCATTCAAGTCACCGGCGACGAGCTCTTTGGCTTCGTCGATGGTGGCAGGCTTGTTCTTCAAGACTTTTTCCGCGACGGTGTTGGAGAAAGCGATGAATTTGTCGGAAGCGGCGACGAAGTCCGTTTCGCAGTTGGTTTCGACAATGACGGCAGCGCCGCATTTGTCGCAGACTTTGATTGTGGTCAAGCCTTCGCTGGCGGTTCTCCCGGCGCGTTTGGCTTGTTTGGCGATGCCTTTCTCACGGAGAAGGTCAATCGCTTTTTCAATGTCCCAGCCGCATTCTTCGAGAGCGTGCTTGCAATCCATCATGCCAGCACCGGTTCTTTCGCGGATGGACTTGATTAATTCAATTTGATTTCCCTCGGCCATTATTTGTTCTCCTCGGTTTTGACGGTTTCTTCGGCGGCAGTCTCTTCGGCCTTCACGGCTTCATCGGCATTTTCGGCGACCTTTCCGTCTTTGGCAGCCTTCTTGGCGGCAAAGCGGGCTTGGCGTTCGGCCTGCATTTTGGCATAGCGTTCTTCGCGTTCCTTGCGGGCTTTGCGGATAGCGGCGCGACGTTGTTCGTTGATCATGTCAGCGTTCTTGACGGCGTCTTTCATGCTGGCTTCTTCGCCCTCGTCAGGGACATAGGCGATTTCGGTGATTCCACCCTTGGCTTCGACGATGGCGTCGGTCAAGACACCGACCAATAGCTTGATGGCGCTGGTGGCGTCATTGTTGGAAGGGATGGGGAAGGTGACCAAATCTGGATCATCGTTGGTATCGCAGATGGCGAATACGGGGATATGAAGAGCGGTAGCTTCCTTGACGGCGTTATGCTCAACGCTTGGATCGACGACAATCAAAGCTTGAGGCAAACGGCGCATTTCTTTTATGCCTTCAAGGTTCTTGGACAATTTTTCCAATTCTTTGCGAAGCAAGGCGACTTCCTTCTTGGGTAATTTGTCGAAAGCTCCGGATTCTTCCATGGCTTCCAAATCCTTCAAGCGGCGGGTGCGGCCGAGGATGGTGCGGAAGTTGGTAAGGGTTCCGCCGAGCCAACGATGGGTGATATAGAAGCTTCCGGAACGGGTGGCTTCTTCGACGACGATTTGCTGAGCTTGGTTCTTGGTTCCGACGATGAGGACCTTTCCGCCATTTTCGACGATGGTCTTCAAAGCGGCATAAGCGGCTTTGGTTTGCTCAACGCTCTTTGAAAGATCGATGAGATAAATGCCGTTGCGGGCGCCGTAGATATAACGACCCATTTTCGGGTTCCAGCGGCGGGTTTGATGTCCGAAATGGACACCGGCGTTCAAAAGTTTTTTGATCGTGATGATCGGGGCATTGGGATCGTGTACGATCTCTGCCATGGTCGTTTCGGCGACTTCAGCCTCGACCTTGTTCAATTCGTCACTCATTTTGGTGACCTCCATTTGTTTTTAGACCTCCCCTGATTCGAACACCTGACCACCCATTCGCTTTTTAAGCTGCTTCGCCCGAATGGGAACACGGCGGTGAATCCTCAGAGTGTGCATAGGCTCAATAAAAAGAGCCGAGACGTATGTTACCACGTACGCGGGAAATAAAAAAGCACTTCCTTATAGGAAGATTCAAAAACGATAGGAAGTCTTATTTTTTCTTGGCTCGCGGAAAGAATTCGTCATATTGGCGTTTCATGTTTTCTTTGCTCACATGGGTATAAACCTGGGTGGTGTTCAAACTTTCGTGTCCAAGTAATTCCTGAATCATCCTAAGATCCGCCCCTCCTTCCAATAAATGAGTGGCGAAGGTATGTCTGAATTCGTGAGGGTGGAGCCCATAGTAGCAACCCGTCTTTTTCTCGACTTCTTTTAAGATGTATTCCAAGCCTCTGGTGGTTAATGGATCGCCCTTTGACGAAAGAAAGAAAACATTGGCTATCTTCGAGCTTGAATGGCGGCTTAGTAAAAGAGGCCTAAGCTCTTTTTGGTATGATTTCATCGCCAACATCGCCGATTTCGAAAACGGGACCAATCGCTCTTTTTTCCCTTTTCCGAATACGCGAATTACGCGGTTTGGATAATCTATCTGCTGAGGGGTGAAGCCCACTATTTCGGAAGCCCTCATGCCAGAGGTATATATCAATTCCAAAATCGCTTGGTCCCGCGTTTTCAACTCATCTGTTCTTTCGTTGTTTTTCTTCATCAAGGTATCTATTTGTTCCAATGAAAGGGCGCTTGGATAACGTATCGGCGTCTTCGGAGAAGAGACCAAAGCAAAAGGATTCGTTTCGACGTATTTTGCATCGAGCATGTATGTATAGAAAGTCCGCAAGGCAGACATCCTTCTCTGAATGGTCCTTTTGGATATTCCCCTATCAAGTTCAAAAGATAGGAAATCCCTTATTTCTTGTTTTCCAACTTGATCGAAAAGAATGTCATTTTCGTTGATGAAAGAGAAAAAATCCTCAATGTCCCGACGATAGGCTTCGACGGTTTTTTGGGAATAGTTTCTTTCCTTTGAAAGATGGTCCAAAAATTCTCTTTCGGGCTTATTCATTTGCTTGACTCCAATACGATTCTATCGCATTTAGAGCTTTTTCGATTGTTATTTCTCGATGTTTTTTATCGCTAGAGGGGAACAAAGCCCAATTGGCATTCATGGGGGAGAAATTGACGGTAGCGTGAAATACGTAATCCAATAACGCCCCAATCACGGTGTCGGTAGGCACTTTTATGTGTTCTTTTCCCATTAACCTTCTATAAGCTTCTATAGCTGAAATAATGCCGGTCGCCGCGGATTCCACATAGCCTTCCACGCCCGATAATTGTCCGGCGACGAAAACGTTGTTTTTGTTCTTTAACGACATATCTTCGTTTAGGCAATTCGGCGAATCCAAATAAGAATTCCTATGCATCAATCCGTATCTGACGAATTCCGCGTTTTCCAATCCCGGAATCATCCTAAAGACTCTTTTTTGTTCGGGATAAGTCAAATTGGTTTGGAATCCGACAAGATTATAGCAATCGCCCAATTTGCTATCTTGCCTCAATTGGGCGACAGCATAGGGTTTTGGATGTTCGTCCGTAGCAAGCCCAAAGGGCTTTAGCATGCCATGTCTTAAAGTTTCCATGCCTCTGGAAGCCATTATCTCAATGGGCAAGCAGCCTTCGAAATATTCGGTGTCGATGGAATGGATGTGGGCTTTCTCGGCTTTTAACAATTCTTCGACGAAATGATAGTATTCGTCCTTCGTAAACGGGCAATTCAAATAAGCATCGTCGTCTTGAGAGAAACGCGATTTGGCATAGACTTTGGAAAAATCGAAAGAGGATTTCTTCAAAATCGGCGCGGAGGCGTCAAAGAAAGAAAGGTGCTTGCTTTTGCATATCTCGCCCAATTCCTCATATAGGACCCCATCCGTTAACGGACCGGTCGATAATATGGTCAAATCATCGTCCAAATGGGTGATTTCTTCTCTTATCAAATGGAAATTCGGAAACTCCAAAAGGATTTCGGTCATTGCCTTGGCAAACAGTTCCCTATCCACCGTCAAAGCGTTCCCGCCGGGGATGGAAGAAACTTCCGCCGCCTTCATCATAATGGATCCCATCTTCTTCATTTCTTCTTTTAACAACCCGCAGGCATTCGAAAGTTGGAAGGATTTTAAGGAATTGGAGCAAACCAATTCGCCAAGCAAATCGGTTTCGTGGGCTTTGTCGTCATAATTTGGGCGTCGTTCGTATAAATAGACCTCCACCCCTTTTTTGCACAAAAAATAAGCGGCTTCCGCCCCAGCCAATCCACCGCCTATTATTTTTATCGACTTCTTTTCCATTATTTTTTCTTCGGGAGCCATTCGTGGTACTTGCACTTTGGGAAATTGGTGCAGCCATAGAAATCGACTCTTCTGCCGTGTTTCAAAACCAAATGACCGGTCTTACATTCCGGACAATCCTTGATGTAATCGGATTCCTTATATCCCAACTCTGCCCCTTCGATATATGTGCAATTAGGGTAGCCAGAACAAGCCACGAATGTATGGCCCTTCTTGTCTTTTCTTTCCACCAATGGTTTCCCGCACGAAGGGCAATCGCGTCCAACATAAACCAATTCTTGCTTCGGTTTCTTTTCGACATATGAGCATTTTGGATAATTGCTGCAGGCCACAAATTGGCCATACCTTCCCTTTTTGATTACCAAAGGAGAGCCACAAAGCGGGCAATTATGTCCCGTTTGCTCATCTGGATCTTTATACATCCTTTCGGAAACCTCGCCGAATTTTTCCATAAAAGGCTTATAGAAACCATTCATGGCATCCAATCTATTCAAAGAGCCTTCAGATATTTCGTCCAAGGTGTTTTCCATTTCGGCCGTGTATTTGACCGATACGATTTCCGGGAAATATTTGTTCAAAACGAAAGTGGTCTTGCTGCCTGATTCGGTAGGGGTAACCACGCCTTTTTTCGAATCGATGTAGCCACGTTGCTGGAGGGTGCGTAAGGTTGAGGCGTAAGTAGAAGGCCTCCCTATCCCCTTTTCTTCCATCAATTTGACTATCTTGGCTTCCGTATATCTGGCTGGCGCTTTGGTGAATTTTTGCTCTTTGTTTTTTTCTAGCAGAGAGTAGCTCTTGCCTTCTTCCAAATCCGGCAATTCTTTGTCTTCGTCCCCGTCTTTCAATAAAACGCAATAACCGGGGAACAAGGTTTTATAACCCGAGATTTTAAAAGATAGCCCATTGCCTTCGAAGATCGCCATGGTGACTTCTTCGATGCGATCCGACATCAAGCTGGCCAAGGTGCGTTCGTAAATCAATTTGTAAAGTTTGGCCTCATCGGAAGTGACAAAAGGAGAAGCGGCGACCATTTCCGGCGTGCGGGCCAATGATGTTGGCCTTATGGCTTCGTGGGCGTCTTGGGCATTGGCTTGCTTCTTTCCCAATTTGGTGTGTCCGACGTATTCTTTGCCATACTTTTCTTCGATGAAAGGCTTGGCTTGGCCTTCAAAGAAAACGGGCGAAATACGCGTGGAATCGGTACGCATATAAGTTATCAAACCGGCATGTTCGTTGTTAACGGTCAAACCTTCATATAATTTCTGAGCCAAAGACTGAGTTTTGGAAGT
The DNA here is from genome assembly GCA_963598795.1 of Alistipes shahii. Lineage (GTDB taxonomy): Bacteria > Bacillota_I > Bacilli_A > RFN20 > CAG-826 > UBA4951. The sequence goes on from CAVBUY010000005.1 coordinate 53,457, forward strand.
CGAGAAATGGTAGCGCGCATAGGCTTCTTGCTGCATGGTGGAAGTCGTCAAAGCGGGTTTAGAAGGAACGCTTTTTTTGACCGTGTTTAAGTTAGTTAGGGTCAAAGAATCCCCCAAACGGGCCAAAATCGCGTCGGCTTCGGCCTCGTTTTTCACATTGGCCCCTTTGCCATCGACCTTATCCAAGGTCATGCTAAGCTTGCGTTTGCCAATCTTAAGCTCAATGGTGATATCCCAGTATTCTTCCGGGACAAAAGATTTTATCTCATTGTCGTTGTCCACGATCATCTTCAAAGTCGCGGACTGAACGCGTCCGGCGGATTTGGAACCGATCCTATTTTTGAGCAAAGCGGACAATTTGAAGCCGATGATTCTATCAAACATCCTTCTGGTTTCTTGGGATTCGACCAAATTCATATCGATGGTTTTGGGGTCATTTAAAGCCTCCAATATGGCAGGCTTGGTGATTTCGTGGAATTGAAGCCTCTTATTGGTTTTAACATCCAACCCCAAAACTTTCGCCAAGTGCCAAGAGATGGCTTCTCCTTCGCGGTCAGGGTCGGTAGCCAATATGACTTCGTCGGCTTTCTTGGCCGCGTTTTTCAATTCGTTCACGATGCGTTCGCGACCGGCAGGGATAATAAAATCTGGCTTGAAGTCATGTTCGATGTCGATACCTAAGCCTCCCTTCCCTTTGGTGCTTAAATCGCGAATATGGCCTTGGCTAGCCATGACTTTATAGTCATCACCAAGGTAATGGGCGATGGTGTCGCATTTTTTCGGAGATTCAACGATTATTAGTTTCATGATGCAGCAATTCTTAAATTTTTCGTTAGCAACCTTACGAGCATTTTAAAAGGCTGTCAAGCAAGCAAAATGGGGAATGCCTATATATAAATAAAGGATTATTTATAGAAATTTTTCATAATTTTCATTTCTCCGCCGTAAGAAATGAATCCAAGTCCGATTCTTCGTCCAAAAGGTAGGCTCCTTCCTTTATCAAGGTATTGGTCGCGGCCTCTTTGCAAGCTAAGGAAGGAACGCAGGCAATTTCCGCTCCGCAAGATAAACCATACCCCACCGTTATCAACGTTCCGCTTTTCTTTGAGGCCTCCCCGACGATTATAAGATTCGACAATGCGGCGATGATCCTGTTTCTAAAGGGAAATTGTTTGGGGCTAGGCGGGGTATTTCCGGGATATTCGGACAATATAAGTCCATCTGTCTTAATCCTTTTATATAAGTTGCTCGAAGTTAAAGGAAATGGGAAATCTATCCCCGAGCCCAAAATGGCGATGGTTTTCCCTCTTTGATTTAATACTTCCTCTTGGGCGCATGAATCTATGCCTCTGGCTAAACCAGAAACCACCACCGCCCCTTTTTTGACTAAGGCATTGCTAAAATATTTGGCCATATCCAAGCCATATGGGCTGGCGTCCCTACTTCCGATATAGGCCACGTTTCTCTTCCTTTCGCTTGCCAACGACAAATCCCCGTAATAGAAAAGGACCATCGGGGGTTTTGGGCATCTTTTTAGCGATTGAGGATAATCGCTATCGATTATTGTGACGGCCTTGCATTTCATTTCAGAAAGCAATTTGTTGGCTTCCTCTTCCTCTATCTTTTCTTTGTTTTTGATGATTTTTAACAAAGCGTCCCAATCGCCGTTAACCTTAATGGCCGAAGCAATGAGAATGTCTCTTCCGTTCATAAATAACCTCCTTTTCCTTATAACGGATAAAGAAGGTTCTTTTCTAAAATAATTTCATTTGTTCCAAAAATATATCTCTGACTGGCCTAAAACTCTTCCGATGCACGCCTTCTATCGGGCCGTATGCTTTCAAGGCTTCCAAATGATCTTTGGTCCCATAGCCTTTGTGCTTGGCGAATTTGTATTCGGGGTATTTCTCATCTAGTTCTTTTAGGTATCTGTCTCTAGTAACCTTCGCCAATATCGAAGCCCCGGCCACATTCAAACATTTAGCGTCGCCTTTTACTAAGGCAACAACGGGCTTATCCATATCCAATTTCATCGCGTCGGTGATGATAAGGTCGTATTTGCCATTTAATTGCTTTAAAGCCTCTTTCATCGCCACTTTGGTGGCCTCATATATATTTATCCTGTCTATCTCTTCGGCCGAGACGAAAGCTATCCCATAAGCTATCGCGTTCTTTTTTATTTCTTCATATAGCTCTTCCCTTTTCTTTTCACTGAGCTTTTTAGAATCGTTAATATCCTCATTTTGATAGGAAGGCGGGAAAATGACCGCCGCCGCTACGACCGGTCCGGCCAAAGGCCCTCTCCCGGCCTCGTCCACCCCGGCGATGAGTTTGACGCTTTCGGAATAATATTCTCTTTCTTTATTTAGCATTTGGCTCCTCTAAGGAAATCCTTCCTAAATACCCGGCTTGGAATTCTTTTATTAGCAAAGAACAGGCTTTTTCTATGTCTGGCACGCCACCTTTAAGCAAATATCCGCGCTTAGAGGCGATCAAAGAGAATATTTCTTCGTTCGACGTTTCGCTATTGACGGAAATCTCATATCTTTCATTCAAGGAAGGCAAATAACGGGTTTTTAGGATATTTAGCAAACAATCGGATAACTCGGCAATCGGCAACACCTCTTCTTTTATGGAACCAACCAAAGCCAAATTGATAGCCGCGTTTTTATCTTCGTATCTCATTGGCAATATGCCCGGAGAATCCAACAAAACGAATGAGGATGGGAGTTTTATCCATTGCTCGGCCCTGGTAACGCCCGGTTTGTTTCCGGCCTTGGCCACTTGCTTTCCCGCCAAGTTGTTGATGAGGGTGGATTTCCCGACGTTGGGGACCCCAACGATCAATAAACGGCAAGGCTGGGGTTTCATGCCTTTCTTTTCCTCTTTCGCCCTCTTAGCTTCGATATAAGGCTTGGCCGCTTCTTCTATTAGTTTCATGGCTTTTTCGTGCTTAAGGTCCGAGGAGGCGACCATGACGTTATTGCTTTTGAAATATTCCTTCCATTCTTTAAGTATTGATGAATCAGCCAAATCTTCTTTCGATAAAAAAACGACCCTGGCCTTATTGCCAATCAATTTATCCAATAAGGGGTTTCTGGATGATAAAGGGATTCTCGAATCCACGACCTCGATGACCAAATCGATGGCGGATATGAATTTTTCCAACGATATCAAGGCCTTTTTCATATGCCCTGGGAAATAATGAACGTTCTTTTGCTGATTCATGGATACATTTTATCTTTTAGTTGATATTAGGTAAAGAAAAGGCCCGCCACAGGCGAGCCGACTTTTCTTCTGATTACTTGCTCTCGACTTCTTTGATACGAGCAGCCTTGCCAGAGAGACGACGCATGTAGTAGATGCGGGCACGGCGGACTTTACCGACCTTGAGGACATCGATTTTGGCGATGGCCGGGGAATTGACCGGGAAAGTTCTTTCCACACCGATGCCAGCGGACATCTTACGGACGGTGAAGGTCTCGCTGATTCCTTCGCCGCGACGTTTGATGACGACGCCTTCGAAGGCCTGGATACGTTCCTTTTTGCCTTCGACGATGCGGACGTAGACCTTGACGGTGTCGCCGCCTTTGAAGGAAGGAATGTCAGTGCGGATCTGGCGGGCGGTAATCTCATTCACGATATTGGTATTCATGATATGTTACCTCCTTTTTTCGATTGTTTTTCTTAGTAGGTTCACAGTCTTTCCTGGCGGACCCCACGCATCGCCCTTTCGGACGCAAGAAAAATCATACGCTCATAAAACGCTACGCGCAACGATTAATGGCGCGCACGTGAATTTCCCGTGAATTCCAAAACTTAAGTCAGCTTATTAACCGTAACCGGAAATAAGTCCCGTAATATAAAATGTCCTCGTTTCCCAACTACAGAAAATGAGGACACGAAAACGATAACACATTGGACACATTTCGACCTATGGCAAAAGAAAACCATCGCAGCATGCTTGCGAAAGGGCTCCGGCTCAAGGACATGTCGGGAATCCTCGGGGTGGACCCCGCCTCGATATCGAAGGAGATAAGACGCAACCGGACCCAAATTGCCAGATGACGCATTTGACATATATTAGTTACAACTCATAACGATAATAAAAAATGCGTAAGTCTCGATTATCAACCGGACTTACACATTGTTGCTACTCGTTGATGCCAATATTTTAGCAAGCCTCAAGAAAAAACATTCCAAAATTAAATGATTAAAGTAATTACTGAATATAAAAAAAAGCCTTCGCCAAAAGGACGCCAGAAAGAATTGATGCGGATGATCCTACGCTGACTTTTCAAGAATATTATCTACATTACATTTTAAGATGAAGTGCCGATGAGCCGGAAGCAATGATAGATCCGCAACAAATCTATGATAATTTTCAAAAAACGGTTGGATTGAAGAAACTTGGTTAAAGATGAGCGCCAGCAAAAACAGCCGATGTTTTTCGATAAGCCATGGAATCAAGTGTTTTAATAAAGTATTAAATTCTATTGTTTTTCAAATAATTTTCCCTGTCCTTTATAACGACGTCCTTATCCACGTATTGGAAAGTCATCGTATCGACATACGGAGATAATTCTTCGACTTGCTCTTTGGTTTCGACAGTCCAGCAATTAACTATTCCTCCATGCTTCCTATAGGATTTCACCCAATCATCCTTTGCCATATCCATTTCGATGTCTATCGATTCGAACATGAAGCGGAAACGCTTGACCCATTCCTTGCCTCTGAATAGCAATAACTGCCTTTCGAAGCGATGGCCCATATAGAACAAAGCCCGAGGATCGAAAGAGATGATGGCGACTTTGCTTTTATCTTTTATGCCTTTTAAAGCTTCTTTGGTCTTTTTGGCCAATTCTTTGTAGTTGTCGTTATAAACTTTGAGTTCAATAACAGTCAAAACCTTTTCATTATTGAGATTCAAAACCTCTTGAAGGGTCGGTATCTCCCCTCCGTCATGAAGCTTATATTCGCTTTTTATGGTAGCGGAATCCAATTCTTCGATAATGCCTTTCTTTCCGGTCACCCTTTCCAAATCGGAGTCGTGGCAAACGAACAATTCGCCATCTTTCGTCAAATGGATATCGAATTCGAAAGCCATGTTGTTAACGATGGCGTTTTCGAATGCCTTCATCCCGTTTTCCGAACGGGTATCGTCATGAAGGCCCCTGTGGCATATGCCTAAATAAAATTGTTCTGGATAATGTTTAAAACCGTGTTTCATGGCTCTAATTATAGTCCTTGATACTAAAGTATCGATATTTTTTGACTGTAAAGCAAAATAACTTGACAGAGCATATCGCCAAGCATAATATTGACCACGCATAAGGAGATTACCATCATGTCAGTCAAAATCAGATTAACCAGAATCGGTCGCCATAAGGACCCCATCTATCGCATCGTCGCCGCGGATTCCCGTTTCGCCAGAGACGGCCGCTACATCGAGCAAATCGGTCTTTATAACCCCAACAAAGGACCTGAAGGGGCCGAAATCAACGAAGAATTGGCTTTGAAATGGCTCGCCGCCGGCGCCACTCCGTCGGATTCCGTCCGCGCCATGTTCAACCGCAAAGGATTGAACGCCAAAGCCGTCAGCAAAAAAGGAAGCAAATAAGCATGGACTTCGAGAAGATCATCCATTCTCTGATCGATCCGCTCGTCGAAAAACCGGAAAACGTCATCATCAAAGAGATTCCAAATAACAGCAAAAAGGACGTTACCTTGGTGATAACGGCCGACGATGAGGACTGCGCCCGATTGATCGGCAAGCGCGGCTCCGTCGCCAACGCCCTCCGCGAAGCCATCGGCATCTGCGGAAAGGCCGACAACAGCAACGTTCGCGTCCATCTCAGATTCGAAAGCTTTGCCGACAGTAAGGATAACGGTGCCAAATAAGGCGCCGTTTTCTATATAATAAAGACATGAAGCTAATCAAAGTCGCAAACATTAGGAAAACCTTCGGCCTTAAAGGTGAGGTCCTTTGCTTTTCTCATACCGATTTCCCTACGCTTCGTTTCAAAAAAGGCAACACCCTTTATCTTTCTAACGGCCTAGATAATATCAAAGTCACCCTTTCTTCTTATCGCCCGTCCGGAGATTATTGCTATCTTTCTTTCGATGGAATGCGCGACATTTCACTTGTCCAGCCATATGTTAAATGGGATGTGATGATGGATGAAAAAGACGCTAAATTGCCGGAAAATATGGTCCGCTACGAAGATATATTCGCTTGCTATGTTTATGACGAAGATGGCAATAAATTAGGCAAAGCCGTCGAGTTAATAGAAAACTGCGCCACCAAATCATTGAGAGTGTCAAGAGAAGGAAAGAAGGATTTCTTCGTCCCTTGGCTCCCAAAGGTTTTCATCAAAGAAGTGGACGAAATTAACAAAAAGATAACGATTCACGTAATACCAGGAATGATAGAATGAAAATAACCATCCTCACTTTGTTTCCGGAAATGTTTGAAGGGTATTTGAATACCTCTATTTTAAAGCGGGCTATATCCAAAAAGGCTTTAGAAGTGGAAATCGTCAATATAAGAGATTATACGAAGGATAAATACGGGCGAACCGACACCCCGCCTATCGGAGGTGGGGCAGGCTTGGTTTTCAAATGTCAGCCTTTAGTGGACGCCATAAAAGCCGTTTCCTTAACTAACAGCCACGTTTGCTTATTTTCCCCTAGAGGCGAAACTTTTAATCAAAGCAAAGCCAAAAAATTATCCAAAGAAGAACATATAGTCCTAGTCTGCGGCCATTATGAAGGAATCGACGAAAGGGTAAACAAATACGTCGATGAGCTTATATCGATCGGTGATTATATCCTTACCGGAGGAGAGATTCCCGCTATGGCGGTAACGGACTCCATCATGCGTTTATTGGATGGGGCCATCGCTTCCGATTCGTTAAAAGACGAATCCTTCAACGAGCCATTGCTAGAATATCCACAATACACCGAACCATACGAATATGAAGGCGAAAAGGTCCCTGACATCCTTTATTCCGGCAATCACGAAGCCATAGAAAAATGGAGGAGAAAGCAATCCCTTCTCCTTACCAAAAAACATAGACCCGACTTGTTTTCTAAACTAAACCTTTCCAAGCAAGACCTGAAATTGCTTAAGGAAGATGAAGAAGGCGTTACCCCGAAATGGGAAAAAGACGCTTTGGAAAAAGGACATAAATTCATAAAGAAATAGGCCTCCGTTCGGAAGCCTATTTTTTATCTCCACATCCCGCCTTTGGGCGAGTTTTTGAAGTTCTTCAATTGTTTCATCATCTCTTTCGATTGCTCGAATTTCTTAATAACCCTATTTACGTCCGCGTTCGTGGTGCCCGATCCGTTGGCGATCCTAACCTTCCTCGAATTCTTCAAACATTCGGGATGGTTTCTTTCGTATGGTGTCATCGACAAAATGATGGCCTCGAAAGTCTTCATTTCCTTTTTGGCTTGGGCTTGTTGCTCGTCGCTTATTTTCGGCATGCCAGGAATCATGGCCGCCAATTTGGACAAAGATCCCAAACGGTTCGCCATTTTCATTTGCTTGAGCATATCGTTCAAAGTGAAGTTTCCGGACATCATCTTCTTGGCTTCGCGTTCGGCTTCTTTTTCGTCAATTTCTTCCTTGGCTTTCTCAACTAAAGAGATTACGTCCCCCATGCCCAAAATACGATCCGCCATCCTGTCTGGATAGAAAATGTCCAATTCGTTTATTTTCTCTCCAACGCCCGCGAATTTGATGGGCAATCCCGTCATATATTTAATGGATAAGGCCGCGCCTCCCTTGGCGTCGCCATCCAATTTGGACATGATTAAACCCGTCAATTTTATTTGGGAATTGAAGGAATTGGCGACGTTCACGGCTTCTTGTCCGGCCATGGAATCCACCAAAAGCAACACTTCGTCGGGATTTACGGCCTCTTCTATATCCACCAATTCTTTCATCAAAACTTCATCTATCTGCAAACGGCCGGCCGTATCCAAAATAAGGACGTCGTAACCTTCTTCCAAACAACGTTCTTTGGCTTTTTTGGCCACTTCGACTGGCGAAACGGACGTGCCCATCTCAAAGAAATCGGTGTCTATCGATTTAGCTAATGTCGATAATTGATCTATAGCCGCCGGACGATAGACGTCCAAGCCCGCCAATAAGACCTTTTTCCCATATTTTTTCTTGGCTAAATAGGCCAATTTTCCGCTAGTCGTGGTTTTTCCCGAGCCTTGCAAGCCCACCATCATGATGATCGTCGGTTTCTTTTTAAAATCCACCGGCGCGTTGTCTTGGCCTAACAACTCTTCCAATTCGTCGTGGCAGATCTTTATCATTTGATCGCCCGGATTGACGTTTTTGATGATTTTGGTGTCCAAAGCCTTTTCTTTGACGGAATTGACAAAGGATTTGACCACTTTGAAATTGACGTCGCTTTCTAGTAAGGCGACCCTAATTTCCTTTAAGGCCGCGTCGATATTATCTTCGGTGATCGTCGTTTCTCTTCTTAGCTTTTTGAATACGCCTTGAAAACGATCGGACAAATTATCAAATGCCATCTATCTCTTCCTCCAACTTCTCTTTGTTCCCTTCTTTGAGGGCTTTCTTAAGTCTTTCTTTCAATCCGTCCAAATCGATATTCTTTTCCATGCTTTCGAGCTTTTTGGAGGCTTTCTTTATGGAATCGTCCACCGCCGCGCGGGATATTTCCCTAGAGGAAGCTATCTCTGACAAGGAAAGATCGTAAACGCAATAATCGGTCATTATCTCCAATTGGGACGTAGTCAAGGTTTTCCCGTATCTATCCAACAAGACATTGAGCCTTATTCTCTCTTCGATGTTCATTTCTCTTCTCCGATCAATAAGCCATGGAGATAACGGTCTAAATCGAATTCTTCCAAATCGTCCATTTTCTCGCCCAATCCGATGAAACGAACCGGAACGCCTATCTCATCGCGGATGGAAAGCAAGATTCCGCCTTTAGCCGTGCCGTCCATTTTGGTGATGACTACACCTGTTAAATCGGTCACTTCTTTGAAGGCTTTAGCTTGGGTGACCCCGTTTTGTCCTGTTGTGGCGTCTATTACCAAAAACGTTTCCTGCGGGGCGGATTCTATTTCCCTGCCTATCACTCTTTTTATTTTCGACAATTCGGCCATCAAATTCGCTTTGTTTTGCAATCTCCCGGCCGTATCGACGATGCATAAATCGATATTATGCTCTTTGGCGTATTTCGCCCCGTCATAGGCAACCGAAGCGGGGTCTCCGTTTTCTTTGCCTTTGACAATCGGGCAAGAAAGCCTTTCGGCCCAAATAGAAAGCTGCTCGACCGCCCCGGCCCTAAAGGTGTCCGCGGCCACCAGCATCACTTTTTTGCCTTTGTCCAAATATCTCTTGGCCAACTTAGCGATGGTCGTGGTCTTACCTACTCCATTTACCCCGACAACCAATAAGACGGTAGGTTTCCCTTCCTCGAAAGAGATCTCGTTAATCACGGAATCTCCGCCCTCAATATAAGAAACGAACATCATATCCACCAAAGCCTCGTTGATGGCTTCTGGCTCGGATATGCCTTCTTTTTCAGACTTGCTCAAAAGGTTGTCGATCAATGACAAAGAGAGTTTTACCCCCACGTCCGCTTCGATCAATATCTCTTCCAATTCCTCGAAATATTCTTCGTTTACCTTGCTATATCTCTTGCTCAACTGATTCAATTTGTCCGCGAAGGCCGAACGGGATTTGGAAAGCGAACGGTCGTATTTTGAGGCTTTGACGTCTTTCTTTCCCCCGAATTTTTCTTTCAAAAACGAAAATAATCCCATTTTAGTCTCCTAACGGGGCATATTTGCTCAAGGCGTCTCTGGCCGCGTTGGTCTCGGCTTCTTGTTTGCTGGCCCCTTCCCCACGCCCATATTCCGTCCCATCGACGTAAATGGCCGCCAAGAAAGTCCTTTGGTTGGCCGGGCCTTCTTCTTTCAAAATCTTGTATTCGAAGATTTCCCTTTCGGCCTGCAAGGCTTCCTGAAGGGCGGTCTTTGGATCGCTTATCGGAGCGGCCTCGCTCACCCTTTCTTTGAATATTTTCTTAAGCAAGGCGAAAGTGAAATCCATTCCTTGATCCAAATATATCGCCCCAATCAAAGATTCGAAAACGTCTTCGGCGATCTTTTGCTTGTTTTTCTCTCCCCAGACGAATCCGCGTCCGACTCTCACATAACTTAAAAGATCTAACCTCGAAGATATATTGGCCTCCGAATAGCCTTTGGCAAATTGCGTGCGGACTTTGCTAAGTCCCCCTTGGTCCAACTCCGGTCTTTCTTTGTAGGCTATGTCAGCCAAAACGAAACCCACAACGGAGTCGCCCAAAAATTCCAATCTCTCGTAATCTTCGCCTTTGTATCCGGGATCCCCTTTTATGGAAGAATGGGTGAAGGCCGTCTCGTACAATTCCAGATTATTGGGCTTGATATTCAATTTTTCGAACAACTTGTCGAAGCGATTCATTCTCCAAAACCCTTCTTTATTTCTTCGCAGATGTTGGCTTTGGCCAATTTGTAGGCCAATAAGATGGCGTGATAGAACGCTTCGGCGTCGGAATTGCCGTGGGCTTTGACCGCGACTGCGTTAACTCCCAATAGCATCGCCCCGCCGACCTTTTTGGCATTCATCCTTTCTTTGAGCTCTTTGATGACACTCCTGGAAAATAGATAGCCTATTTGGGTAAATAAGCTCTTCCTAAAGCCTTTCTTTAGCAACGAACTCATGCCCTTGGCCGCGCCTTCCATGGATTTCATGCAAACGTTCCCGGAGAATCCGTCGGTGACTAAGACATCCACGTCGGAATTGATGACCATATCCCCTTCGACGTTTCCGATGAAATTGATTCTTTTATCGCGGGAAAGGAGATCATATGCCTCTTTTCCTTCCGGAGAGCCTTTTCCTTCTTCCGAACCATTGGAGAGAAGGCCGACCCTAGGATTGGAGACGTTGTTGACGGCTTTGGAATACAAAGTGCCCATGAATCCGAATTGGGCTATCTCATCGGCCGTGTTCTCGTTAGAGGCCCCGATGTCCAATACGGAAACATACCCACCGTTTTTGATCGATGGGAATTGGGCGCATAAAGCCGGACGCATAACACCCGGTATTTTCTTCAAAATCAAGGTCGCGGCGGAAAGAAACGCCCCGGTAGATCCAGAAGATACGACCGCTTGGCACTCATATTCCTGAACGGCTTTGATGGCCTTGACCATGGAAGAATCTTTCTTTCTGAGCACTTCCATGACCCCGGCTTCCATCTTGATGATTTCGTTGGCTTCGATAAGGGTGACATTTTCCAAATCGGAAAGCTCTTGCTTCTTGCCGCATACGAGCAATTCGACGTCTTTATGATCTTTAAGAAAACGCCTCACGGCTTCCTTGGTGGCGGCCGTGCCGTTATCTCCACCCATCATATCAATGGCAATTTTGATCATAAAAGCACCTCATCGCTTTAGCGATACCCTCATATTGTAATAAATAGAGGGCCAAATAGGTAGGTTGAATAAAGCCTTAGCCTATCGATATGCCATCTTCTTCCTCTCTGGCTTTTTGATAGAAGGCGAACAATTCCTCGTCTTCTTGATAATGTTCGTTTATGTATTTCGCGTCTTCTCTGGTGCACTGGAAAATCTTGACGTCGCTTACGGGGTTAACGTAACTGAAATCCGGCAAGCCGGATTGCTTTAATCCCGCTATCTCCCCCGGCCCCCTCAATCTAAGGTCGGCCTCAGCTATCTCAAAGCCATCCAACGTGTGAAGCAAAACGTCCAATTTGTCGTTTTCTTCCGTTTCGTTGTTTAGCAAAATGAAATTCGCCTTGCTCCCGTCTCTCCCTATTCTTCCCCTTAGCTGGTGCAAGGAAGACAAAGAAAAGGAAGAAGGGGAATATACCAACATCAAGTTGGCTTCCTTTACGTCTATCCCCACTTCTATTAAGGAGGTGGCTACCAATATCGGGCATTCCCCTGTCCTAAATAAAAGGTTGTTTCTCTCTTTCTCTTCTAAACTTAATGAACCATGCAAAATGGTGACTTTGCTGCCGAATCGTTTTTGATACATCTTAAAGACTCTTTTTGCGGAAGTATAAGGGTCTTCCCCTTCTTCGATTTTGGGGACGACTACGTACATTCTGTGATCGGAAGAAAGGCAATCCTCAACGTATTTCCCTAAGTTTTTGTCGTTGGTATTCATTATATGCGTCGTTACGTCCCTTTTCCCAGAAGGGAATTCGGTTAGGCTGGATATCGATAAATCCCCATAAAGGGTCAAAGCCAAAGTCCTGGGGATCGGGGTTGCGGACATTAGCAAAAGATCCGCGTCTTCGCCCTTTCCCAACAAAGCCGTTCTTTGGTTAACCCCGAATTTATGCTGCTCGTCGATGACCACAAATCCCAAGGAACGATATTCCACCGCCTCGGAGAACAAAGCGTGGGTTCCGACTATTATGTCGCTTTTGCCTTCCTTTATTTCCCTTAACGCCTTTTTCTTTTCGCTTTGTTCCAAAGTCCCAGTCAGCAAAGTGATATTTATATCGGTGTTTTCGAACATTTTTTTCAATGTCTCATAATGTTGTTTAGCCAAGGCATCGGTAGGGGCCAAAATAGCAGCCTGCTCATTTCTCAAATATGAGGCGTATGAACATAAGGCCGCCACCAAGGTCTTCCCGCTTCCTACGTCCCCTTGAAGCAAGCGATACATGACGTTAGGGGAATCCATATCATCCAATATCTCCCTCAAAGCCTTTCTTTGGGAAGAAGTAAGGGAATAAGGCAAAGAAGAGATAAAGCCTTCTAGAGCGTTCCTATCGATTTTTATCCTTTCCCGTTTGCCTATCTTTTGGTTCTCTTCTCTGATAATTGACGTTTTTAGGCAAAATTTAAGGGCTTCGAGGTATTTTAAGGACCTTATCCCGCGAACGATGTCTTCTTTGCTTTCTGGCTGATGAAGCATCCTCAATGATTCGTAAATGGAATCCAAGCGATATTTCTTCCGAAAAATAAAAGGTATGGGTTCGATGAAATTCCCCCTTAGGTTTATTAAGGCTTTGTTTACGATCGTAACGAAAGAATGATTGCTTATGCCATCCAAAAGGCGATAGATGGGCTTTAGGGCGTTTTTATGGTCAATCTCGCCTTTAAGGATATTCCCCATTATCAATGAGTGGCGGCTTTTGTCGTAATATCCGATTAAAGAATACCATTCCCCTCGCTTTATGGATTTGGAAAGATATGGCCTATTCCAGGCTTCGACTTTAAATAATGACCCTTCTTTGGAAACGAAAAAGAAAGTGGACAAGCTTCTTTTAACGAAACGGTTGACCTTGACGTTCCCTTCCAATTTCCCCAAGACCACCAATCTTTCTTTGTCGGAATAGAAATCCTTTTCTTTGGTATAGGTGTAATCCTCATAACGGCAAGGCAGATGAAATAAGGCGTCATAGTAAGAAAAAATGCCCATCAAAGCCAATTTGGCGTTCAAGATTTTAGAAGAGGACAAGGCGTCTTTTTTCATAAAAAGATTATAAACCAACATAAGCCTTCTTTTAACCGAATCAAACGGTGGCTTAGTTTGACAGAGGATGAAAAAGGCGTCCACTTGGACGCCGATTCATTTTATTCGATGCTCAGCAAGAATGAATACACCGGTTGGTTCCCACGGCGAACGTCGATGTCCACCAAAGGATATTTCTCTCCAAGCGCGCATGATATGTCATCCATTTCCTTGTCGTTTACGTCTTCTCCGGCAAAGATGGTTATCAATGATGTGTCTTCGTCGACCAACGATCCCAACGCGTCACGCAAGGCTTTTTTCTTATCTGGGACGCAAGAGACGATGTTGTGTTTGCCAGCCATAGCCAAATACTGGTCTTTGGTAACGTGCACGCCATCGATTTCGGTATCTCTGGTAGCGAAGGTGACGCAACCGGATTTAACGGCCGAAATGGCTTCTTTCATCGATTCCACGACCTCGTCGCGATCGCTTTCTTCGTCGAATTGCATCAAGGCCGCTATGCCTTCTTGGATGGTGCAGGATCCCACGACCCTTACTTTGGTTTCGGAATTGTTCTTCAATGCCGCAGCCTGATTGGCGGCCAAGATGATATTGGAATTGTTCGGGAAGATATATACGTTATGGGCGTGGACTTCCTCGATGGCTTTGGTGAAGTCTTCGGTTGACGGATTCATCGTCTGTCCGCCGGAAACGATGTAAGTCGCCCCGAGCTCTTTGAAGGCATCGTCTAGCCCTGAGCCGGAAGAAACAACGATCGTCGCGTTCTCCACCCAGTCTTTCTTTTTGTTTCTTTCGATGTTCCCTTCCATATCCATGGCTTTGTCGCCATGAGAGATATTATCGTGTTCTTCAGACATGTTCTCAATGGTGATGGTGAGAAACTCCCCGTAGTTTTGGGCATAATTCAACATCGTTCCCGGAGATAAGGTATGAACGTGAACCTTGACGATATCCCCGTCCTGAACCATGACTATTGAATTGCCGTGCGCAGCTAAGAAACTCTCAAATTTCTTGGAAATGAACTGCCTTTTTCCTTCTTCTGGCTTTCCTAAGCGAAGCAAGAATTGGGTGCAATAGCCATATCCATCCTCGCCTTCTTGGACTTTGGCCCCAGCATAACTATCGCCGGTATTGAACAAGGTGGAGACGGAATTGTCTTTGTTCACGTCGTTCATGTCGCTTCTTTCGACGAATTTGCCTCTTAAAGCCTTATCCATCCCTTCCAAGACGAAGCATAAGCCCGCACCGCCGGAATCGACGACGCCGACTTCTTTCAATATCGGGAGCAAATCCGGAGTGTGCTTCAAGGATTTTTTGGCGGATTTGAAGAGAGTATCCATCGCATCTTCGATTGACATATCCTTGTTTTTGGCAAAATGATTGGCCAAATCAGAAGAAGATTCGCGTATTACGGTCAATATAGTTCCCTCAACAGGGCTCCTAACGGCTTTATAGGCTGATTCGGAAGCCTGCTTCCAAGCTTCGACGAATTCCTTGACGTTGATCTTTTCCTTACCGCTCAAGCTCTTGGAGAAACCGGAGAAAATCATGGAGGTGATAACGCCGGAATTGCCTCTTCCGCCGAGTACCAATCCATAAGCGAATTCTTTGGCGATAGAATAGACGTTATCGTCATTTCTGTTGGCAATTTGTTTGGATCCCGAGCTTAAAGTGAGATTCATGTTGATGCCGGTATCCCCGTCAGGGACCGGGAAAACGTTCAGTCTGTCGACTTCCGGATAATGGTTATATAAATTGTTGGCTCCGCTTAAAAATATTTTCTTCAGATTTTGCCCATTAAGATATTTCATTGCTCGTTGTCCTTAAGATCATTGACGTATACACCCACTTTGTTAAAGGGGATGGGGAAGGTATTTTCCAACACGTAATGAACCTTATTCTGGATCTGAGTGGCAATTTCGGTTATTTTCACCCCATAGGAAAGGCAAACGTAAACATTGACGTTATATCCGTTTTTCTCTTCTCTGATTTGGACCGCCTTCATATAGTCTTCGGGAGCCAAAACGCACCCTGGATCCTTGGAAGTTAGACCAACCACGCCATAGCATTCCAAAACCGCCTTAGCGACGACTGAGGCGATGGCTGAATTGGAAATTTGTATAGTGCCAAACGGCGTAGAAGAATCTGTGTTCATTGCTTTTTGTTGAAAAATCAACACTTATATTATGCCGTAGGCATAAGCTATATACAAGTATGGATTTTTCGCCCATTCTACGGGAAGTAGAAGTATATAAAAAGTAGAATTTATCGATATTTTAGGCCTATAAAAGAAAAAAGCCCGGCAGCGTGCTATTCTCCCGGCCGGAGCCGATACCTTCGCCACTGCGGTGCTTAACTGCTGTGTTCGGGATGGGAACAGGTGGAACCACCGCGTCATCACCACCGGACTTTTTTCTTTTTACCGTCTGTTCTTTTAAAACTGGATATATCAAACAAATTCTATCATTATTTAATCAAATTGTGCGACTTAACTTACATTTAAAATTTTAAATTAGTGAAATTAAGCCCTCGGGCTATTAGTATCGGTCTCCTGAACAACTTCGCTAAGCTTATATGCTTACAGATCCGACCTATCAACCCCCTAACTTTGGGGGGCCCTTACTTCTTTCGAATGGGAAGTCTCATCTTAGGACTAGCTTCACGCTTAGATGCTTTCAGCGTTTATCTATTCCGGAGGTAGCTACCCAGCCATGCCACTGGCGTGACAACTGGTAGACCAGTGCTCCGTTAATCCCGGTCCTCTCGTACTAGGGACTAGTTCCTTCAAACTTCCTACGCCCACGACAGATAGGGACCAAACTGTCTCACGACGTTTTGAACCCAGCTCGCGTACCACTTTAATGGGCGAACAGCCCAACCCTTGGAAGGTACTTCCCCTCCAGGATGTGATGAGCCGACATCGAGGTGCCAAACCTTCTCGTCGATGTGAACTCTTGGAGAAGATCAGCCTGTTATCCCCAGGGTAGCTTTTATCCGTTAAGTTACGACCCTTCCATTCGGAATCGCAAGATCACTAAGTCCGACTTTCGTCCCTGCTCGACCTGTATGTCTCGCAGTCAAGCTCCTTTATGCCTTTGCACTCGATGCATGATTTCCAACCATGCTGAAGGAACCTTGGAGCGCCTCCGTTACACTTTGGGAGGCGACCGCCCCAGTCAAACTGCCCGCCTACCACTGTCCGCCGGCTCGTGACGCCGTACGTTAGAACAGCCAAAATCCGACAGTGCTATCTCACGTGTGTCTCCACCGAGGCCAAAGCCCCGGCTTCACCGACTGGCACCTATTCTGCGGACGAACTTCAGATGTTCAATAATAAGTTGCAGTAAAGCTCCATGGGGTCTTTCCGTCTAGTCGCGGGTAACCTGCATCTTCACAGGTATTAAGATTTCACCGAGTCT
>CAVBUY010000006.1:0-58296 GCA_963598795.1 Alistipes shahii
CACCGATGCCTCGGTCTTGTCGAGCGTTATGGACTCGAGCGCGACCGGCTGCTCTGTGAAGTAGACTTTCATAGACAAGATGAACGCTTTATCGCCCAAATAGATAACCCACCACGCAAATGGGGAGGGTGGGCGGGTGTCCCGCCCAATATCAGTTATCTAAAATCCATTTCGCTTGCCTTTTATTTCAAATTAACGATACTAACAACGTATGAAAGAAGAAACTCTCTTACATAAGGAAGTGAATATAGGGGACGTAGACGGCAATAACCGTCTAAGCCTTTCTTCTATCCTTTCTTATGCCCAAGAGGCTGCCATATATGCGGTGGAGAAAGATTTGGGCATAACTAGGGAAATGACCAACGAAAAAGGCTTATTGTGGGTCTTAGCCCGTTACCGCTTCGAGATTACAAGACTCCCTAAGTTAGGAGAAGAAATCTCCTTATTAACCTGGCAAAGCCAAACAATCGCCTTCTTTTTTATAAGGAACTTCGAGATATTGGATAAAGAAGGAAACATATTGGTAAAAGGGACATCCTGCTGGGCTTTGATAAACAAAGACAATCGTCAAATAATAATCCCGAAGGATTATGGGATAACGATAAATAGCCATATACGTGGGGATGAGCTTCCCCGTCCCAAAAAGATAGAAATCCAAAAAGAAGGAACTAAAACAATATTACGTTGCAACAAGGAAGATTTAGACAGCAACCTCCATATGAATAACATTGTCTATATGGATAAATGCCTTTCTTTGATACCTAAAGGATATTTAAATACCCATTACCCTAAATCTATCGACATCAACTATAAAAAAGAACTCCGCCTCAACGAAGAGACGGAGCTATGGTCCGATATTAAGGAAGATAGGTGTTCCTTTTCTTCCGATGCTTTCGATTTAGCGATCGACTTTGAGAAATCCCTTTAAGGCCACCTCTCCAAATGTCTCGACCATCTGGTCTATTTCCTCGTCCGTTATGGACTTAGCCATGATGATCCTAACCCCCAAGAACGTATTGGCCCCAATGATTATATAGGCGAGGTTTTTTACGTCATAAACCGTCAATTCATCCCCGGCGTCGGCTAAGGCCTTCCTATATGACCAAGCGAAGCTATGGTAATATTCGTCGAAAGAGGCTTTATCGAAGAATAACGATTCCCAAATCAATTTATAGACGTTCGGATTCTCTTGGACATAATGAAGCCAAGCCCTCATGCCGTCCTTTTCGAATTGGAGCCTGGTGGAATTCTTGTTAACCCTGGCGTTGATGTATTTCTTTATGGCTTCCTGCTCATTAAAGACGATGTAGCGGTAGAGTTCCTCTTTGTTGGAGAAATATTTATAAATCAATCCAACGGACAAATTGGCATTGGTGGCTATTTCCTTAATGGAGGTTAGCTCATAGCCCTTTTCGGAAAAGGAATCGTGGGCGGTCTTAACGATCAAATCGAAAGTGGCTCTGGCCCTATCCGAAAGCCTTTCGGCTTGGGCGGAGACATCCTCTCCTTCGAGGATTTTTTTGGGATTAGGTGAATGAGTATTCATTTTTGTCTCTTTTCTTTTATAGAAAATGGTATAAACTAAAGCCATGAAACCCAATTTCCTTAAGGAGGAGAATTAGGAATTAGCTTAGTAAGGCAAATAACGACCGTAATGCCGTTTTTTGCTAAACTAGTATAGCTCTTAATGGTTTCGATAACGAGGTAAAAATATGAAATTCGAAGATCTCTATGTAGGACAGACTGCGTCCTCCAGCAAGACGTTCGGCGAAGCTGAAGTCTTGCTCTTCTCCGGTGTCAGCACCGATTGCAACCCTTTGCACATCTCCGCTACCGCGGCTGAAAAGGGAATGTTCGGCCAGCGCGTATGCCATGGCATGTTGGTCGCTTCTTTGATCTCTGCCGTTTTGGGCACCAAGCTCCCTGGCGAAGGCACCGTCTATATGGGCCAAAACCTCCAATTCCGCCGTCCGGTCTATCTCGGAACAACCATCACCGCGACCGTCACCGTCAAGGAATTGAATGCCGAAAAGCACATCGCCGTCCTTGATACGGTCTGCACCAACGAAGAAGGCGTCGCCGTCATCAAAGGCGAAGCTACCGTCATGCTTAAATAATTATTTAAAGAACCTAAAACATTCTTCATAATAAGCCTAATTAATGAAAGGAATCCTAGAAATGGAACCCATCATCAACGAACTTTACGATGATCTATTAGACGAGTTCATCGAACAAAAGGTCAAGCCATTGGCTAAGGAAGTCGACGCCAAGGAAATGTTCCCGCTCGACAACGTCAAGCTTATGGGCAAACTCGGCCTTATGGGAATCACCATCCCCAAAGAATACGGTGGAGTCGGCGGAGAATACCAAAACTACATCAAAGCCGTAAGACGCTTGGCCAATGCCTGCGCCACGACTTCAGTCATTCTCTCTGGCCATGTCTCCCTTTGCGAAACCCCGATTTTGGAATTCGGCACCGAGGAGCAAAAGAAGAAATATCTTCCTAAATTGGCTACCGGCGAATGGCTCGGGGCCTTCGGTCTCACCGAACCCAATGCCGGAACAGACGCCGCCGGACAGCAATCTTATGCGGTCTTAGATGGCGATCATTATGTTTTAAACGGCACCAAGATCTTCATCACCAATGCCGGATACGCCGATGTCTTCGTCGTATTCGCCATGACTGACAGAACTAAAGGCGTTAAAGGCATCTCCGCCTTCATCTTGGAAAGGACTTTCCCTGGATTCTCCATCGGCAAAGTCGAAGACAAGATGGGCATTCGCGGCTCTTCCACTTGCGAATTGATCTTCAAGGACGTCCGCGTACCTAAAGAGAACTTGCTCGGCAAGGAAGGGGAAGGCTTCAAGATCGCCATGAAAACCTTGGACGGCGGCCGTATCGGCATCGCAGCCCAGGCTTGCGGCATCGCCGAAGGGGCTTTAAACGAAACCATCGCTTACGTGAAATCCCGCAAACAGTTCGGCCGTCCCATCTCGGCTTTCCAGAACACCCAGTTCACCATTGCCGATATGAAGGCCAGAACCGAAGCTTCCCGCTTGTTGGTCGAACAGGCAGCCAATGCCAAAGCCAACCATGACAAAGATTTGAGCGTTAAGGCCGCCATGGCCAAGCTCTTCTCCGCCGAGACCGCTTCTTACGTCACCAACAGAGCCGTCCAGCTCTTTGGCGGATACGGCTATACCCGCGATTATCCGGTCGAAAGGATGATGCGCGACGCCAAGATCACCGAAATATACGAAGGTACCTCCGAAGTCCAGCGCATGGTCATTTCCGGTGCCTTGCTTAAATAAGATAGGAGGATAGAAAGTCATGAATATCATTGTTTTGGCAAAACAGGTACCTAATTCCACCCAAATCAAAATCGATCCGGTTACCGGGGCAATGGACCGCACTGGCGTTCCTGCCATCATGAACCCGGACGATAAGGTCGCCCTTGAATTTGCTTTGAGAATCAAAGACGAGACCGGAGCTAAGATTAGCGTTCTCACCATGGGTCTCCCAGCCGCCAAGAAAATATTGTTCGAAGCCATCGCCATGGGAGCCGATGAAGGCGTCCTTCTAACCGATAGAGCCTGCGCCGGCGCCGATACCTTGGCCACTTCCAAGGCCTTGGCCGCCGCCATCAAATATCTCAAAGCCGATTTGGTCATCGGCGGACGTCAGGCAATAGACGGCGACACCGCCCAAGTCGGGCCTCAGATCGCCGAGCATCTCCATTTGCCTCAGATAACTTACGCCCAGGCCGTTAAGGTCGAAGGCGATCATGTCATCGCCGAGCGTCGTTTCGAAGACCGCATTCAGACCCTCAAAGCCAAACTTCCCGCCGTCATCACCTGCTTAGGAGACGCGGTGGAAGCCCGCTATATGAACGTCAACCGTTTGATGAACGAATGTACGGACGACAAGATCAAAGTCATCGGTGTGAAAGACATCGATTTGGATCCGAAAGAGACCGGTTTTGCCGGCTCCCCGACCAAAGTCGCCAATTCCTTCGGCAAAGTCGTCAACAAAACGAATGAGATCGTCGAAGGAACCGCCGAAGAGGTCGTCGAATCCATCATTGCCCATCTTAAGGACAAGAAGCTCATCTAAGGAGGATAGAAACAATGTCAAACAATATCTTGGTTTACGTTGAGTCCAGAGACGGACAGATCCAAAAGGTCGGTTTCGAACTTCTTGGTGAAGCCAAAAGACTCGCTAGTGAAAACGTTAAGGTAAAAGGCGTCTTAATCGGCAACGATTTAAAGGATGCCATCAATACCTTAAAGACCAAAAACGTCGATGAGATCATCGTCGTCGAAGGCAAAGAATACGAACATTACAACACCTTGAACTACGCCGCAGCCTTAGAAAAGGTCATCAAGGACGAAGAGCCGAACATCATCTTCCTTGGCGCCACCTCCATCGGCCGCGACTTAGGACCTAGGCTTTCTGCCAGATTAAATTGCGGTCTTACCGCCGACTGCACCAAATTGGAAGTCATCGACGGTTTGTTAAACGCCACCCGTCCGGCTTTCGGCGGGAACTTAATGGCTACCATCGTTTGCCCCAACACCAAACCGCAGATGGCTACCGTCCGTCCGGGCGTGTTTGCCGCCGTTGATAACGGAAAATGCGACGTCGTAACTTATGTTAAGGACGTCAATCTCCCGAAAGAGAACGTCGAGCTCGTTTCCGAAGTGAAGCAAGTGAAAAACGTCGAAAACATCGAAGACGCCAAAATCTTGGTTTCCGTCGGACGCGGCGCCGCTTCCAACATCGATCAAGCCAAAGAGTTGGCTTCCTTATTAAAGGGAACGGTATCTTCTTCCAGATCCTTGGTCGACGAAGGCGTTATGCCTAGCGACCGCCAGGTTGGACAAACCGGAAAGACCGTTAAGCCCGAACTTTATTTGGCTTTGGGCATCTCTGGTGCCATCCAGCACACCGTCGGCATGGAAAATTCCGATTATATCGTCGCCATCAACAAAGACAAGGGCGCCTCGATCTTCTCGGTCGCGGATCTCGGAGTGGTCGGAGACGTCAATCAGATCCTCCCATTGCTCATCAAACGCGTCAAAGAAGAGAAATCCAAATAAGACTTCTTATTTTGAGTGAGGGGCAAAACCCTCACTCTCTTTATAACGAAAGGACACTTTTATGCTAAAAGACCCAAAACTCATTGAGGAATCCTTAAATAGGGTCAAGGATAAGCTCATCACCGTCGATCAGGCCTTGGACATGGTCCAATCGAATTGGCAGATAGTCACCGGCTTAGGCTGCTCCGAAGGCAAGGTTTTCTGCGAGAACTTACACCGCATCGCCGATCGCGTTACCAACGTTACCGTCAACAACTGCCTGCCGATGGATAACTACCCATTCTATGTGGATCCCCAATATCGTCATTCCTTCAATTTGGCTGGCTGGTTCTACGCCGCCTCCATCAGAAAAGCCCATAAGAACGGCAATTGTTCCTTCATCCCGAACAACTTGCATTTCGCCGGAAGAAAGAGATTCGAAAACATCCACGTCAACATGTACGTCGGCTTGGCTTCGATGCCGGACGAACACGGCTATGTTTCCTTATCCTTGGGTAACACTTATGAAAAGGAAGCCTGCGAAAAGGCCGATATCGTCATTTTGGAAATCAACCCCAAAGCCCCTCGTTGCTTCGGGGATGTCCAAATGAACATCAATGATGTCGATCATTTCATCTACGTCGATTACGATATGCCAGTCATTCCCGACGCCGACCCGAATGAAAAGGATAAGATGATCGCATCCTATATCCTCCCGTTCGTCAAAGACGGATGCTGCATCCAGTTAGGCATCGGCGGCATGCCCAATGCCGTAGCTACGGCCTTATACGATAAAAAGAACCTCGGCGTCCATACCGAGATGCTTACTTCCGAAATGGCGAAATTAGCCAAAGCCGGGGTCATAAACGGCAAATGCAAGAACATCAACCAAGGCCAAATCGCTGCAACATTCGCCATGGGCACCCAAGAACTCTACGATTTCATCGACAATAACCCGAGTGTCGTCTTCAACCGCGGCTCTTGGACCAACGATCCATATGTAATCGCCCAAAACGACAACCAGCTTTCCATCAACACCACCATGGAAGTCGATTTGACGGGACAATGCGCTTCCGAATCCATCGGTTCCATGCAATGGTCCGGATGCGGTGGGCAAGCTGACACCGTAATTGGTTCCCAAATGTCCAAAGGCGGGCATTCCATCATATGCTTATATAGCACGGCCATGGTCAAAAACCCCGAAACTGGCATCAAGGAAGAAAAATCCAAGATCGTCGCCCAGCTTAAGCCGGGTGCCGCCGTTTCCACTTCGAGAGCCGACGTGGAATACGTCTGCACCGAATATGGCATCGTGAACTTAAAGGGCACTACCATCGCCGAACGCGTCGAAAAGCTCATTTCTATCGCCCATCCGAAATTCCGTGATCAGCTTTATAAAGACGCTTTGGAAGCCGGAATCATCTATCCGAGGGACTAAATAATATGTTTTTCGAATTTTCCGGGCATAAAGTCCATTACGAAATAGATGGGGAAGGAAAGCCATTAATCGTTTTAAATGGCATCATGATGTCCACCAAAAGCTGGAGGTTCTTGGTTCCTTCTTTAACTAAGGCCAACATCCAGCTCATCACCGTCGATTTCTTCGATCAGGGAGAAAGCGATTCCTTCACCGAATACCAATATAGGCAAGATCTCCAAGCCGACTTAGTCAAAGCCTTGATCGATCATTTGTCCTTAAAGGAAAAACCGGTCATCTATGGCGTTTCCTATGGCGGGGAAGTCTCTGTCTTATTCGCCGAGAAATACCATAACGTCGCCGAGAAATTCATTCTCTGCAACACCTCTTCCTGGACCAATCCTTGGTTAAAGGATATTGGCGATGGATGGAACGCCATCGGGAGAAGAAGGGATGGGGAATGCTATTACAATATCACCATTCCCGTCGTTTATTCTCCCCAATATTACGACGGCAACCAGGATTGGATGAATGCCAGAAAGGCCCTTTTGGTCCCTGGCGCATTCTCTTCTCCGGCTTTCTTAGATAGGATGGAACGTTTGGTCCATTCTTCCGAAAATCTCGACGCTAGGGCTTCTTTAAAGGACATTACCGAACCGTGTCTAATCGTCACTTCGGAATATGACATGCTCCTTCCTCGCCCTCAGCAAAAGATCATGCATGATAATATTCCCCATAATTCCTGGGTGATGATCCCGGATGCCGGGCATGGATTCATGTATGAAGACACCGAGCTTCTCATCACTTTGATGATCGGCTGGGTTTATTCTAAGAGAGAGGCAATCTAAAGCAATAAGGCTATCCCATTATGAAAATATGCGTCTATCCAGGTTCTTTCGACCCTATTACCATGGGGCATTTAAACATCATCGAAAGGGCCTCCAAAATATTCGATAAGGTCATCGTTTTGATATCCGTAAACCCCAATAAGCATTACATCTTTTCCGTCAAAGAAAGGGTGGATATGGCTAAGCGGTGCGTTTCA
This sequence comes from Alistipes shahii, assembly GCA_963598795.1. Lineage (GTDB taxonomy): Bacteria > Bacillota_I > Bacilli_A > RFN20 > CAG-826 > UBA4951. The sequence continues at coordinate 7,542 of CAVBUY010000006.1, forward strand.
TTTCTCAAAAACGTCGAAGTTAGCTATACCGAAGGCATGGTTACCTCGTTTGCCGAAAAAGCTAAGGCTTCGGTGATTTTAAGGGGATTAAGAAACCAAAACGATTATCAAAACGAATTGGAAATATCCTATTTCAACCATTCTTTGAATCCCTCTATCGAAACGATGCTCATGTATTCGGATAGGGATAACCTCTTTACTTCCTCTTCTTCCATCAAAGAATTGGTCTTCTGCGGTGGGGACGCTTCGCCGTTCTTACCAAAGGAAATCAAAGACGAAGTGGTCGATAAGCTAAAAGCTTCTGCCAAATAGTTAAAAAACATAAAAGCCCCCGTTATTATCGGGGCTTTTTTGTGTATTTAGTCATAATAAGCTGGGTCTTTATTTATATTTTGCCGATCATAGTCGACAGATATTGCGTGTTTTTGTCGATTATAGTCGACATATTTAAATGGTTTTTGTAGAATATAGTCGACAAGGAGAAATGATATGGATCACGAGACGCTTAAGCAAATCATCTTCGAACAACACGAAATAATAAAGAAATCCAAAATAGTAGACCGTGATTATTTCTTGGAGAAAAACGCAAATTACGTTTTGATCGGACTTAGGAGATCGGGAAAGTCCACGTTGCTATACAAACGAGTTCAAGACTTGATTAAAGACGGAGTGGATTGGAAGCAAATAATTTACATCAATTTCGATGACGAGCGTCTATTTGGCTTCAAAGCCAGCGATTTTGAGGACATTGTGCTTGCCGCCGAGGAAATCAGCGCAGAAAAACATTATTTCTATTTCGACGAAATCCAAAATATAGATGGATGGGAGAGTTTTGCCATAAGAATGGCCAACGCCAAGGAAAAGGTGGACATTACTGGCAGCAACGCGAAAATGCTTTCGCGTGAAGTGTCGGCAAAATTGGGTGGACGTTATCTAACCAAAGTCATCCACCCATATTCATTCAAGGAATTTCTCCGTGCTAAATCGGTGGATGCAACTTCCATTTATTCCATCTCCGATAGGGCGACCATGATGAATGCGTTAGAAGAATTCTACACATTCGGCGGTTTTCCCGAGTCCATAAACGCAATTGATAAAAGAGGGTACATCTCCAATATCTACGAGAAAATACTTTTGGGTGACATCATCGCGAGAAATTCAATCAGGGGAGAAAACGGAATAAGGGTTTTGATGAAAAAGATAGCCACCACGGTTTCACAAAGCGTTTCCTACACCAATCTTCATAATTCCCTGAAAACCATAGGCTTTTCGCTTTCGAAAGACACGATCATCGATTATTGCTCATATGCGACCCAAGGTTTTCTGCTGTTGGCGTTGAAAAACTATTACGCTTCCTTCGTGGATAAAGAAAGCAATTCCAAATATTATTTTTCAGACAACGGCATCCTCAACCTATTCTTAACCAGAGACAATACTTCGCTATTTGAGAATTTGGTGGCTATATCCTTGAACAGAAAATATCAAGATAAGCTTTTTTACCTCAAAAGTCCCAAAACGAAGATAGACATAGATTTCTTTATAGATGAGGAAAATATCGCGATTCAAGCCTGCTATTCATTGGAAAATCCCGAGACTTTCGAAAGAGAAGTCGGACAATTGAAAAAGCTTAACGAGACAGCGCCCGGAAAATACAAACTCGTTATCGTCACCATGAACGAAAGCAAAACTATTCATTTGGACAAAAACGAAATCAAGGTGCTTAAGTTGCAAGACTTCCTTCTTTCTTGGATTTGATTTAAAGGTTTGCGGTAGACGAAAGCCGAAGTAACACATTGCTAAAATAAACAATCTTTCCCAAATTTCATTTCGCAAATTTCAAAAATTTTTCGTTTTGCGAAATGAAAAAAATAATCATAGTTATAAATAATCCAGTTATTATCGGATATTTTCCATTTTAGTCAAAAATTCGAGAGTAGTCCAAAATCCGCGTAAATAAAAACGCCAACCAGCCATTGGTTGGTAGGCGATCGCAGGTTTCTGTACAATATTTTTGTTCACGAAATTTGGAAGGGAACCTACCTAGTTCCCCAAACAAACAAGAGGTTTGCGGCGTTTGTCCTTATACCATTTTTCGATTTCAGCCAGCTTTGTTCTTTCCGTATAAATCACATCTTTTAAAGTTTTAAACATTAAATCGATGAAATCATGCATTTACAAGTTTTAAGGCTTTTTTACGGTATAGATTTACAAGTTTTTGGACATTTTTGCCATTAAGATTTACAAGTTTTTGCACTGGTAACTGCACTGGTAACTTAAAAACGAGTCTTTAAATTTCCGAATGATTCATCCTTTATAAGTTTGATTGGCATAGCGCGATATCTATTACAATCGACAAGAAAATTATATTTTTGCCGATCATAGTCGACAAAATAAAAAAGCCAGGGAACCTCATTTGAATTTCCTGGCTCAATCGTTTATTTAGAATCTGGCTTTGGTCTCTATGGCTTTTAAGATTATCTTGACGAATTCTTCTTTCGTCGCGGTGACTTGATCCTTCTGACCATATATTCTATAAGTCACCGAGCCTTCTTTGGCTTCTTTGTCTCCTATAACCAAGGTGTAGGGGATCTTATTGACTTGGGCGTTTCTCATCCTATAACCAAGCTTTTCGTTGGAATCGTCGAGTTCGGTGCGTACGTTGTTACTTTCTAGCAAGGAAACTATTTCCTTAGCATAGTCGGAATGCACTGGGGCGACCGGCAAAACGGTGGCTTGGATAGGGGAAAGCCAAGTAGGGAAGGCTCCTCCATAATTCTCGGTGATGATGCCAATGAATCTTTCTACCGAGCCAAAGACCACGCGGTGGAGCAAATACGGTTCTTTCTTTTCGCCGTTCTCGTCGATATAGAAGCAACCAAACCTATGCGGGAGGTTAACGTCCAATTGAATCGTTCCACATTGCCAAGTACGGCCCATGGAATCTTTCAATTTGAAATCCAATTTCGGACCGTAGAAAGCCCCGTCTCCGGGATTTACCTCGTATTCGTGTCCGGAATCGATGCAGGCTTTGGCTAAGGCCTTTTCGCTCTTTTCCCAGAATTCTTCGGAACCTATAGAATTTTCCGGTCTGGTGGATAAGACTATTCTATAAGTTAGCCCGAATACGTCATAGACTTCGTCGAACAAAGCCATGATGTTTTTGACTTCCTCTTCGACTTGGTCAGGGCGGATGAAGGTGTGGGCGTCGTCTTGGGTAAAGGCGCGGACTCTAAACAATCCATTCAAAGAGCCAGAGGCTTCATGACGATGGACGTGGCCCAATTCAGCGTAGCGAATCGGGAATTCCCTATAGGAATGGCCGCTATTTTGATAGCAAAGGATAGCGCCTGGGCAATTCATCGGCTTAATGGCGAAATCCTTGCCGTCGATCTTGCAGGTATACATATTCTCTTTGTAATGGTCCCAATGCCCGGAGGTGAGCCAAAGCTCTTTGCTAAGCATGGTTGGGGATTCGATGAAGAGATAGCCGTGCGCCCTATGGACCTTTCTCCAATAATCGAGCAAGGCGTTCTTTAATAACATTCCTTTCGGCAAAAAGAAGGGGAATCCCGGGCCATAGTCGGAAATGAAGAACAAGCCGAGTTCCTTCCCTAAGCGGCGGTGGTCGTTCTTCTTTCTCTTTTCGACCACTTCGAGGTAATTGTCCAAATCCTCTTTGCTAAACCAAGAAGTCCCGTAAATTCTCGTCAATTGCTTGTTGTCGGAATTTCCCCTCCAATAGGCTCCGGCTACGTTAAGGAGCTTGAAATTCTTGATGATTCCGGTGCTGGGGATATGGGGTCCGCGGCAGAAATCCAAGAAAGAGCCCTGCTTATAAGTGGTGATCAATTCGTTTTCGTGTTCTTTTATCAGTTCCAATTTGTAGGGATTTGAGGCAAAAAGTTCCTTGGCTTTGTTAGAAGAGACCTCTTCGCGGACGAAAGGATTGTTTTCTTTTGCCAATTTCTTCATCTCTTCTTCGATTTTTACAAAATCCGCGGAGGTTATGACCCTATCTCCGAAATCGACGTCGTAATAGAAGCCTTCTTCTATCGCCGGGCCAAAGCCGAATTTGCAATCCGGATATAATTTCTGCAAAGCTTCCGCCATAAGGTGGGAAGTGGAATGGTTCAACATCTCGAAAGCCTCTTTGCTTCCAATTTTAACGAATGAAACTTCGTCCCCCTCTTTTAAAACGGTGCGCATGTCTTTGACTTCCCCGTTAACGAACAAGCCTATATCGTTTTTCTTTTCTTCTTGATCGTAGGTTTTAGCCAAATCGAAGCCGTTGCTTCCGTCATTGATTTCGACTTCGTTTCCCAAATACTTTATCTTCATATAAAGCCTTTCCGGGGCAAAATGAATAAAAAAACGCCCCTAATGCAGGACGCTGCCGCGTGGTACCACCTGTTTTTAGATCTTTAGGATCCCTCTCCCCGCTTAACGCGCTAGGGTGACGTCTGACTCATCGCCAGCAGCTCCGGAGTGGTACTTCATATGCCTATAGGCATTTAAGCATGTCTCTTTCAACGCAACGAAAGGATAGGTCCTTATTAAGATTATGTCAAGGATTATGAAGAGAAAATAAAACCCGTCATTCGACGGGTTGATATCCTTAGTCCCCGAATATGTCGGAAAGTTCGTTTACATGCAATATGCGCATGAAATTGGTGTTTCCGGCTCCGGTTGGGGTTCCTCCGGCCAGTAGCACCGGATCCCCGGGCTTTAAGCCCAAATCCCTAGCTATTTTCAAAGCCAAGGCTTCCATTTCCTCGATGAAATCTGGCATGGTGGTCTTTAGTAGCAACGAATAGACTCCCCAATGCCAGCCGGAATTCATGGTGGCGTGTTCGGAAGAAGTGACCGAGACTATCGGGCAGCAAGGCCTAGCTTTGGCTATGCGGGCCGAGGATTTGCCAGTCTGAGAGAAATTGATGATTAGCTTAGCTCCAATCAACAAAGCCGTATTGGCGATGGAATTGGCTATGGCGTCGTTATTGGTCCTATCGGAGGTTTCATAGGCTTCCCTGGCCAATTTCTCATAAGGCAAGGTAGCTTCGTAGGTGCTAGCGATGGAAGCTTGCATCTTCACGGCTTCCTCTGGATATAATCCAGAAGCGGTTTCCCCAGAAAGCATGACGCAGTCGCAAGATTGCCTTATGGCGTTAGCTACGTCCCCGACCTCCGCTCTGGTAGGGCGCGGATAGGAAGTCATCGAATCCAACATTTGGGTGGCCACGATCACGGGTTTTCCCCTTCTTCTGGCTTTTTTGACGATCATCTCTTGGGCGATGGGGACTTCTGGCAAAGGTATTTCGCCTCCCAAGTCTCCCCTAGCGACCATCACCCCTTCCGCCAAATCCAATATCTCGTCGATATTATCCAACCCTTCGCGGTTTTCTATCTTGGCGATTATGGGGATGCCTGGGTGATTGAGCTTCTTTAATATCTCTTTCATCTCTTTGATATCCGAGGCTTTTCTCACAAACGAGGCGAAAATGACATCCAAATCGTTTTCGCAGGCGAAGCGCAAATCGTCTTCATCTTTAGATGAAATGAAAGGGATATTCAGCGAAGTATGGGGCAAGTTCATGGATTTCTTGCTCTTGAGGTAGTGTTTGTTGACGGCCCTTAAAATGACGTCTTTGGTTTTTTCGTCCTTATCGATGACTATCAATTCGAGATTGCCATCGTCCAAAAGGATGTTATCCCCGATTTTTATGTCTTCGTAGAGGTTTTTGTAAGTGCAGGAAAAGCGTTCCGCATTTCCCAAAACATCTTCTTTGACGATCCTTATTATGGCGTTTTTCTCGATGTCGACTTTGTCATTTTCCATCATTCCGACCCTGACTTCTGGGCCTTTGGTGTCATAAGCGATGGGAATGTATATTTTCTTTTCCTCAAAAGAACGGATCAAATCGATTTTCTTTTTATGTTCTTCATGAGTGCCATGCGAGAAATTAAGCCTAGCCACATTCATGCCGGCTTTATATAGTTTCTCGATCATTTCTTTGCTTTCGGAAGAAGGTCCGATGGTGCAGACGATCTTGGTTTTCTTTTCTATCATCAAAGCCATCTTATTTCTCCTTTTATTGCAACAAATCAACGAGTTTCAACATATCCGGATGTTTGTCTTTTTTCATCGCCAAAGCCTCGTAGATATCATAATCGGCGAGTTCGTTCCCCTTTAATCCGACGCAACGGCCACCTTTTCCTTCCAAAAGCAAGCTGACGGCCTTAACGCCCATTTTGGTGGCCAATAAACGGTCGCCGCAACTGGGGTTTCCGCCTCTTTGGAGGTAACCTAAAATCGACGGGCGGCAGACGTATCCGACTTTCTCTTCGATTTGCTGACATAGATGTTTGATGTCCGGATGGAGGTTTTCGGAGATGATGACCAAAGCCCTTTTTCTGCCTTGGACCTCTTTCATTTCCTTCAATGATGAAAATATCTCTTCATCAGTCATCCTATGATCCGGTTCGATTATCAAATCAGCGCCTTCGGCAATTCCAGAGTATAAAGCCAAATCGCCGCAATAATGTCCCATAACTTCGATTACATAGCATCTATTGTGGGATTCGGCGGTATCGCGGATTTTATCAACGCAATCCATGATGGTATTTAAGCAGGTATCAAAACCAATGGTTTGATCGGTGGAGGCGATGTCGTTATCGATAGTGCCGGGCAAAGCGATGCAGTTAATGCCCATTTCGGTGAGTTTTTTAGCTCCCATATAGGAACCATCTCCCCCGATGACCACCAAGGCGTCTATTCCGAATTTTTTGAGATTATCGACCCCAATTTGTCTGGTTTCGACGTTTTTGAAGGCTTCCAAACGAGCGGTTTTCAATATCGTTCCGCCCCTATTGATGATGCCAGTCACGGACTTTCTGTCCAATTTGATGATTTTGCCTTCTACCAATCCGCTATAGCCTTCTTGTATTCCATATACTTCCAAGCCTGAAGCTATTCCCGCTCTAACCACGGCTCTGATGGCCGCGTTCATTCCTGGGGCGTCTCCGCCCGAAGTTAACACACCGATACGCTTGATCATATCTTTCCTCCGAAAAATCGCTTTTATAATAGTCTCAAAAGTATCCTTTTTAAAAGGATAAGAGAAGAAAACGCTATCAAAACCCCATTAAAAAAGGCCTTTGATTGGCCATTCATCCATTTAAAGGGGTTTTCAGCCGTATTGAAAACATGTCGACTTTTAGGATATTAGCAGTGATATTAATTTGCGTATTTATTAAAAATAATCTAATTTTTGCCTATTTCCATTCCGAACAATTTCCTCCATTTATTCCTTCGATGCCTTCTTTCTTATTAGAAAGACCCCATTTCTTTTAGTGTCTTATTCGCCTTGCTTTGCTATACTTCTTGCTATGCAAAGAACCTTATTGCCAAGCGATTATTTCCAAATAGAAAACGAACGTCCCTTATCTAACGTCGACGTCGAATTGCTCACCGATTTATATCTTCCCATAATCGGGGCGAACGCTTTGGCCGTATATTTGAAGCTATTCCGTTTCAAGGAAGACAGAAAAAGATCTCACGGGAACCTTTTCGAAAGTCTCGGAATGTCTTCGGGAAGCTTCATTTCCGCTAGAAGAAAATTAGAAGGGATCGGGTTATTGGAGACGAAATTGCTTCCGGATTCCAACGATTCTTTCCAAAGCTATCTTTATGTTTTAAATCCCCCAATTTCCGGCAAGAAATTCCTTTCCTCCGCGAACTTGAGGAAGCAATTGGAAAAGGCTTCTTCCGAAGACGTTTTAGGTTGGTGCGACGTCGTCTATAAATTGACGAACTCCAAACGCAAACAAGGCGGAAAGGACATCACCGAGAATTTCTCGGATGTCTATCATAGCGAAGAAGCTTTATCCACCAAGGAACTAATGTCTGGCATTTTAAAATCCAGAAGGGCCATAAAAACCTATTTTAACGTCGAAAAGATGGTTGATTTCCTAAAAGATAAAAACCCTTGCTACAACGTTAATTTCTTTTCTAGGGAAGAATTGATGGAGATAGAAGATTTGGCCTCCGCCCATCACTATAGCGAGGAAGCGGCCGCGGATATCTTGGATTCTTCGATCAAAATCAACGCCCCCAAAGGGAAAAGGGTGGATTTCGAGACATTCAAGAAAGACTTGATCGCCGATTCTTCGATGTCCTACTTAAAGGCTAGCGAAGAGGAAATCAGCCAAAACGCCAAAATAATCGGCGATAGCGACGCCGCCAAATCTTTAAGGGAAATGGAAAGGCTTTCCCCCGAGCAATTCTTGATAAAAAAGCAAGGAGGAGGGAAATTGGCCCCTTCCGATTTGCTTCTTATCGAATCCTTGAGGGAGCAAAACCTAAAAGATTGCGTCATAAACGCTTTGCTCGATTATGTTTTGGAGATGCAAGATGGCTCTTTGCCTAAAGCTTACGCCACCAAAATAGCCGGCTCATTGGCTAGGAAAAGATACGACAATCCCGTCGATGCCTACAATTATCTAAGGAAAGATAACAGCAAGAAAAATAAGCCTGCAACCGAAGTAATCATAGAAAGCGAAGAGAAAAACAAAGATATTGAGGAAGAGGACGACGAGTCCTTACTAGATATGTTCGAGGAGGAATGATATGCCAGACATCAAAGATTTGCTGACGAGCATGGCCATTTCCAAAGACAAACTGAGCGACATACTTTCCTTAGCCAAGAAAGACAAATACATAATCGAAGCCATTAAGGAATTTGATTTAAGCGATGAAGAAATAATCCGATATTACCCCATACTTTCGACATATTCCGAAGAGAAAAAGGCGGAAGAGACCTGCTCTGGGATAGAGGATTGTTCCCTTCCTACTCCCTATTGCCTTTCAAGATTAAGCATGGAAAACGGGATATTGATAAGAAGCGTGGTCTGCTGCCCTTGCTATCAAAAGATATTGAATAGGAAGAAAGCCTTTTTGTATGCGGATTTCGATCCCGAATTATTCAAAACCAACATAGCCAAATTGAAGAAATTCGAAAGCGGAAAGAAGATAATCCAAGCTTTGGCTTCAGCAAAGAAAAGCGAAAGCCAGAAATGGACTTTTATAACTGACGATACCGAAAAATGCTTCAGGTACGTCGTTTCCTATCTTTGCTGGTGCGGAGAAAGGGAAGAAACGGTGGCCTTCGTCAATTTCCCAGCCTTCATCGAATCTTTGAAGAACATAGATAAATTCCATACGAACATAAAAACCAATCGGATGAACGCCTTGAAAAACGTCGACGTTTTGGTTCTCTCTTCTTTTGGCTCGGAATATAAATCCGATTTCGTGAGAGATAGCTACATCATGCCTTTGCTTAGGGAAAGAAGCGCAAAGAAAAAGGAGACGATTTTCATCTCCCCTTATGCCTTAAAGGATATCGATTCCCTTTATGCCGGACAAAGCCAAGCCGGAAATTTAATAGCTAAGGAATTGTCCAAAATAATGAAGCAAAACACCGGCAAAGAAATAAAGTTCCAAGTCGGCGTTGAAGAATCTTTTTAAAGGTATTTTATTTCTTTCAATTGACGAATCAAATCAGCGTTTGTGCCATTTCCGGAAAGCCTAATTTGGGCCCTGGAGATGGCTTTTTTCTTAGGAAAAGAAGAATTCAATTTAAGGGCCAAATCGGGATCTTTGCCTCTTTGTTTGATTCTTTCCCTTCTTATATTTTCATCAGCTTCGATATAGATAATAACGTCGCATAGATCTTCCAAAGGCCCGTTGATTAACAAAGGCACGTCCAAGAGGATTTTTTTGCCTTTATTTTCTTCTATCTTTTTTTTCATTCTTTCAATTACCAACGAATGGATGTAATTTTCCACGTCCTTTCGTTTGTTTTCGTCGTTTAATAAGGCTAAAGAAAAGGATTTTCTATCAATCTCCCCATCCTTTATTATGTCTGAAGAAAGAATGCTTTTAAGACGTTCCTTAACCTCTTTTTCCTTATAGGCTTCCCAAACCATCTTGTCCGCGTCCAAATGGATATAGCCTTTTCCTTCCAAATAAGAAGAAACGGTGGATTTGCCAGAGGCTATGGGGCCTACCGCCCCGACTATGAAGGTTTTATCTTTTCTTTTTTGACAAATAGGGCAATAAAAGGACGAGCGGCCGGAAATAAATATCCGACGTATGGGAGTTAAACAATTTGGGCAGTTCTCCCCTTCCTTTCCATAAATTAAAAGACGCGATTGCATCTTGCCATCCACCCCCTTTGAAGGATGGAAGCTATGGATGGTGGACCCGCCAAGCTCTATAGCCTCATTCAAAATCCTTATAGAATCCCTTATAAGATTGTCGCAGTCCTTCAAAGTGAGGTCCTTTCCTTTTTCCAAAGGATGTATTTTGGAAGAAAACAATATTTCCGAATCATAGATATTGCCTATCCCGGCAATAACCTTTTGATCCAACAAAATCTCTTTTATCGGCCTATTGTCTTTTTTTATCAATTCATAAAATTCTTTGCCATTGGTCTCAAATGGTTCCTTCCCCAAATCCTTTAAGGGGGTAACTAAAAAGAGATTTTCCTTTTTCTCTAGGTAGAAGCCCCCGAATTTCCTTACGTCGTTATAGCTTAATCTCGTATGGTCGGAGAAAACAAAATCCAAGATATCATGTTTGTCGTTTTTCTCGTTTTCTTCCCTAAGATAGAATTTCCCTTCCATCCTCAAATGGCATTCGAAAGCGTAGCCGTTATTCAAAGAAAAGATCAGATATTTTCCTTTCCTTTCTATATTAACGACAGAAGAGCCTTCTATTTTTTCTTTGAATTCATTAACGTTAGAAAGAATATTCTTATCTCTGAAAATATCGACCTTCTCTATTCTTTTGCCTAGCATTATAGGCTTTAGGGTGTTGATGATGACTGTGACTTCTGGCAATTCTGGCATACTTAGTCCTTCAAATCGTAGAAATTCTTGCCTATACCAATATTAACTTTCAAAGGTACGGATAAAGGCATGGCGTTTTCCATTATGTTCTTTATTTCTTTTTTTATTACATCCAACTCTTCGTCAGGGACTGCAAAGATCAATTCGTCGTGGATTTGTAAGACCATTTTGCTCTTTAGCTTGTTTTTGGTTAGGAAATCATCGGCTTTGATCATGGCGATCTTGATCAAATCGGCGGCGGAGCCTTGGATTGGGGCGTTTAAGGCCGCGCGCTTGGCGGCTTCCCTTTTGGCGAAGTTCGGATCGTTGATATCTCTAAAATATCTCCTTCGTCCGAATTTGGTCGTCACATATCCCTGCCTTTCCGCGGTTTTAACGATGGAATTGAGATATTCTCCTATTTCCGGATAGTTCCGATAAAATGAGGCGATTATCCTTCCGGCTTCCGATACGCTGGTCCCTATTTGCTCGGATAAGCCATAAACGGTGGATCCATAGATAATGGCGAAGTTCACGGCTTTGGCCTTCCTTCTCATCTCATTGGTTACCTCATTGACGTTGAATATCTTTTTGGCGGTCTCTGAATGGATGTCTTTCCCTTCCAAAAACAATTCTTGGTAAGAGGAAGAATTGGACATATCGGCCAAAACCCGGAGTTCGATTTGGGAATAGTCGAAGCTTATAAGGTTAAGGGAATCGCCTTCATAATGGAACGCCTTCCTTATCGATTTGCTTTCTTCATCCCTTGCCGAGATGTTTTGGAGATTTGGGGAGGAAGAAGAAAGCCTTCCGGTGGAGGTTTCGGCTTGGTTGAAATAAGAATGAATCTTCTTGTCTTCTTTGATGTGGGCGGATAGTCCATCGATATAGGTTCCCACTAATTTCGCATATTTCCGATATTCCAAAACCTTCGATACTATCGGATGTTCGTCCTTTAAAGCGTTCAATTCGTTAACGGAAGTCCCGTGCCCCTTATTTCCTTTTAAGCCAAGCTTTTCATAAAGGATATAGGCGACTTGCTTGGGAGAATTGGGATTGAATTTCTCGTTGGCTAAAAGGCAGATTTCCTTTTCTAGCGAGTCTCTCTTTTCTATAAAACCTTTGCCGATTTCCCTTAATATCTTTTTATCCAAGGGGAAGCCTTCTTTTTCCGTTTTGGCTAAAACCTCGCTTAAGGGCATTTCTATGCTTTCATAAAGATTTAAGGCCTCGTTTTCTTTTAAGGAATTTCTGATTCTATCTATGGAAGAAAGGGCAAAATAGGCCATCTTGGCCGTCTTTTCCTTGTTTTTATCGTCAAATAAGAGCAAATCATCCTTTCCGTCTATATCTATGCCCAGGGAGCGGTAAACGTCGCTTGGCAAAGAAAGGGTGCCGGAATCCAATAGGTAGGCCGAGAGCAATATATCGTCTTTCACCCCATTTAGCTTTATCCCCATTTTATCTAAGGAATACAAACTGGCTTTAAGGTCATAAACGACCTTTTCGATATTTTCGTTTTCTAGCAAAGATATGGCGTTTCTATCGTTTTTCAAAGAATCGAACGAAAGATAAACGGTCTCTTTTCCGTTTGATAAGGCCAAACCGATAGGCAAAACATCATGATATTCGAGATAGGAAGTGTCTAAGGCTAGGCCGATATGATCGGATAAAAAGAAGGAATCTGGTAGTTTTTGACATTCCTTGAATTCGAATTCGCTTCCGTCTTCTTCTTTCTTTAAAGAGGTGGGCAATCTATTGACCAATTGCCTCAATTCGTATTTCTTGGCAAAGGAATTCGCCTCTTCGAATCTATAGCCTTCATAAGCGCAGTCTGACAAAGTAAAAGGAAGATCCACATCCAATCTTATGCGAGCTAAATCATAGCTCATCTCAGCGTTTTCCTTTTCATCCAATATCTTTTGGCCTATTTTTCCCTTCATATTAGGGGCGGAAGCCAAAATATTAGGCAAGGAACCATATTCGTTTATTAGCTTTAAAGCCGTTTTTTCCCCTATGCCCTTAACCCCGGGGTAATTATCGGAAGAATCGCCGACCAAGCCTTTGAAATCGATGATTTTTTCAGGGGTTAGGCCCATTTTTTCAAATAAATAAGCCTCATCAAACAATTCCATGTTGGAAAGCCCGACTTTAAGCAAGGACACCTTGATGTTTTTATCTATCAATTGAAGATAATCGTGGTCGGAGGTGAAAATGATGACATCATAATCTTCCTTTGAGGCTAACTTGGAAACCGTTCCGCAGATATCGTCGGCCTCCACGCCGTGCTTTTCGTACCATTTGATATTTAAAGCGTCCAAAAATTCCCTGGCGATCTTAAATTGGGGAATCAAATCTTCCGGGGCTGGCTTTCTATTGGCTTTGTAATTCTCATATTGCTCTTTCCTGAATGTATGCCCGTCCGCGTCGAAACCAACGAATAAGCAATCTCCTTTTTTCAAATCCTTCAAGATTTTGGAAAACATATTGGAGAAAGCGAAAATCGCGTTGGTGGGAACGCCATAGCTAGTTCTCATTATGGCGCTAGGATCGCCGTATGCGGTGGCGTAATATGCCCTAAACAAAAGGGAATTGCCATCTACTATGACCATTTTCTTTTTCATATGTTTTCGCTTAGTGGCCTTATTTCGTCAGCCACATAACCTTTCTGGCCCTTATAGCCTTTTATAACTATCGGCGCGTCTTTCTTTAAATATGGATAGGCTTTGTCGTAAACCTCGGAAAAAATAACCAAACTCATCTCGTTTACTTCGTCGATTATATCGATGAAAGCCATTCTTTCGCCTTTTTTGTTGGTGATGCTCCTAAAATCCTTGATTATCCCGTAAGTCAGAAACTCCCTTTCGTTCAAGCATTCGGAAAGAGGTTTTGCCCCCAAGGATTTTATTTTCTCTTCATAAAAGCTTAATGGGGAAGAGCTTATGACGATTCCCAAAGCCTCATATTCCGCCTTCAAATCGATTTCCTTCTCTTCGTCCCTAATTTCCATTGCTGGCTTTTCTATGCCTAAATTGAGCAAAATGGACATGCCGTCTTCCCCGTTATTGAGTTCGGCATATTCCAAGGCCGCATGGGCGGAAGCCCTTAAACTAGGTCTGTTATAGCCGAATTCGTCCAAAGCCCCGGCGTCTATAAGCCTTATAAGAATTTGTTGATTCAATCCGTTCTTTTTGTTTCTAATGGCCAAATCGAAGATATCTTGGTATTTCCCGTTAAGAAGCCTTTCTTCATGCAATTTGTTTATGAATTGGGATTGGATGTTTTTTATGGAAGAAAGAGGGAAAGAGATTCCTTTTCCCCTTACCGCATACCCTTCCCTATCTTCGTTAATGGATGGGAGCAAAAGGTGTATTCCCCTTTTCTTTAATTCGTTCAAGGCGTTTTTGAATTTGGGGTCCGAGGCGGAAAGGTAAGTCAATATCGAGCAATAGAACTCGTTTGGATAATAATATTTTAGATAAGCCATCTTGCTGGAAAGCATGGCGTAGCTGACCGCATGGGCTTTGTTAAAACCATAATTGGCGAAAGCGAATATCAAATCGAAGACCTTCAAACTGAGTTCTTCGCTTTTGCCGTTAGAAATGCAACCCTTAACGAATTTATCCTTGTAGGAAGATAGTTTTTCGGCGTTTTTCTTAGATATCGCGCGTCTAAATAAGTCAGCCTCGCTTAAACTAAAGCCCGCCAATTTCTCAGTGATTTGCATTATCTGCTCTTGATAGATGATAACCCCATAGGTAGAAGACAATATCCCTTCCAATTCGGGGGTTAGGTAAGTCACTTTCTCAAGCCCGTTCTTTCTTCTGCCATATGTAGGGATTTGGCTCATCGGGCCAGGGCGATATAAGGCGATAAGGGCCACCAAATCAGAGAAAGAAGAGGGCTTAACTTGGTCAATCGCCCTTTGCATTCCGCTTGATTCCAACTGGAAAAGCCCGACCACTTCGTGATTTCTCACCAACGATATGGCTTTTTCGTCATCATAAGGCAAATTCTCAATCTTAAGTTTCTCCCCTTTTAGAGCGATGAGTTCCAAGCAATTGTCGATGATAGAAAGGTTCCTTAGGCCCAATAGGTCCATCTTCAAAAAACCTTGTTCTTCCAAATAGTCCTTTTCCAAACATCCGACTAATCCCAAATAGGGATAATATTTGACCGGCAAGGCGGAATATAAGGGATCGTTATTTAAAATAATGCCCGCGGCGTGAATCCCGGCTTGCCTAGGCAAACCCTCAATTTTGGAAGCTAGGCTAACGATATTTAGATAATATTTGTCGGAATCGATTAATTTTTTGAAGGATTTGCTATAACGGTAATCGTCCCTGAGCGACAATCTATCGTCTTCGATATTGGAAATGATGAGGGATATTTCCCTATCCGCATAACCATAAACCCTGCCGATGTCCCTTAAGGCTTCCTTGGCTAAGATATCTTGGGAGGTTAAAACCCTTCCAACCCTTTCTTCCCCATATTTATTTTGGAGGTATTTGACCACCAAATCCCTCTTGCTGTCGGGGAAATCAACGTCAATATCGGGCATGGACGAACGTGATGGATTCAAAAACCTCTCGAACAATAGCCCGTGTTCTATCGGATCCAAAGAAGAGATATTGAGACAATAAGAGACCAAAGAAGCTGGGCCGGAACCACGTCCAGGACCGACGGTTATGTCATTCCTTTTGGCGTAATTTACATAATCCGCGACCACCAAAAAATAATCGTCGTAACCCATGCTAGAGATTACGCCCAATTCGTAATCCAGCCTCTTTTTGTATTCTTCTTTTTCGCTTAACCCTTTGTCTTTAAGGCCTTTCTCGGCTAACATTCGAAGATAATCTTTGGAAGAGAGGCCTTCATTGTTTTCGTATTTGAGCAAGCTTCCTCTTTTTTCTCTTAGCCTAAAAGAAGAATCGGCGATCGCATTCGTCAATTCTATTTCTTTTTCTTCGTAATATAAAGAAGCTTCCTCTTTGGTTAAAAAATAATCGTTCCCCTCAACTTCCTTTTTGTCCAATATGACATGACTTTGGATGGCGGATGTTATCAAAGTAACGATCGCGTCTTCCTTTTTCGCATAGCAAATATGGGGCAAGGCCACTATTTCGTAACCGTATTCAGAAGAAAAACGCCTGACGAACGATATGTATTTTTCTTCTTCCGGGATAAACGGAAGACCCAAATAGGCGTCGTTAAGCCCATTTAGCCTATCTCTAAGTTCCAAAGCGACGTTACTTATTTCATCATCCACCCGGTTTTTTAGAAAAGAAGACCCCAAATCGTAGACGATGTTTAGCCCTTCTTTTCTTTCTATTAACGTTTTTAGGCTCATTTCCCCTTTCGAGGCCAAATAAGCGATAAACAAAAGATTCCTATAGCCCGTCTCATTCTTTACAAACAGACAAAATATCTCTCCGTCCAGTTCCAATTCCATCCCGAATACGGGCTTAATGCCGTATTTCTCGCTCGTATGGGAAAAAGGGGCGAAGCCATTGAGATTCATATAATCGCATATCCCTATCGTCTTATAGCCCATTTTATACGCCAAAGAAACCATCTTTTCGATGGAAAGGCCGCTTCTTAGATAGGAGAAACCGGAATTTAAACGAAGAGGAACGAAATCCATAAGGGAATTATAAAACAATATGGGCGAAACAAAAAGAGACCCTAAGGTCTCATTTTGATATCAGACGAAGAGCTCATCCAAAGCTTTGATGAGTTTCGGGAGATCGTCCAAGGAATCAATGCGGGCTCCCGAGGCGTTTTTATGTCCTCCTCCCCCGAATTGATTGGCGATTTTGGAGATGTCTTCCCTCTTGGAACGGATGGAAATCCTCCAGCAATAGTCTTTGGGGTCGGGATCTTCGGTAATCGAGCACCAGGCGTTTATGCCAGATATGTTGGAGAAGATATTAACCCCTTCCTTCCCTTGGATGGAAGTTATCCCTAGCTCAGTTTGGACAGAGGTAGGCAAGATGTAATAGGCCACCCCGTGCTCAGAGATCGAATAATGGGTGTAAAGATAGGCTTTATAAGCCAAATCTCCCACGTCTTTTTCATACATTTGCAAGTATGTTTCGTGAGTATCGAAACCAGTTTCCACCAATTTGGCGGCGATTTCGATCGAATGGCTGCCAGTGGAGGAATACATGAACCTTCCGGTATCCCCGACTATGCCGATGAAGAAATATCTGGCCGCTTCGGCGCTTACTCTCTTCCCTTTCCAAGAAAGGCAGAAATTGGCGACGAGTTCCGAGGCGGAACCTGATTCCAATTCCACGACTTTGATATCGGTTATCTCGTCCGAGGAAGGATGATGGTCGAATTTGACTATCGTTTCCCCCATTTCGTATCTAGGGTCGGCGATTCTCTTTTTGTCCCCGACGTCGCAAACGATGGCTAAAAAAGGCTTAGAGAAGAATTCGTAAGGCAAATCCTCGGCTTCCGGGAAAAGCCTTCCGGTAAAGGTAGGGTGATTATCCCCCACGAAATGAATTTCCTTGTTGGGGAAATTATCCTTTAAAAAGGTGACCAAGCCCATTTGGGAGCCAAAGGCGTCGTAATCGGGCTTTATGTGGCGGAAAACCACGATGCGATCGTATTTCTCAATCGCTTTTTTGATCTTTTTGTAAGTGGCTTTGTGCTTTTTGCTCAAATCCAAGGCCGAAATAAACATTAAAGGTTTCCTTTCAAAGCCTTATAGCAGTCTCTGGCGATCATCACTTCTTCGTCAGTCGGGATGATGACGACTTTGACTTTCGAAGCGGTGGTGGTCAAAACGGTTTCTTCGCCATGAACATCGTTGGCTTTTTCGTCCCAAACAATGCCCAAAGCTTCGGAAACGCGATCCAAGATCCTCTTTCTGTCGGAAACGGAATTCTCTCCGATTCCGCCGGAGAAAATGATGAGGTCGCATCCGCCCAAACGGACGAAATATTGGCCGATATAATCAGCGACGCGACGGGCAAAGAGATTCTGGGCTAAGATGGCGTGTTTGTTTCCTTCCTTAGCCGCCGCTTCGACGTCTCTGGAATCGTTGGAAACGCCGCTAACTCCCAACAATCCGGATTTTTTGTTCAAAAGGGTGTCCACTTCTTTGGCGCTGAGCCCTTCTTTTTCCTGCAAGAAAGTAACCAATGAAGGGTCGACGTCTCCGCTTCTGGTTCCCATCATAATGCCAGCCAAAGGGGTTAAGCCCATGGAGGTGGCCACGGATTTGCCGTCTTTTACGGCGCAGATGGAAGCTCCGGAGCCCAAGTGGCAGACGATTATCTTCTTAGCCCCATATTTTTTGGCCCCGATTTCGGAAAGGTATTTGTGGGAGGTGCCGTGGAATCCGTATCTGCGGGCATCGTATTTCTCGCTCAATTCATAGGGAATTGGATATGTATAGTCCTCTTCTTCCATAGTGCCATGGAAGGCGGTGTCAAAGACCGCGACTTCGGTGGCGGAAGGCAAAGCTTCCTTGAAGGAATGGAACCCGACTAAGTTAGCGGGGTTATGAAGCGGGGCCAAAGGATTCATCGAAGCGATCTTCTTCTCGTTTTCTTCGGTGAACAAAACGGAATCCTTGAAATATTTGCCACCCAATACCACGCGGTGGCCGACGGCCTCGATTTCGCTTAAAGAAGTGACGATACCGCATTCGATCAAAGCGTTCAAAATGAGGGAAACGCCTTTGGCGTGATCCAAAATGGGGAGGGTCTCGGTTTTCTTCTTGCCGTCGTATTTGATGGTGAAGATGGCGTCCTCGTGGCCGATTCTTTCGATTAAGCCGGAGCAAATGACTTTTTCTTCCGGCATTTCGAACAATTTGTACTTAATGGATGAACTTCCGCAGTTCACCGCCATGCATTTAGACATAATTTGAATTAACTCCTTATCTAATACGCTAAAAAGTTTATGCTAAAGCCCTTACATTAACAACTTATTTTCTTTTTAAAGAAACTCTTAAACTTGGCGAAGGGGATTTGTTAACTGGCTTTGGCAATCCTATAATTAGCCCATGGAAAACACAAAAACCGAGGGCCAGCGTTTCCCTCATAAGCTAAATATCAAACGCACGATGCTGATAGGCTTCGCCTTTTTCGGCATCCTCTTATTGTGGCAAGTCTACGATTCCTATTGCTCCAGGATGCTTTCCGAGCTCTTGGCTAAGGCCTTGAACAATTTGCCCAAAGACGTCGCTCCGACCAAAGCTCAGCAAGAAGACGTCCAATATATAGTCGGATGCATCATGGCCTTGGATAATCTCGCGGCCTTGATAATGTTGCCGATTTTCGGAAGATTGTCCGATAAGACAAACACCAAGATTGGAAAGCGCATGCCCTATATCTTGATAGGAACCTTTATTTCCGCCATCGCCTTTCCCTTCATCCCCCTTATGTTCTATTGGAACAATTTGGCCGGCATGATCGCCATGATGGCAATCGTTATTTTCTTCATGATGATGTATAGAAACCCCGCGGTTTCCTTGATGCCTGACATCACCCCGAAGCCATTGCGCAGCAAAGCCAACGGCATCATCAACGTCATGGGCTATATGGGCGGCGCGGTCGCCGTAGTCCTTGGCATGTTCTTCTCTTTGACCAATTTCCTTGGCTATAGCGAATACGGCGAGACTGGCGAAGCCATAATGAAGATCACTCCCAAATATAACAACGTTTGGGTGGTGGAGCTCCCGTTCTTGATCGCTTCGGTCATCATGATCATTTCCTGCTTGGTTTTGTTCTTCACGATCAAGGAAAACCAACTCGAAGTGGCCCTCCGCTCCGAAATGGAAGAAGGCGAGAAATTCGCCGAAGTCGCCGATAAAGTCGAAGAAGACAAGCCTCTTACCGCCTCGAATAAGAGAATGCTTATCTTGATTTTGGCCGCCGAAGTCTTCTGGTTCATGGCTTCCAACGGCGTTTCCACCTTCCAAACCAACTACATAACGATTGGCTTGGAAATAGAATTTAGCATGTCCATCTATGTCACTCTCGTTTCCGGCGTCTGCTCGGTGGTAGGCTTCTTAACCGCCGGATTGATCGCCGATAAAATCGGCAGAAAATGGACGCTTATGATAGGCTTGTTCGGTGGACTACTCAGCTACGCTCTCTTCGCCTTTATGCCACTAGTCAAAAACTCAACCGAGGCAGGTGTCACAGCCTTATTAATCGTCGTTTGGGCGATAAACGGATATTCTTTCTCGCTCATCCACACCAATTCCTTCCCAATGGTGGTCGAGCTTTGCCCTTCAAAGAAAATCGGCCAGTTCACCGGTTTCTATTATTCCGCCTCGATGTTGGCTCAAACCGTCACGCCGGTGGCCTTGGGCTTATTGATCGCTGAACTCGATAACGGCTTTACGGTTTTGCCTTATTACGCCTTAGGGATGTTGGCCATATCGACCATCATCTTCTCCTTTGTTCAAAACGTCAAAGTAAACAAGGTTGGAACCAAGAAGGGACTAGCTGCTTTGGGGGATGATGATTAATGCCTGCGATATTAGTCCATTATACATTTGCATACAAGCATATGCGCGATGAGGCCAGGCCTTACGAAAAGGCGGTATGCCTTGGCTCCCAAGGCCCGGACTGCTTCTTCTTCTATGGCTTTAACCTCAAATCGAAAAAGCAAAGAGCGAACAAAAAAGGAATCCAGGAATATGGCCATTGGCTCCATAGGCAAGACATATCCGATATCTATCCATTGTTCTTCGAATATGCCGACAAATCCGAGAAAAAGGATTTGGTATATGCCTACGTGGAAGGCTTGCTATTGCATTATTGCGTGGATAGAAATTGCCATGGTTTCGTCTTCTCTAGGGCCGGAGACAACATAGGAGACGAAAACGACAAGACCAATTGGGGAGTCAAGCATATCCAATACGAAGGAATGTTAGATTACCTAATTGGAAGAAAAGCTGGGACTTGGACCACGAAAACCTATAAGTTCCTAGCCTTGAACGACGAAGATCTAAAAGAGATTTCCAAGGCTTGGAAATACGTCAACGAAAAATCTTCCGAAACGGAAGGCTTTGATGAATTGACCTTTTATAAAGCCGTAAAGGATTTTAGGTTCGTTAGGCGCTTCATCGATTCTTGCGGGCCCCTTTCCGGAGGCTTTGTTAGAATGGTTGCCGGAAAGGACTCCGTCCCATATGGCTTACATCTCCCCAATAAGATGCCAAAGCATTTGAAGGATTATGATTTCATGAACGCAAAGAACGCGGAATGGAAAGACCCTTATTCGGGCGAAGTCCATACCGAGAACTTCCCGACCTTGATTCATAAATCGTTCCCGTTATATGCGTCATTCTATACGATGCTAGACAAAGCCAAGAATGGAGAAGACGTCAAAGACGAATTCAAGGCATTGGTAAATAATATCGATCACGAAAGCGCCCCAATAGGGACGAAGAGAAAATATCGTTCGCCAATTTGGAAAGACGTCAAATAAGATAGAAGCCCTTTATCAAAAATAAGGGGCTTTTTTCTTTGTGCGTTACGCACAATAAGCTATACTTTACTCAATTTGGGGGAGATTATGGAAAAACTGAGAGATTATTTCAAAAAGCAAGAAGAGCTAGATAAGGCCATACAAGAAAAACACGGTGAAACCTACGAATCCACCTCGAAAAAGAGATTGTTGGCTTTATTGGTGGAATTGGGGGAATTCGCCAACGAGACCCGTTGCTTCAAATTCTGGTCTTATAAAGGCCCGTCGGAAAAAGAGGTCATTTTGGACGAATATGCGGACGGGCTTCATTTCTTTTTCTCTTTGGGCATTCCATTGAACGCGACGGATTATGAGATAAAAGACGAAGAATGCTTAGATCTTACCTCTCAGATTTTAAAGGTTTATTCCTTGGTTTCCGCCCTTTCTATCTCATATGATAAAGAAAATTACACTAAGGCTTTCTCAGCTTATTGGGCTTTGCTTAAGGGACTTAACTTCACGGTTAAAGACGCCTTGGAGGCTTATGATAAGAAGCTAGAAGTCAACTATAAGAGGCAGGAGAACAATTATTGATGTTTTGCTATCTTTTCGCCTTGGATAAGGGCTTTGATTTAATAAAATTCAAAAGCCTTTTATCCTATCCTATTGAAATAAATATGATAACCCCTTTAAAAGGGGAGATAAAAAGCAACGAAAACATCGACGCTTTATTGGAAAAGAAGGCATTTGATATCCATAATGAGCTAAAGGTTAACGTTTCTTTTTTAAGAACCTGCAACTTCAGGGAATTGTCCCTCAAATTGCTGGATAAATGCCTATCTTACGCCCCTAATTCATTTAGATATATGTCCGATATGATATTCAAGGAATTGACCTTCGGGGATTATTCTTCTATGCCTTATTTAAATAGGGCATTAAATTCCGTTCCGAGGGATTTGCTTTCTACCGTTGGAACCTATCTTAGGTCGGGCTTAGATGGGAAGAAGGCTTCAGAAAGCTTATATATACACCGAAACACCTTTTTGTTTAGGATAGAGAAATTCGAGAAAATCACGGGTCTTGACGTCAGGGATTACCATGACGCCTTGCTATTGGAACTATATTTCCAGCTAGCCGCCCGCTAAGGAGGGAAATTTATGTCATTAGAAATAAGAGAGGTCGCAATAAAGGAAGGTGGCAAGCCTTTTTCCTTCAAATTAAATAAAGGAGAGGCCCTTTCCTTTTATTTTAGAAACAAAGAAGAAAAAGAAAGCTTTTTGAACTTATTTAAAGGCGAAGAAAAGCCTTTTTCGGGGAAAATCTATCTATCTGGAAAAGAAATAGACGAAGATTCGCCTATATCCTATATAAATGAGAAAAGCCTTTTGTTTTCACATCTAAACATCAAAAACAATTATCTTTCTTATCTAAGGAACAAAGAGGTGGAAGGAAAGGAAGAAATAGCTGATAGATCCTTAGCTTTGCTTAATCTAGGAAGTGTTAAAGACAAGAAGCCGGAAGAGATATCTTCCAAGCAATATATAAGGGGATTGATTGGGAAAGCGATGCTAACCAATCCGAGTTTGCTCATCTTAGACGATTTCCTTTCTAAGTCCGATGGTTTTTTAAGAACAGACATTTGGAAAGAGATAAGAAAATACGCGAGATTGTTTTCCATCCCTATTCTATTCTTGACCTTAAATCCTTCCGAAGCCTTGCTTTCCGGGGATTATTTAGGATATATAAAGGAAGACGGATCATTGCTTATAGATACCCCGATAAATATTTATCAAAACCCGATAAACGTCGATATGGCTTTGGTTTTTTCAAATCCGAAAGCCTTCGTTCACAACGTTTCTTATTCCGACAATCATCTCACTTTGTCGAATGTTAAAATCTACGTTCCTTCATTAAAAGCCAAATTGGATGAATGTTATAAAGAAGAAATAGGAAACAAAATCGACCTTCTTGCGATTGTAAGAAGCGAAGAAATAAAAATAGACGAATTCGGCCAATTCAAAGGGGTGATTACCTCAATTGAAAGCCTTTCTTCAAAGTTTATCCTTCGCGTTAAGGTAGATGAAGACGAATATTCCCTCATAAGCCAAGATAATTACAAAATCGGAGATCAAATCGCCTTTTCTTTGAAAACGGAGCCGTATTTGTTCTTTGATAAAAATAGCTTAAAAGCTTTATAGCCATTCATTTAGCAAGGCTTGCGATATTTGTTCTTGAGCCTTGCTTTTTATTTGACTTTATCAGACAAACTATTCTCGATTCTCTCGATGCTGGGCAAAGAATTTTTTAATTTCCTAGGCAATACCACCTTTAATTCATAAGAAGAAATGCCTATTGGAATGTTGTAATTTTCCAAAGAATATTCCGCAACAACTTCATCTTTGTCTTTGCAAATCAACAGGCCCAACGTTGGACAATCTCCTTCGTTTTTAAGCAAATGGTTGACAGATGAAACATACGTTCCGAGTTGGCCTAAATCTTCTGGCTTGAATTTTGAGGTTTTCGCTTCGATTAAGACATAAGCATGCAATCTTATGTTATAGAATAGCAGATCCAAGAATAGCTCGGTTTCGCCCACTAACAATCTGACTTCCCTCCCGACAAATGCGAACCCTGTCCCCAATTCCAGCAAAAACTTTTGAATATTTTCGATAAGGGCATCTTTTAGCTCCTTTTCATCATATGGCTCGCTAATCGCTAAAAAATCAAAATTATAAGGATCCTTTGAAATATCTTTCGCCAAATCCTTTTCGCTATTAGGCAAAAGATATTCGAAATTGTTTATGGCTTTTCCGTTTCTTTCGAACAAGTTGGTGTCCAAGAAATTTATAAGGGTGTTTCTCGACCAATTGTTCTCTAAACATTTTTGTACGAAAAATAAGGCTTTATCGGTATTTTTGCATTTATCTATTATGCATCGATGGGTCCCCAAGGAAGAGAACACAATTGTTCCACAACTTGTGGAACTATTTGGGTTTTATTATCATAAAGCTTATAAAATCGTTCCATGTATCTCAGATTTATTGGTGAAAAGCCTTTTGAGTTTGAGGTATTCGAAATCAGTTCTTTGCTTAAATTTTAATAAAATTTGGAGCCATATATAGCTTTGAAAGAATTTGAAGCTATTTCTTTTCCCAAAGTGAAATAAAACAGCGACATTTCGCCATTTGCTTTTATGGCGGCCTTGATTTGAGATTGTTTGAATTTCTGGCTTATTGTTTTGACCCGGTTTTTGAATTCTTTGTCGCTTAAAACGCTTTTCATGTAGAGTTCCTACATAAAAATAACGAAAAGGAGCCGACATTTACTTAAAACAGACTGATTTGTCTTTTATTCGTCTTTATTCTTCTTGAAGTCTTTTTTGTATGAGTGTTTATAAGAGGAAGAATCCCTCATTTTCTTATTTCTCGAAAAGCTCCTGTCTTTATGATAGGCGTTGCCTTTCTTTTTGGAGAAGGATTGTTCTTTGTTCTCGGTAGATGGCTTTCCCTTTGCATAAGGCTTTTTGTAATTTGAGAAGGATTTCTTCTTATTATCCTTATTATATAAAGACTCTCTCTTTTCGGATTTATCGTAAGTCTTGCCATCCGTTTTCTTTTTGTAAGGCTTGTCTTTTTTAAAACCGTCTTTGGGCTTAGCTGTTTTTTTATAGCTTCCGTCTTTTTCCTTTTTATCGTAAGCCTTCTTTTCAAATGTCGGCTTCTTATCGCCTGATTTAACGTTTTTCTTAGAATATGACTTATATTTTCCGTTTTTCTCTTTTTCTTCTTCCTTATTGGGCAACAAGAAAGAGAGGGCATCGGTTTCGGCGTAAACCTTAACATTAGCCCTAATTAAGGCCGCGGCGGTAACCCCGACCCCTTCAATGGTGTTTCCCATAAACATTCCGTTATGGATGTGTCTAGAGCCGCAAGCGGGGGACTTGTCTTTCAAAATGGCGATATGGATGCCTAAAAAGTCGCATAGTCTCACGGCTTGTTCGGCGCTTTTATTGTAAGCGTCGGTAACGTCTTTTTTAGATTCGGTGATCACCCTGCCGTTTTGTATTTCCGCCTTTTCCCTAGGGCAACCCAAATTGGCCGCCATTTCGGGGCAAAAGGCCACTAATTCATAATGCTTTCTCAATTCTTCCAAGAAGGGGAAGAAATTGTCTTTGCCGTCATAACGGCATCTATCGCCCAATAAGCAGGCGGATACAAGAATCTTTTCCATCTCGGGTAGTTTACGCTTTTAGCCTATCCCTAACAAGGCAAGAATGATATATTTCCCTTATGGAATTGAAACCGGAATGCATATCGATAAATGGAAGGGAATACCCTATATACATTCAGAAAAAGAGCATGCGTTTCTTAACGATGAGGCTAAATAAGGAACAAGACGCCTTGATAGTGCATGCCCCTTATTTCGTGAGCAAAAGGACCATAATGATCTTCGTTAACGAAAAAGGCCCGAAATTGATTAAGAGGGCAGAAGATAAGAGAAGCGCGGTTCCGTCGGGTAAAACTTCTATTTTCGGAGAGATTGTCGAAAAAGATATCGACTTAAAAGAGAAAAATAAGCTTTTGTTTGAATATTGCCTCTCTTCCCAAAGGAAATACGAAAAGATAATGAATATCCCGCCTTATAACGTGAAAGTGAGAAACATGACTTCAAGATATGGCGTCAACAACAAAAGGACCAACACCATCACCTATTCGACTTGCCTTATTTCCTATTCGAAGGAGATAATCGATTCGATCATAGTCCACGAATTGAGCCATCATTTCGAAAGAAACCACCAAGAAGGGTTCTATCGGATAGTCTATAAATACTGCCCGAATTACAAATTACTCCATAAAAAACTCAGAAAAGGCGAAATAAAATGAAAAACGAGATAATAACTTCCAAAGACAACAAAAAGGTGAGATTCGCCTTAGATCAAAAAGACGGAAAAGGGGAATATTTCCTTTCCGAAGGCTTTCATTTGGCTGAGGTGGCATTAGAAGAGAACCTCGCGGAAGCCATATTCTCTTTAAAGCCCTTTTCTTCAAGTTGCGTCAATTATCTGGTTAACGAGCAAATCATCAAGAAATTGGCCTCGAGCTTAAACCCGGAAGGAATAATAACCTTGTCGAAAAAGCCTATTGCTAAACCAATTTCATCCGATAAAGTCTTATTTTTGGATGATGTATCGGATCCTGGGAACATGGGAACTTTGCTTAGAACTGCCTTAGCTTTTGGGTTTAGGGACATCATTTTGCTAAAAGGGGCAAACCCTTTCAAAGCCAAAGTCGTTCAGGCTTCTCAAGGCGCTATATACAAGCTGAACATAAAACAAATCGATGACATATCTATCCTTGATAAACTGAAAAATGACGGCTATCAGATAATCGGCACGGATTTAAGGTCTTCTCTTCCTTTATCTTCATTAGATAAAAGAGAAAAGATCGTCCTTATTTTGGGAAACGAGGCTAGAGGGGTTTCTGGCGAAGTGTTGGAAAAAGGCGATATCAATGTCCGAATAGAGATAGATTCCATCGAATCATTGAACGTCGCGATGGCCGGATCAATATTGATGTACGAATTAAGATAAAGATCAAGCCCAGTCTTAGATTTAAACGACTTTCTATCGTAACGATCGCTTAGTAAAACCAAAATCGGGGATATTTAATCAAGTTACGATTATTTTCGTCTTTCTCTTTTTTAAAAAAGAGATAGAATAACTTTGCTCAGCGAAGGGAAAAAGTACTCTTATTGGCCTTTAAAGGGAGGGATGGACAGTGAGACCATCCTAGGGAGGTAAGAGGAAGCGTTCGTCCCAGAGAGCGCAGCGAGAGCTGCCCTTAGCCGCGGTTAAGGCCAAAAGGACAGAGATAGACACTGTCGAATCGGGATGGCACCGCGGGTAAAAACGCTCCTGGTAGCCGTTTTTTATTTTTAGGAGGCATTATGCAGGAAATCGAAGAGATTGAAGTAATATTAAACGAAGCCAAAAAAGACATATCCGAAACGGATTCGAAATCCGATTTAATCGAAATTAAAAACCGTTATCTTTCGAAAAAATCGACCCTTTCTTCACTTATGGGCAAAATGAGGGAGATAGCTTCCGAACATAAAGCCGCCTTTGGCGCGGCCATCAATTCCGCCAAAAAAGAAATCGAAGCCCTTTTTAAAGAAAAGGAAGAGAAAATCGAAGCGGAAGCCTTAAATAAGAAACTATCCGAAGAGAAAATAGACATCACTTTGCCAGGAAAGAGAATAAAGAAAGGAAAATCCAATCCCTTCTATTTGATAATCGACGAAATGACCGAGATATTCGTCAACATGGGATTCGAGGTAAAGGAAGGGAGAGACGTGGAAAGCGACCATTTCAATTTCGAATTGCTAAACGTCCCTTCCGATCATCCAGCCAGGGATATGCAGGATACTTTCTATATTTCCGATACTCTCCTTTTAAGAACCCAAACTTCCGCCGCCCAGGCTCACACCATGGTAGAAATGGAAGAAAAAGGACCAATCAAGATGATTTGCCCCGGAAAATGCTATAGAAGGGACGACGACGATATGACCCATTCCCACCAATTCGGCCAAATAGAAGGCTTGGTGGTAGGGAAGGGAATATCCATGTCCGATTTGAAAGGGACGTTAGAAACATTCGTTAAAAAGATGTTTGGAGATAAGAGGGAGATAAGGCTAAGAAGCTCTTACTTCCCGTTTACCGAGCCATCGGTGGAAGTGGACGTAAGCTGCGCCAAATGCGAAGGCAAGGGCTGCGATATGTGCAAAGGCACCGGATGGATCGAGATATTGGGGGCGGGAATGGTTCACCCCAACGTTCTCAAAATGTGCGGATACGATCCCGAAGTTTATAGCGGCTTCGCCTTCGGGGTGGGAGTCGAAAGATTGGCCATATTGCGTTATGGCATCGATGATATCCGCAGAATTTACCAAAACGATTATAGGTTCCTAGAACCGTTCGAAGAGAAATAAGGAGGGCGAAAGATGTTAGTTTCGAGCAAATGGCTGAGAAAGCACGTCGATTTGGAAAATATCTCCAATGAAGAGATAGCTTCCAAACTAACCTTCGCCGGAATAGAGGTCGAAGGAATTTCATATTTAGCCAAAGGCAGCAATTTGGTCATCGGGGAGATAATCTCTTGCCTCCCCCATCCAGATTCCGACCATCTTCATATCCTCCAAGTGGACGAAGGGGATAAATATGGGGTGCATCAGATAGTCTGCGGGGCCAAAAACGCCAGAAAAGGGTTAAAGGTCATCGTGGCTAGATCCGGGGCTATCCTTCCGGAAGTAACCATTATCCCCAGCAAAATAAGGGGCGTGGAATCCGACGGGATGTGCTGCTCCCTCTTAGAACTCGGGGTCGAAAAGAAGATGCTTTCCGAAAAGCAATTGGAAGGAATAGAAGAACTTCCTTCTTTAGCAAAAGTCGGAGAGGAAGACGTCTTAGGATATTTGGGATTGGACGATGCCATATTGGATCTTTCTTTGCTAGCCAATAGGCCGGATTTGTATTCTTTGGAAAACGTGGCTAAGGAAGTTGGCGCCCTTTTCGAAAGGGAAATCAAAATGGATGAATTCGAAGCGGTGGAAAAGACTTTGAAACCCTTTAAAGCTTCTTCAGTCACCGAAAACTGCGATCGTTTCCTTTCCATTTTAGTTAAGGATGTGAAGATAAAAGAATCCCCGGAATGGATGAAAGAATTGCTTAGATCGGAAGGTATAAGATCCATAAATAACGTCGTCGACATCGGCAATTTCGTCATGTTGCTAACGGGCGAGCCATTGAATATGTACGACGCGGATTTGCTCCCAAAAGAATATTTGGAAGTAAGGGACGATATAGAAGGGGACTGGGTCGCGATGGATGAGAAGACCTATTCCTTGCAAAAAGGCGATCTGTGCGTCTGCTCCGAAAATAAGGTCATGTGCTTGGCGGGGATAATGACTTCCAAAGAATGCGCGGTAAGCGAAAAGACCAAAAACGTCGTTATCGAGGCCGCCCATTTCAAAGGCGCTCCGATAAGAAGGACTTCCAACCGTTTGGGTTTGTCTTCCGATTCCGCCCAACGTTTCATAAAAGGCACGGACATAGAGAATTTAAACAGGGCTTTGGAAATGGCCTCGAGCTTGATGAAAGAGGAGGCCTTAGCTAGCTCATTCTCTGAAATCCACGAATTCAGATCCAAAGAGAAAATAGAAAAAACCATTGATGTAACCTTTGATTATATCAACGACAGATTAGGTACCGCCTTTAGTAAGGATCTAATTGTCAATACGTTGAGAAAAGACCATCTAAACGTCATCGAGAAAGGGAATGAGATGCATATTACCGTCCCTTCCTATCGTTTGGATATCGTTGGTAAGGCCGACATAAGCGAGGAAGTCATTCGCTTATTGGGCTTTAAAAACGTTCCTTCTTCTTTGCCTCATTTGGAAGTTAAAAACCAAGGCTTGACCTTAGCTCAGCAAAATAAGCTTTCCATCCGTCGCTTATTAAGAGATTTGGGATTGAGCGAGGTTCTAACTTATACCTTAGTCAAAGAAAAGAACGTCGATTCTTTCTCCTATCTTTCCAAAGGTAACGCTTTGAAAGTCAAAAACCCTTTGACCGAGGATAGGGAATATATCAGAAAATCCATCACCCCTAGCTTATTGGACGTGGCAACGTATAATTCCGCCCACCAAGTCAAAAACCTAGCTATATTCGAGGTTTCGGACGTTGATACCGATACTTATAAAGGCTCTAGGCTATCTATGGTTATGATCGGAGAAAAGGAAAGTCAGTCTTTGCTACGTTCCGAGCCGTACGACTTCTACGACATGAAGGGAATATTGCTTTCGGTCTTAGATTTATTGGGCATCACCGAGAATCGTTACGATTTTAAGCCATTAAATAGCGACAAAGAGGAATATCATCCCGGCCGTTCCGCCACTCTAACCATCGGAAAAGACGTGGTGGCGGTCTTAGGGGAATTGCATCCCAAAGCTTTAAAGGAGCATAATCTCAAAAACGCGGTGGCGATGGAAATCGATTTGGGATATCTCTTAGCTTTGAAAGTCGGAAATATAAAAGCCAAGGTCCCAAGCAAATACCCGACCGTTTCCAGAGACTTGGCTTTGATAGTTTCCAAAGACGTGGAATTCTCTTTAATAAGAAAGGAAATCAAGCGTTCAGACAAACTCATAACCGATGTCAGGATATTCGATGATTTCGAAGGTTTAGGCATCCAAAAAGGCAAAAAGTCCCTGGGCTTAAAAATAGATTTAAACGCCACAGACAAGACTTTGACCGACGGAGAGATAAACGCCGTAATGGATAAAATCATCGGCATTTTAAAAATCAAATTCTTGGCGGAGGTCAGACAATGACCAAGGTCAATAAGTCGGCCATCATCAAGGGCCGCGAGATGGTTTACGAAGCCGATATAAAGGAAGTTAAAGATCTCCCTTATCCCATTTTGGCTTTAAAGGCCTGCCATTATCTTTGCCGCGTTTCAAAAGAAGCTTCCTATAACCACGGAAGTTTCGATATCGTCGCGACTTTGACATTGGAAGATAGCAGGGACGCCATGCCATTCGATAAGGAAATAAAACTCAAAGAAGAAGTTGATTTCTTGGACAAGGAAGACGATTCCGGGGAAGGCTTTATAGTGGATGGCAACTACATCGACTTAGACGATATAGCCATCAAAATCATAATCTCCTCCCTTCCGATTAGGGTTTGCAGAGATGGCAAAGCCAAGGATTTGGGGGTTAAAAGCGAAGAAGAAAAATCTTCGCCATTCGATAAACTATTGGATTTGGATTTATAGTTTAACAACTTGTTGTTATATCTACCAAAAAACTACCAAATATATTCTTATGACCGTCTCTTGATGAGGCGGTTTTCAATATTTGCCCAAACTTAGTTATTGCCCTTAGAAAGAAAGCAAAGTATAGTTACACTATAGATTGGTGGGAAAAAATGGGAAAATTCTACGGACGCTACGAAAGGACTTTGGATGAGAGAAACAGATTACAACTCCCTTCCAAGCTTTTTTCCGCCCCTTTGCCATCATCGTTTTTTGCCTTAAAAGGCTTCGATGGGTGCTTAGCCATATATCCCGAATCAGATTTTTCCCGCTTGATGGAAAAAATGGAAAGCCATTCGTTTTTGGAAGCTAACGAAAGGGCGTTTGTTAGAGCGGTGCTAGAAAGCGTCAGGGAATTCGAGATAGACGCCCACCAAAGGATAACCATCCCCAAGGAAATGATGGAGAGGTATAACCTCTCACAATCGGTGACTATATTAGGCGTTATCGACCATTTCGAGATTTGGGACAATAAAGCCTACGAAAATTACAAATCTTCGAATGGCAACGGTTCCTTGGAGGAATTGAGCGAAAAGCTAAAGGAGAGAAAAGATGGCTGAACATTATTCCGTGATGCTAAACGAAGCGATCGATTTGCTCTCTATAAAGCCCGATGGGATCTATTTGGATCTAACCTTAGGGAGGGCCGGGCATTCCTCGGAAATACTAAAAAGGCTGAAAAACGGTAAGCTTTATTGCTTCGACATCGACCAAGAAGCGATAGATAAGGGCGAAAAGAAACTGAGCCAAATAAGCGATAATTTCAAGATAATCAAAAGTAACTTCGGATACGCCAAAGAGGAATTGTCCAAATTAGGCGTGGAAAAGGTCGATGGGATCTTGATGGATTTGGGGGTTTCTTCTCCTCAGTTCGACGAAGCGGAAAGGGGATTCTCCTATCGCTTTGACGGCCCATTGGATATGAGAATGGACTTAGATAGCTCTCTCACCGCCGAAAAAATCGTTAATACGTATGACTACGAAGAACTTAAGAGGGTTTTCCTCGAATATGGCGAAGACCCAGATTCGGTTAAGATAGCCAAAATGATATGCCTAGAAAGGGAAAATAAGCCGATCAAAACCACCTTTGAGCTAAACGACATCATAAAAAAGGCCAAGCCCATGAAGTCCTTGAGCAAAAAAGGACATCCGTCCAAACAAATATTCCAAGCTTTAAGGATAGAAGTTAACGACGAATTGGGAATGCTAAAGAAAGCCTTAAGCGAATTGCCTTCGCTTCTAAAAGAAAACGGCAGGATGGTCGTAATCACCTTCCACTCTTTGGAAGATAGGATGGTTAAGAAAGCCTTTAGGTCATTGACGGTGGTGGAAGGTTCTAGACACGCCCCGACTTTGGATGAAAAAGAAGCGGAATTCATCGATTTGACCAGACACCCCATATTACCGAGCGAAAACGAATTGGAGGAAAACCATCGTTCCGCCTCAGCCAAGCTCCGCGCCATAGAAAAGAAAGGATAGAAAATGAAAGACAAGGTAATGAAAACCGGAAAAAAGAAACCGTATTATCTGATGAAATCGGCTCTTTTCGTTTTGGCTTTCATACTTTTAGCCTTGATAATCCTCTCCTTCCCGGTGGGGATAAGCTATGGCTTATACCTCAAGTCCTTGTCTTCCAACGTCAATCTAAGCGCGGTAAAAGAGGGACTTGTAACCCTAAGTTTCATCCTCTAATCATAGCAAAGCATAAGCCCAGCTATCTGCCGGGTTTTCCTTTTTAACAAAAACTACTAAAAATCTATCGGTGTCCTATTGTTTGGCTCCTAATTCTATTCTAGAATAGAAAACGTTATGAGAAGCGTCAAAAACCAAAACTTCACGGTCATTGAAATAGGAAACGACACGACGAAAATGATTTCCGGATCGTTTTCCGATTCCAAGCCCTATATCTTTTGCCTCAAGGAAGTGAAAAGCTCTTCTTTGACCGAAAACGGCTCGATTCAGAAATCGTCTTTGGAGAGGGCTGCCGAAATAATTAAGGAAGCCTTAACCATCGAAGATGAGGCAATAAGAGACAAATGCTCGATGAATAGCCCGTTGGTGGTCCTTCCGCCTAATGGCATGAAAGTCTTCGAAGAAGAGAAAGACAGCGGCGTCTCTGGGAGAAGCAACAATGGGGAAGCCATAGATCGCGACGACATAGCCCAATTGTTAAAAACCATCGAAGGTTCCATAGAAGTAAAGGCCCGCGATTATCAAATAGTCGACATAATTCCATTTTTATACCGTTATAGCAACAGGACTTCCGAAACCCCGCCTTATGGCGAAAAAGCCAAACAAATAACCGCGAACGCATCGATACACTGCGTGCCAAAAGAATTGTTCGAGACTTATTCTTCGGCCTTCGAAGCCGCCAACGTCACCCCGGAAGGCTATGGGGTTGCCCCTTATGCCGCCGCCAAGCTCATATCCTTGGAATACCCGGAGTTGAAAGCCTATCTCGTCTTGGATTTGGGCGGATATAGCTCGAAAGTGAGCTTCATCGGAAACGGCAGGCTCTTCCAAACCCTTTGCTTGCCGGTGGGGATGAATCATTTGACCGAAGCCTTGGCTAAATCCTTTTCCATTCCTCTAGAAAAAGCCGAGGAATTGAAGAAAACCTACGGCTATTGCTTGAGAAAAACCAAATTCGAGGCCCCTATTGCCACAAACGCCAACGGGGAAAGCTTCCGCCAAGAAGACCTCAACAACCTTTTGAAGGCTTGGTTTATGGAATATGACGTCAAATTGAAAAACGCCATCGACGAACTTCTGGAGCCGACCATCAAGCAAAATCTTGAGCAACACAAAGACAAAATCATTTCCTGCCCGATATTTTTAATCGGCGGGGGAGCCGGATTATCCGGCATAAAGGAATTGCTTATGGAGGCTTCTGACACCCACCCTCTAGAAGTGTTCGTCCCTTCCGTTATCGGAGCCAGGGACCCCAAATACGTGAACATCCTCGGTTTATTGGTGGCCGAATGCACTTCGGACACCCCTTCAACCGACATGGGAATAGCGGCCTTAAGCCGAGTCAACGACAGATAGGAGAGAAAAAATGAGCACAGATCTATACAATCGCGATTTAGATAGCTTCGAGCCCGTAGCCAAAATAGTGGTTATAGGCGTCGGCGGGGCCGGAAACAACGCCGTCAACCGCATGATCGACGAGAACATCCAAAACGTCGAATTCTACGTGATGAACACCGACAAGCAGGCTCTCTCCACCTCCAAAGCCCAAAACCGCATAGTCTTGGGCGGACCGGAAACCAGGGGACTCGGAGCCGGCGGAGACCCAAACAAAGGAAGAGAAGCCGCCGAATATAGCCAAGAAGCCATCAAAAAAGCGGTGGAAGGGGCCGATATGGTCTTCATCGCCGCCGGAATGGGCAAAGGCACCGGAACCGGGGCTTCCCCGGTAATCGCCCGTTTGGCCAAAGAAGCCGGGGCTTTGACCATAGCCATAGTCACTAGGCCCTTCTCTTTCGAAGGCAAAGAAAGAACCACCAACGCCGTGAGGGGATTAAACGAACTTATCGAGCAAGTCGATTCATTGATAATCGTTTCCAACGACAAATTGCTTTATTCTTCCGGGAACGTCCCGATGGACAAAGCCTTTAAGGACTCCGACTCGGTTTTATCCAAATCCGTCCAAACGGTGGCGGACTTGGTTTTGCTCCCCGGAACGGTCAACTTGGATTTCGCCGATGTGAAGTCCACTTTGCAAGACGGAGGCATAGCCTTGATTGGCTATGGGAAGGGCGATGGGGAAAACGCCGCCATCGAAGCCGCGGAATCCGCCATCAACAATTCTTTGTTGGAGACTTCCATTTCCGGAGCCAGGAAAGTCATTTGCATGTTAACGATGGGAGACAAAGTCACCATGTATAACACCGAGAGGTGCGTCAGGAGAATAAATGAGGCCGCCGGCGGATCGATAGACGTCAAATTCGGCTTCTCCACCAACCCCAACCTCGGGGATTCGATAATCTGCTCCGTCATAGCCTCGGACTTCCCAAAGGATTCGATTTCTTTGGAAGGCCCTTCCATTTCCGAGCCAACCAGCTCCTTGGATTTGGGATTCGGGGTGGACGATAGCGTGTCCAAAGCCGTGAAGAAAACCATAGAAGAGGAGGAAGAAACCTCTTCTTCTGGCAGCAACATCGCCAAAGGATTGTTGCCGAGTTTCCTTAAAGGAAGTCTCGATTTCGAGGAAAAAGAGGACAATTCTTCCTCTTTGGACGACGAAGACTTCGGCTTCTGATTGAGATATATCTTTTTCTAAGATATAGTTTCTTAGGCAAAGACGGAAGACAACGCCTAGTAGCAAACATGAGAGAGCCCCTTGGATGAGAACGGGGCAAGCGAAAGGTTATCACTTCCAGAGCCTATCCCCGGAAATCAAGTAAGGGGATCGTCTCCTTCCCGTTAAAGAAGGCTTAAGAGCGGGGCGATAGCCTCGAACTAAGGTGGTACCGCGCAACCATTGGCGTCCTTAGATATATGGACGCTTTTTATTTGGAGGGAATTATGTCGTACAAAGACACATTATTGATGCCAAAGACCTCATTCGATATGAGGGCCAATTTGACTCAAAAAGAACCTAAACTATTGGAAAAATGGGATAACATCGACCTTTATAAGAAGATGAACGACGTTAGAAAAGAAAAGGAATTCTGTTTGCACGATGGACCTCCTTACGCTAACGGGGACATCCATTGCGGGCATATGCTTAACGTCTTATTGAAGGATTTCGTCATCCGCAGCAAAAACATGGAAGGCTATAAAACCCCTTATGTTTTCGGCTGGGACACCCATGGCCTTCCAATAGAAACCAAAGTAACCAAAAGCGGGGTCAACCGCAAAGCCATGTCCGTCGCGGATTTCCGCTTAAAATGCCAAGAATACGCCATAAGCCAAGTGGAAAGGCAAAAAGGGCAAATCCATCGTTTGGGATGCTTGGGGGATTATTCTAATCCCTATATCACTTTGGATCCCAAATTCGAAGCCAGGGAAATAGAAGTATTCGCCTCAATGGCTTTGCAGGGATTGATTTATAAAGGCGTTAAGCCTGTTTATTGGTCTCCGTCCTCAGAATCCGCTTTGGCTGAGGCCGAGGTGGAATATAAGGACGTAAAGGCTAGGACGATGTATGTCGCCTTCAAATTGAAAGACACCAAAGGGCTTTTGCCAGAGAATGGCAACATCGTCATTTGGACCACGACCCCTTGGACCATACCGGCCAACCAAGCCATAACCGTGAATCCCAGGTTCGAATATGGCTATTACCATACCGAAAAAGGAGATTTCCTCTTCCTTTCTTCCTTAGCCGAAAGCTTAAAGGAAACCTTGGGCTTTGAGACTTTAGAATTGATAAAGACCTTAAAAGGCGAACAATTGGAGGGAATGAGCGCCATTCACCCCTTATATGATAGGGAATCCAAGATAATATGCGGTTCTTTCGTCACTTCCGATTCCGGAACGGGCTGCGTTCATACCGCCCCGGACCATGGCTTGGATGACTTTAACGTCTGCTTGAAATACGGCATCAAGCCTTTTTGCCCGGTCGACGAAAGAGGCTATATGCGTTTGGGAGAGAACGATCCGCTAAACGGTTTGTTCTATGAAGAAGCCAACGACAAAGTCGTCGAAATGCTGGATAAAAAAGGCGTGATGCTAAAAGAGATAGACATAATCCATTCCTATCCCCACGATTGGCGCACCCACAAACCGGTAATCTTCAGAGCCACCCCGCAATGGTTCTGCTCCATTTCCCCAATAAGAGAAAAACTATTGGATGAAATACACAAAATCCATTGGGAACCGGCTTGGGGAGAGCAAAAGATGGTCAATATGATAAAAGACCGCTTGGATTGGTGCATCTCCAGACAAAGGGCTTGGGGAGTCCCAATCCCCGTCATATACGAAGAAGACGGAACGCCGATAATAAACAAGGAAGTGTTCGACAATATCCGCAAAATAATCGAAAAGGAAGGCTCCAACGCCTGGTGGATAAGATCAGCCAAAGAGCTTCTCCCGGAAAATTATTCATCTAGCAAATCACCTAACGGAAACTACTATAAGGAAACCGACATCATGGACGTCTGGTTCGATTCCGGCTCTTCTTGGAACGGGGTTTTAAGAGAAAGGGATATGCCTTATCCCGCGGACTTATATTTGGAAGGAAACGACCAATATCGCGGCTGGTTCAACGCCTCTTTGATTTTATCCACGGCCGTAAATGGCGTCTCTCCCTTTAAGACCTGTCTGACGCACGGCTGGGTAATGGACGACAATTGGCAGAAAATGTCTAAGTCTGCCGGAAACGGAATCGACCCATCTAAGATCGCCAACCAATTCGGGGCCGACATATTGCGCCTTTGGGCAGCCTCCGTCAATTATGAGGCAGACGTCCGCATCTCCGAATCGATAATATCGACCATTTCCGATCAATATAGGAAAATCAGAAATACCTTCCGCTTTATCTTGGGTAACTTACAAGACGGAGATAAAGAATACGTCCATCCTAAAAAAGCCCCCAAGCTTTATCCTATAGATCGTTGGACTTTGGGAAGATTGGAACAGCTTATCGCCGCGGTAAGGAAAGACTATGACGAATATAGCTTCGCTTCCGCCTCTGGAAAGCTCAACAACTTCATGGTCGATCTTTCTTCTTTCTATTTGGATTTCGCCAAAGATATCCTTTATTGCGAATCCGCTTCTTCCGAAAGGAGAAAAGCCGTCCAATATGTCTTATTCACCTTAGGGAAGAGCCTTTGTTTGTTATATAACCCAATTATGCCTTTCACCATGGAAGAGGTATATTTCGCTTTGCCAATGGAACATAAGGAATCGCCTCAATTGGAATCCTTCCCAGAAATAACTTCAGATTATGTCGAAGAAACCGAGAAATTCTATCACTCTTTCATCGAGATAAGGGACTTGGCCTTAAAGGCTTTGGAAGAAGGAAGAAGCAAAGGTGAATACGGGGCTTCCGCCGAAGCGGAATTGGATTTGAGCTTGTCTAACAAAGAGCTTTACGATTTGCTCTCTTCCCTAAACGAAGAGGAAGGCGATAGACTATTTATGGTCTCTAAGGCCGTCTTCTCCTTCGGGGAGGATAAGGCAAGCGTTAAAGCCGCGGTAGGCGAAAAGTGCGATCGTTGCAGGAATATCAGGGCAACGGTTCCTTCTAATGAAGGACAACTCTGCGAACGTTGCCGGAAAGCTTTGGGAATATGAAAGAATACTTCAAAAAGCTCTTTAGGAAGATAAAGTGGGACAAGAAACTCTTCTTTTCCTCTTTCCTTTGGCTCGGGTTATTGATGATAGTCATCGATTTTGCGACCAAATGGATCGCTGAATTGACATTGGAAGAAGGAAAGCCGGTAGAAGTCATCAAGAATTTCTTCTATCTCACTTTGTCCCATAACACCGGGGCCGCTTGGTCCTTGGGAGCCGGAAAATTGGCCGGACGCATCATCTTCATCTTCATATCGTTGATAATGTCTTTGGTTTTCTTCTTCATTTGGCGCGGAAGCGTTGAAAAGGAGAGCAAGACCATGAACGCCGCTTATATGCTCGTTTGGGGCGGAGCGGTGGGCAATCTCATCGATAGGGCCATATATTTCTTCCCGGCCGACAAAGGACCTTACGGAGTAATCGATTTCCTTCAGTTCTACCTTGCCGGCGGGCCCAGCGCCTCTTCCGGTATCATCAACCCCTTCCCCACCTTTAACATCGCGGACGCTTCATTGGTGATCGGAATCGCTATGATAATCGTCATAACGATAGTCAGAGGCATAAAAGAAAATAAGGAAAAGGATAAAGAATCTTTCGAAGGCGTTAGCCAAGAGAAGGGAAACGTCATTGACGCAAAATCCGTTGAAGAAAAACCAATCGACAAAGACGCCAATAAAGAAAGCATTGACGAAAACACTAAATGAATTAAGGAACGCTTTACACTGGCGTTCCTTAATTTTGATTAGCCTAATTTGAGCTGAGGACTGAGTTTAGATAACAAACAGTCTATAATGTAACAGCCATAGTTAAAACTAAGAGCGGCCAAAGCCAAAAATCAGAAAGCCTCAGATATGCCATTTATCGAAAACGAATGCGGTGGGGTAAAAGAAGAAGCGAAGGAGAAATAAGATGGAAGTCAAGATCGAGCAAGAAGAAGGAAAACGATTGGACGAAGTCCTTTTTTCCTTGGGTGCAGGACCGACCAGAAGCAAAGTCGAAGCGATGATAAAAGACGGAAAGGCAACTGTTAACGGAAAAGTTAAAAAGCCAAGTTATAGAGTTAAGAAATCGGACATTGTAAACTACCAAATATTTACCGAACAACCACTAACGCTTGAGCCCGAGGACATACCTTTGGACATAATTTTCGAGGACGATGACATCATAGTTGTAAATAAGCAAAAAGGTCTTGTCGTCCACCCCGGAAATGGCAACTCTTCCGGAACCCTCGTGAACGCTCTTTTGCATCAACAAAAGAACTTGGCCAAAGGGACTGCCGCCATTCGCCCAGGCATAGTACATAGAATAGATAAAGACACCTCTGGATTACTGGTTGTAGCCAAGAACGACGAGGCATTGCGCTTCTTGCAAGCCCAGTTAGCAGATCACTCAATGCACAGGGAATATATTGCATTGGTTAAAGGGATAATTGACGAAAATGATGCTAAAATTGATGCGCCTATAGGACACGATGTCAGACGTCCTACGAGATTTGCGGTCAATGGCAAGGACGATAAAGAAGCCGTCACTTACTTCCATGTCAAGGAACGTTATCCTTTAAAAAACTGCACTTTGGTGACTTTGGAACTCAAAACCGGACGCACCCACCAAATCCGCGTGCACATGGATTACATCGGCCATCCCGTTATCGGGGATCCGCTTTATGGCGAAGGAAACTGCAATATTTACGATAACGGGCAACTGCTTCATGCCTACCGTTTAACTTTGGTTCATCCCAAAACGAAAAAGGAGATGAGCTTCGAAGCCCCTCTCCCTACGTATTTCAAAGAAGTTTTGGATAAGCTTTCTTAATCGCGATTGAAATTCTTGAAAGACAATTTGGCGTATTTTTTAAGTTCTTCCCTCGTTTTAGTTTTGCTTATCTTAGTAATAAACTTATCGACGCCCTTGCCTGCCCCAAACGGTATTTTATAGCCCAATTCTTTCGATAATTCGTCCATTTTAAGCAAGAATGCATATCTAGCTATAACCGATCCTAAGGCCACAGAAACAAAATGCGTTTCCCCTTTGGTGGAAAAATGGATGCCGTCTACAATTTCCTTTTCGTTATAAAGGTAGGAATAGTAAGTTTTCTCTTTGGCGAATTCATCCAAATAGAGATAAGCGTTAGGATGTTTCTTTTTCAAATTATAAAACGCCCTATTATGCATTCTGGCTTTTATCCTATTCATGTTATTTTCATCATGAATCTCATTGAATTCCTCTGGCATTAAAGACAATAGGGAATAATCGAATCTTTTTATCAGTTTCTTTCCGATTTCCCTTATTTTTTCATCGTCCAATAGCTTTGAATCCGTGACGTTGAGGCTTTTTAAAAAGGGGAGATCTTTCTCTTCGACGTAAGCCGCGCAGACTATAATCGGCCCAAAAGCGTCTCCCGTTCCCACTTCATCCGAGCCTATCTGTGGAAATTTGGAAGGGAATACATTCTCTTTTATTTTGGGTTTTATCTTTTTCGGAGCGGCGTTCTCATCGAATATTTTCGCTTCATATAAAGCATCGGGACCTTGGAAAACGACGCTGGAAAGGCCTTTTTTGTTCGGCTTATAAATCGTTACCGAAAGGCCGTTTCTTTTGGCAAAAAAGACCACATATTCCGAATCGTTTTCGCATTCTATGTCGGAATATAGGCGCTTGACGTTCTCTATTTCCGTCTCGTTTAATTCCAAACTTATGGTCGCGGATGGCTTTTTCATGGTTTTGATTTTATCACAATTGTAAAGGCCATAAGCAAAGACTGTCTTTCTTAGCTAGCCAAATCCGAAAATATGGAGGGTGTTTGTTCCTTTTAATAGGCTTTATAAGGCATAAAACGGCGATTTTAAGGGCCTTTAAGCTTTATATACCTTTGCTGTTAAGCAAAAAGAAAACAAACTTGCTATAATTTGCAATATGCAAAACGCCGCGGAAAAACTCGAATTTAGCAAAATAAAGGAAGCCGTCTCCTCTTATTCCAAAACCGAGATAGGAAAAAGGGAGATTTTGTCTTTGAACGATTTCCTCCCTTATGAAGATCTTAAAAAAGAGAAAAACCTGATGAAAGAGATGTCTTACGCCCATGAGAGGTTTTCCTTTTTGCCATTGTCTTCCTCGAAGGATTTATCTTCTCTCATATCTTTCGCTTCTAAGGGCGGAGCATTGAAAGAAGAAGAGTTAAGCGACATATCATCAGAATTAGCCACGATAAAAGAAATAGACGATTATTTCTCGCAATTTGAGGATGATAACCCCTTAAAAAGCTTGGCTTTGGATCACGAAGACGTCGGTTTTATAAAAGAAAAGATTGATAAAGCCATCGCTCCGGATTTGAGCATATTCGACGACGCCACATTGGAATTGAAAAACATCAGGAACGCCATAAAAAGGCTAAATAGGGAAATAGCTAAAAAAGTCCAAAGCCTAGTCTCCGAGCATTCCGATTATCTAACCAGTTCTTCGTTAACCATCAGAGACGGGCATTATGTCCTCCCGGTCTCCACTTCATATAAAAACAAGGTCAAAGGGCTAATATTGGACATTTCCCATTCCGGTGGGACAACCTTCATCGAGCCGGAAGGCTTAATAATGCTAAACAACAAGATGAAGGAGTTGGAAAACGACGAAAAGCAAGAAATACATAAGATTTTATCTTCCCTTTCTTTGGAAGTCGGAAGAAAAGCCAAAGAGATAAAAAAGATAAACGAGACCATCGCCCGTTTGGATTTCATCGAAGCCAAAGTCCGTTATATGTACGAAATAAATGGCTCAATTGCCATCTTGGAAAAGGAACCGAAAATAATATTGAAGGAAGCAAGGCACCCTTTAATAGATAAAAACAAGGTGGTGCCCAATGATTTCACCATCAATAACGACACCCCGATATATGTTATTTCCGGGCCCAACGCCGGAGGGAAAACCATAGCCTTGAAAACGGTGGGCTTGCTTTTGTTCATGAATGAATGCGGATTGCCCATTCCCGCCAAGGAAGGATCTATATTGGGCTATTTCAATCACATCTACGTCGATATCGGCGATTCCCAATCCATAAGCGATTCCCTTTCCACGTTCTCTGGGCATATGAAAAACCTTTCGGAACTATTAAACGTCGTTTCCTCTTCCGATTTGGTCTTGCTTGACGAAGTGGGAACAGGCACTTCCCCCAAAGAAGGGGAATCTTTGGCCTATGCCATATTGATGGAACTAAAGAAAAAGAAGGCTTTTGCCCTTGTTTCTTCCCATTTTGAGGGCTTAAAAGCCGCCGCGATGGAAGAAGAAGGCATAAAAAACGCCTCCATGAGATTCTCGGAGGAAACCCTTTCCCCCACCTATAAGCTCATCGAAGGCATACCCGGGGATTCTTACGGGCTAATCGTTGCCAAAAGGTTTGGGATGAAGAAGGAAATCTTGGATTTGGCCAATGAAAAATTGAACGAGAATTCCTCTATTTCCATTAACGACGCCTTAAGGAAATTAAATGAGGCGTCTTCTTCTTTAGAAAAGGAAAAAGAGGCCCTTTCAAAGAAAGAAAAAGAGATCGAAAGAAAAGAAAAAGAGATAAGGGAAAACGAGGAAAGGATAGAAAAGCGCCTCCGTTTCCTTAACGAAGAAATAAAAAGGGAAAAGGAAAAAGAGCTTAAGGAATTCAAGGAAAAAGCCGACAAAATCTTAGGAAGCCTAAATACAAATTCGATAAGAAAAGGCGATATAACCAAAGCCAAAACCAAATTGGATGAGCTTAAAGATAAAGAAGAGGAAGCCCTTTTTAACGAAGAATTGAATATCGGGGATTATGTTTCCCTACCCTCTTTGTCTTTGTCGGGGAGAATCGTTTCCATAAATGGGTCCAACGTCACTTTCGTATCCAAAGAAGGTATGAGTTTCTCTTCTAAGAAAGAAAGGCTTACCAAGATCATGGAACCAAAAGAAAAAAGAGAATCCATAACCGGAATAAAAGTCGACGAAACGGGTTTGGGGGCCTCTTTGCCATTGGAATTAAACCTTATTGGGATGAGGGCTGAGCCTGCTTTATCAAGCTTGGACGCATATTTAGACAAATGCCGCATAAAGAAATATAAGAGAGTAAGGATAATACACGGCTTCGGTAGTGGAATATTAAGGAAAGTCGTAAGGGAATATTTAGACAAACATAAAGAATTCGTGGACCATTACGAAATGGCGGACGGAAATGAGGGGGCCGGTGGGGCGACCATCGTTTATCTGAAATGATATTGAGCGAGAAATTGAAAGCCTCCATCGCCCTTCTGCCAGATTCTCCCGGAGTCTATCAAATGAAAGACAAAGACGGGAATATCATCTATATCGGCAAAGCCAAGAACCTCAAAAAGAGGGTTTCCCAATATTTTTTGCGGCCGCAGGTAGGCAAAGTCGCGGCCATGGTCTCTCATGTAGACGATTTTTCCTTCATCATGGTCAAAACCGACAAAGAGGCCTTCATATTGGAAATGAACCTCATCCAAGTTAACCACCCCAGATACAACATCATGTTGATGGATGATTCCCATTATCCTTATATTGCCTTAAAAAGAGACGACGCGTCCTTATCTTTGGTGAGAAACGCCAAGGACAAACGCTACTTCTATTTCGGCCCTTTTCCCAATGCCTACGCGGCCAAAAAGACTTTGTCGTTGCTCAATTCCATCTACCCGACCAGAAAATGCGCCAAATTGGGAAAGAAAGCCTGCCTTTATTTTTCTTTGAACCAATGTTTAGCCCCTTGCGTGAATAAAATAAGCGAGGAAACATATAAATCCCTTTATGAGGAAATAAAGGATTTTATGGGCGGAAATACCTCGAAAGTAATTGCCTCATTGAAAGAAAAAATGGATGAGGCGTCTTCTAGTTACAATTTCGAACAAGCCGCGGAAATAAAAAGAACCATGGATTCCATCAACCAAACCGTATCCAAGCAAGTCGTGGAAAACATAACGGAAAAGATAAATAAGGACGTTTTGGGCTTTGCCGAAAGGGAAGGCTATAGATCCTTGTCGATATTGACTTACAAACATGGCTTGCTTTTGGGGGAGAAAGATTATATATTCCCGGCTTTTATGGAACTAGAGGAGCAAATATCGGAGCTTTTGGGCATTTATTACCAAAATAACGAACTGCCGGATCAAATAGTTTCCAATATTCCGAAAGTGAAAGAAATCCTTTCTTCATTGTTTGATACTATCGAGATAGTCTCCCCGAAA
This sequence comes from Alistipes shahii, assembly GCA_963598795.1. Taxonomy (GTDB): domain Bacteria; phylum Bacillota_I; class Bacilli_A; order RFN20; family CAG-826; genus UBA4951. Next base: position 52,192 of record CAVBUY010000006.1, read on the forward strand.
GAGGGCAAATCATTAAAGCAGGTCGAGATGGCGGCCTTAAATGCCAAAAAGGCCTTGGACGCCCACTTTATGTCCGCCAGATTAGAAGACGACAAAGAGGAAATGTTGGAAGAATTGGGACGAAAGTTGAATATAAAAACGCCATATAGGATAGAACTCTTCGACAATTCGCATTTGCAGGGTTCTTTGGCGGTTTCGGCTTTGGTGGTCTTTGTTAACGGCATGCCCAACAAAAAGATGTATAGGAAATACCATCTAAGCGAATCCGTCTCGGGGGACGATTACCATTCTATGGCCGAAGTCACCTACCGCCGATACAAAAGATTGAAGGACGAAAACGCCTCTTATCCGGATTTGATCTTAACAGACGGTGGTTTAAGCCAAGTCCACGCTACAAAGGAAGGGCTAAGGAAAGCCGGGGTGAGCATACCGGTTTATGGCTTATATAAAAACGACAAGCACCAGACGGAAGGGATAATAGACAAAGACGGGAATATATATCAAATAGACAACAAATCCCCTTTGTTTTTCTTGCTTATGAGAATGCAAGACGAAGTCCATCGGTTTGCCATAAGCTTCCATAAAAAGGAAAGAAGCAAGAAAATGCTCAAATCCGTCTTTGACGATATAAAGGGTTTGGGAGAGAAAAGGAAAGAGACCTTAAGGAAACATTATCCGAGTATGGAAGACTTCAAAAAGGCCTCCTACGAGGAATTATCTCAGCTTTTCCCTAAGGACGTCGTGGATTCTTTAATGGAATTGAAAGAGAGAACAAAAGAATGAAAAAAGCGGTTATATTCGATATGGACGGGACTTTATGGGATTCCACTAAAAGCATAAAGGAATGCTGGAATAAGCTCGGAAAGAAAATATTCGGCTCGTACTTTTCTTTGAGTTTAGAAGATATCCGTTCCCAAATGGGGAAAACCATGGATGAGATATTGCTATCGGTCGTCCCCCTTAATGAAAAAGAAGAGAAAATAAAAGAGTTTAAGAACACTTTCCTTTCTTTTGAACTTAGCTATCTAAAAGACGGCCATCCGGGGATTTTATATCCAAACGAAGAAGAGACTTTCGAAGAATTGGTTGATATGGGATATGAAATCTATATCGTCTCCAATTGCCAAAAAGGCTATATCGAATGTTATTTGGAAGCCTATCCTAAGCTAAGCAAATACATAAAAGGCCATTTATGTTGGGGCGATACCTTATTGGAAAAGAGGGGAACCATAAGGAAAACAATGGAAGACAACAACATAGACAAAGCGGTCTATGTCGGGGATACATCCTTTGACGAAATAGAAACCAAGGCCGCCAAATTGCCTTTCATATTCGCCTCATATGGCTTTGGGAAGGCCATATCCCCTAACGAAAGCATATCGAATCTCAAAGAATTGCCCCCAATAGTCAAAAAGTATCTATAAAAAGCCAAGACTTGTGCTATATTATGTGCCAGTGCGCCCGTAGCTCAGCCGGATAGAGCAACTGCCTTCTAAGCAGTAGGTCAACCGTTCGAGTCGGTTCGGGCGCGCCAAAACAGAAATTGACGGACAATCTGACGTTGTCCGTTTTTATTTTGTTCTGTCGTCTCGGCTGTCCTTTTTGATGGTCTTCATTTTCGTTGCCGGTGAAAAAGTCCCTTGAAAATTGGTGCGGATTGGCCTAAAAGTCGCTTGAAAATTGGTGCAAGTTCACAAAAAAATATCGATTTTAAGCGGCTTTTTCGTATCGAAGCTATTTAGCTATAACGAAAGCGGAAAAAAGCCTTTCATAATTACATCGATTGCAATCGCCCAGAAAGCAAAAATCCATCCATCTTTCATGTATAAAACAAGGAATTTACCAAACCAAATCAATATTTGATATAATCAACCCCGATGAACAACAAGAACAAAAACAATACCAACGCCGTCAATAATCCCAATAAGCCGGGAGAGAAGATAATCCCGCGCCACTTTTCCCTTAACGACATAAATAAGAAACGAAACGACAATAGGGATGAAAGGCATAAGAAAAACGTTAGGCGCGAGGAAAAGAAATTCTCCGAGCCTCGCCCAGTGATCCTCCCAACCACCTTCGTCATCGACGATCATCCCAGAGCCATGGTTTTATGCTTCGATAGGAAAGCGGTGGAAGACATAAAGCCCAAGAAATATTCCTCGGGATACGAAATATTCAGGATGCCTTTGCAGCTTTCTAGGTATTTATACGCCGAAGAGTTCCTGATCAAAGCCAAGGAATTGACCAATCTCAATTTCATGGACAAGGAATTCGTCGTTTTGGAAGGAAAGGACGGAGACAACCTCTTAACCTTTGCCTTAGAAGGGGAAAAAGACAATTCCAAAGATAAATCCGTAAGGCAGTTCTACCATTACTTGGCTTATTTTCTTACTTACGCCAAAGAAAATGGAACGGCCGTGGTCTTCGATTTATAACCATCGATAACATCTAATAAAAAGTGAACGCTCGTTCGCTTTTTTCTTTTTATATGCCCCATATCGATTTTTGATTTTGAAAACTCTCAATTTTCTAAGATACTAAGAATTGGAAAGAAAAAAGGAGGAAAACCAAATGAAAAAAGTGACCATCGCCGGCGGCGGGGTATTGGGGAGTCAAATAGCCTTCCAGGCCGCCTATGTAGGATTTGAGGTGACCATTTGGGTGAGGAGCGATTCTTCCATCACCCGTACCAAGCCAAAAATCGAGAATCTCAAAAAGACCTATATTGAGACTATAAAGGCCATGGCTTTATCAAAAGACCCATCCATTTGGGCGATAGGCATAGCTTCGGAAGATGACTTCAAGGAGAAAGAATGCCTCGAAAAGGTCGAAAAAGCCTATTCTTCTTTAAAAATAACCACCAATATGGAAGAGGCTTTGAAAAACGCGGACATCGTAATCGAAAGCATCATCGAAGAGGAAAAGGAGAAAACGGATTTCTATAAGAAAGCCGCTCCGCTAATGAAGAAAGACTGCATATTGGTCACCAATTCTTCGACCTTCTTGCCCTCTAAATTCGCCAAATACACCGGAAGGAGCGATAGATATCTTTCCATGCATTTCGCCAATTCCATATGGAAAAACAACGTGACAGAAGTAATGGCCCATGATGGAACTTCGCCTTCTTCGTTCAACCAAATAATGGAATTCTCCAAAGAAATGAGAATGTTCCCTTTGCCTTTGAAAAAAGAGAAGAACGGCTATCTCTTGAATTCGATGTTGGTGCCGTTCCTCTTATCTGGCTTAGATCTCTACGCCAACGGGATATCTGACCCCAAATCCATAGATATCGCTTGGAAGAAAGGAACCGGATCCCCCAAAGGCCCATTTGAGATATTCGACACGGTGGGCATCGATACGGCCTACCATATCGTCTCCCAATATCAGAAAGTCCCGGGGTTATTGAGCCCGTTATTGAAGAAAATGATGTTGCCATATAACTTCAAGGGAATGGAAAAGCTTTTGAAAGGAATGTTGGATTCCGGGAAGAAAGGCAAATCCTCCAAAGAAGGATTCTATAAGTACGAATAGTTTATAAGCCTAAATGAAAAGCCCATCTCGCGATGGGCTTTTGTTCGATTAATCCGCGATTTTCACAGAATAAGCGCGACGTTTTTTATTTTGCCTTTCGTTGAAATATTTCCACATGTTTCTGATGGAAAGATTGTCCACCATGTTCAAGTTGGTGTCCGCATATTCGATTTCCCTGGACATCAATTTGTCGACGACGAGTTTCACTATGGACCAGTGGATGCCGGTGTTGGCGTATTCTTTCTTTACGGCGATTAGTCCCAAATCCAAGCCTTTGGTGTGTTTCACTTCCTTAAGGACGTTTACGATGGCTTTTATGGTAAGTCTCCCGCCGGACTTCATCAAATGCCTTCCTATGGTTGGGAAGACTAGGCCTATGGCAACGAGCTCGTCGTTTTCATCGGCGATGAATTTACAATAATCGGGGGTGATTATAAGCTGGAATCCTTTGATGAGTTCTTTCTTTTCCGCCTCGGTAAGAGGAACGGCCATATATAAATCCCCGTAGGTTTCGTCATAGATATCGAAGAACTTAGCAGCGTATTTCTTAAGCAGCTGCTTGGTGTTTTTGTTTTCCACGACATGGAGGTTCAATCTCTTCATCATCTTTTCAGAGATATTTATGACCCTTTCGTCGAAGGTTTCCGGTTTGGTCAATCTCGATTCGACCCATTCGCATTCGCTTTCAAAGCCATAAGAGAGGTAATGCTTCTCATAATACGAGGCGTTATATTGCTCTTCGAAAGTGGATTCCTCATTAAATCCTTCGACCAACAAGCCTTCCCTTTCCATGTCGTTTTTGCCTAATGGGCCAACCAATTCATTCATCCCCAAAGACAAAGACCAATCTTTTACGGCATTAAGCAAGGCTTTGGAAACTTCTATGTCGTCTATAAAATCGAAACGGGAGATCCTCACCCTTTTCTGATTGTATTTGGCATTTGACACTTTTTGGTGTATTCCTTCGATTCTTCCTACGACTTTTCCGTCTTTAAAAGCTAAAAAGAATTTGCAGTCTATCTCTTTGCTGTGGGCGTTTTTGTCTTTCATTGCCGCCACTTCGTCCATATATAAAGGAGGGACGAAATAAGGGTTACCCTTATATAGGTCCAAAGGGAAATTTATGAAGGCTTTGATGAGTTTCCTTCCTTTGACTTCTTTTATTTCAATCATAGTCTTATATTCCTTTATCTCTTTTTGGCATAGAAAGATATGCCACAGGTATTAGGCCCGGCATGGCAGCCGGCGGTGGGGTTTAACGGGTAGATTTCATATTCGACTTCGGGGTGTTTGGCTTTCATTTTTTCCACTATAGCATCTGCTAAAGCCTTGGCTCCGGCATGAATGACATATACCAAGCCTTTATCCGGATCGTTAGCCAATTCATCGTATTTGTCGCATAGGTATTTTATGGCGTTTAATTTTCCTTTGGCTTTGTCAACGGAAGTCATAATGCCTTCGTCGGTTATGGCAATAATCGGCTTAATTCCGAAAATTCCGCCTAAGAAGGCCTTTATCCCCGAAACGCGCCCGGATTTGGCAAAGAATTTGAGATCGTCGGCGAAGAAATAAGTGGCAGCATGGTCTCTAAATTCTTCCCCGAAAGTTAAGGCTTCTTCGGCACTATGGCCTTCGTTTATATATTCGAAGGTCTTTGTTGCCACTTGCAATGCAGTGGCGGAAATCCCTTTGGTGTCCAAAGCGTAGAATTTGCGTTCCGGGTATTTTTCCAACAATTCGTTGACCGCCACCCACATAGCGTTGAAAGTACCGCTCATTTTCGGTGAAAAATGGGCATAGAAAATGTCATTTCCGGCCTCGAATTCAGGCTCGAAATAAGCGCGGTATTTTTCAATTGAGATGGCGCTGGTGGTAGGAAGTTTCAAAGTCGTTCTCAAATCATTGTAGAATTTGACGTCGTTGAATTTCTTCCAAGATTCATAAGGGAATATTTCCTTGCCTTTGAACATATATGGCATGGAAATCAATTTGCAATCGTATTTGGCGGCCAATTCCAACGTCATGTCGGAATCGGTGTCGGCGAATTTAACTAACATGATGTGCTCCTAAAAGATTTATGAGACAAACGCATTTTAAAGCATATGAAGGGAAATGCACACAATTTTATGCACATCGCGCATGCGCTGCGATTCAACTATCAAGTTCGAACGCCAACGCCTTCTATGGTTTTGAAATTGTTTCGCATTTGAAAAACAAAAAAACATAAAACGAATGCGAAATCGCCGTCTTTTTGAACGAAACCGTATTTTTTTCGGTCAATGAAAAAAGCTTTTTATTGACGATAAGAAAATAAAGCATCGATAATCAAAACATTTCTTAACTATTGGTGAAAATTTCGATTGCAAGCCTTGGTTTGGTCTAGCAAATATCGCTTAATTATTTTTTTGTAGACAAAAGTCTGGATAATTGATTTTGAGAATAATATCACTTCGTTCTCGAATTGACGACCTATTCGAAAACACTCGATATAGCCTAAATTCTTCTACGATTGTTTTTTTTGAGTCGTACCCCAAAATCTGGACAACAGAAAGGAGTACATATTTCTATGAAATA
>CAVBUY010000007.1:0-50855 GCA_963598795.1 Alistipes shahii
GGCCAAGTAGTCAATTCCAACAATGAATTGATCGCGGACATGGACGAATTGAAGAAAGTCATATTTGGCGTGATGATATGCGCCGGAGTCATGTTTGTAGGCAGGTGCATTTGGAGATTGTCAATCTTTAGAGCCTCTTCCAACATCAAAGCGGGTGTTAGATACGACATGTTCGTAAAAGCCGAGAGAATGTCTAGGGACTATTACCATGAGACAAAAGTCGGAAACGTTTTGAATTGGTTCACTTCGGACGTGGATGAAATAGGGGAATTCTTCGGATGGGGAACCGTCATGTTCGTGGACGCGTTCTTTATGACCATCATCACCTTGATATCGATGATAAGAGTAAGCATCTGGATGACCTTGATAGCGGCTATTCCTTTGATTCTTATCGCCGTTTGGGGCGGAATCGTGGAAAAGCATTTCACCATGAGGTGGGAAGCTAGGCAAGAAGCCACGGACAAGCTATATGATTTCTGCCAAGAGAATTTCTCCGGAATAAGGGTGATAAAAGCGTTTGTCAAAGAAACCCAAGAAATCCATCATTTCGCCAAATTGGCCAAGAATAGCCAAGAAAAGAACGTCAAATTTGCCAGAATGTCGGTATTGTTCGATGTTGTCATCGGAATCATTTTGGCGGTGGAGATGGCTTTTGTATTGGGCTTTGGCGGATGGTTCGTTTATTTGGCCGCGACAAAGGAGCCAATAACCATCGGGAACACGGTAATCGATATAAACATCGGCCAATTGATGGAATTCGTCGGTTATATAGATTTATTGATTTGGCCAATGATGGCCTGCGGGCAGATAGTTTCCATGCGTTCTAGGGCTAAAGGGTCCTTAAAGAGGATAACCAAGTTCTTGGACGCGGAAGAAGACATCAAATCCCCTACAAACGCGGTTATCTTAAATAACGTGAAAGGCGATATAAAATTCGATCATTTCAGCTTTACTTACCCCAACGACAAAGAACCGAGGCTAAAAGATATCAATATCGAGATAAAACCCGGGGAATCGATAGGGGTAATCGGAAAGATAGGAAGCGGAAAGACGACATTTGCGAACATTTTGATGCGCTTATACAACTTCGATAGGGGAGTGACGATAGATGGGGTGGATCTAATGGATTGCGATATCCCTTCGTTGCGTGAGCAGATAGCCTATTCCCCGCAAGATAATTTCCTTTTCTCCGACAAAATCGAGAACAACATTTCTTTCTCTTCCGAGACTTTAAATAGGGATATGGTTATAGAGGCCGCCCAATTTTCTTCCGTTCACGATGACATTGAAGGCTTTATAGACAAATACGAAACGGTTTCCGGAGAAAGGGGCGTCACCCTTTCTGGCGGACAAAAGCAACGCATTTCTATCGCTAGGGCCTTTTATAAGAAAGCCCCCGTTTTGATTTTGGACGATTCGGTATCCGCGGTGGACGTAAAGACCGAAGAATCCATATTAAACGCCATAGAAGAAAAGAGAAAAGGCATGACGACCATTGTCATTGCTTCCCGCGTTTCGACCGTCACCAGATTAGATAAGATCCTCGTTTTGGAAAAAGGCGAGGTGGCGGGTTTTGACACGCACGAAAATTTGATGAAGAACTGCGAGATTTATCAGCACATGGTTTATCTCCAAGAACTGGAAAAAGAAGTGGAAGGAGGCGAGTGATATGGACGATTCTTTGCAAAAGCTCCTTGGCGATAAGAAGATGAAATTCAAAGACATAATGAAGAATTCCTGGCCATATCTAAAAGAAGAAAAGCGCTCGGTAATCCTTTCATTGCTTCTTATCATCCTTTCCACGGCCATCAATATAGTTTTGCCTCTATTTACCAAGAGATTCGTCAAAGAGTTGGACGGCGTGGTAACTTCCGAGACGCTTAAAATCGTTATCGGCGTGGTCGTTGGTTACGCTTTCTTGTCTCTTATCACTCAGGTAATCACCTATTTTGAGTCGATGATATTGAATAAAGCCGGCGAACGCATCGTCTATAAGATGAGAAAGGATGTTTTCAACCACATTGAAGGTTTGTCCCAAAACCAATTCAACAACATGCCGGTCGGATCCTTAGTCACCCGCGTTTGCTTTTATACTTCTGCCATATCGGATTTGTTCACCTCGACGTTAGTTAGCATCATAAGGAACGTTTTGACCTTGGTCGGCATATTGGCCATCATGATGGCCATATCCGTCAAATTAAGCCTCTTCCTATTGATATTCGCTTTGGTAGCCGCTATTTCAAGTGTAGTGTTCGGAAAGATAATCGGAAAGTTCTTTAGGAAAGAAAGAATGTTAACTTCCGACATGAATTCATTCCTTTCCGAGAATCTTTCGGGCATGAAAATAACCCAGATTTTCAACCAAGAGAAAAGGAAAGAAAAAGAGTTTTCCAAAAAGAACAAAGACATGAAGGAGACGCATTATAAGATCGTCGTAGCCTTTGCCATATATAGGCCCTTCATCAATTTGCTTTATTATGGGGCGATAGCCGTAACTTTCTTTGTTGGGCTTAAGCTTTCTTTGGATTCCCCGGAGATCGTGGCTTTCTATCTTTATCTTTCCAATTTCTTCAACCCCATTCAGGAGATAGCCGATCAGTTAAATAGGATTCAACGTGCCTTCACGGCTGCGGAAAGACTTTATAGCCTTCTTTCCGTTGATTCCGAAGTGAAAGAGAAAGACGACGCCTTGGAAATAGACGGTTTCAAAGGAAAGATAGAATTTAGGAATGTGTGGTTTGCTTATGAAGGCGAGAATTGGATTTTAAAGGACGTTTCTTTTGTGGTTCTTCCCAAGCAAACCGTGGCTTTCGTTGGGGCGACGGGCGCTGGCAAGACGACCATATTGAGCTTGCTTTGCAGGAACTATGAAATCCAAAAAGGCCAAATATTAATCGACGATATCGATATATCGACCATAAAGATTGAATGCTTGAGGAGAGCCATAGGCCAAATGTTGCAGGATGTCTTCTTGTTTTCCGGGACCATCAAAGAAAACATTTCCCTTCATGACGAAAGATTCTCCGATGAGCAAATACGAAAAGCCTGCGATTATGTGAATGCCTCATCGTTCATCAACGAAATGGAAAAAGGCTTGGAAGAGCCGGTTATAGAAAGAGGGGATAATTTCTCCGCCGGCCAAAGGCAATTGCTTTCCTTTGCCAGAACCGTTCTCCATAACCCTCAAATATTGATATTGGACGAAGCAACTTCCAACATCGATACCGAAACGGAAATAATAATCCAACAATCTTTGGAGAAAATGAAAAATATCGGCACAATGTTGGTTGTAGCCCACCGTTTGTCCACCATCCAACATTCGGATAACATCATAGTCTTGCAAAACGGAAGGATATTAGAACAAGGAAACCACCAAGAGTTGTTGGCTAAGAAAGGCTACTACCATAAGCTTTACGAGCTTCAATACAAAGACCAGGAGGCCAAAGGATGAGCGACGTCCGTTTCGATAGACTGAAGTTGTTATTGGGAGAGGAAACATTGGATTCGCTTTCAAAGAAAAAGGTCATAGTTTTCGGCGTTGGCGGAGTTGGCGGATACGCTTTCGAATCATTGGTTAGATGCGGCATTTCATATATAGCCATCGTGGACGCCGACAAAGTGGATGTAACCAATATCAATAGGCAAATATTGGCCACCGACAAAAGCGTAGGGAAAGATAAAGTCGACGTTGCCGAAGAAAGGGCTAAAGAAATAAACCCGAACATCGTTATAGAAAAACATAAATGTTTCTATCTTCCTGACAAAAAAGACGGAATAGACCTTTCATCATTTGATTATGTGTTAGATTGCATAGACACCATAAAGGCGAAGGTGTCTATCGCTTTGGAATGCAAAGAAAAGAAGATTCCCATTATTTCCGCATTGGGATGCGGGAACAGACTCGATCCTTCGAAGTTAACTTATGCGGATTTGTTCGAAACCTATGATGATGGCTTTGCTAAAGCTATGAGAAAAGAGTGCAAGAAAGCGGGAATTGATAGACTTCCTGTCGTTTATTCCAAAGAAAAGGCGATGAAATTGGAAAATCAGCCAAATGAAAATGGAAGGCATATACCCGCGTCTTCGGCGTTTGTTCCCGCTGCGGCGGGACTAATGATGGCCTCTTATGTCATCAGGGATTTGATTAAGGAGAGAATAGATGGCTAAGAGGGAAAAGACTTTTTATGAAGAGGTATCCCGTTCCTTGACCAGGGATTATAGAACTTATATTTGGGGGTCGTTTACCAAAGCCATAAAGACCTATAAGCTGGTTGAGCCCGGAGACAATATCTGCGTCTGTATTTCCGGTGGGAAGGACTCGATGTTGATGGCTTTGTTATTCAAACAATTGCATGCCCATTCGGATTTCCCATTCTCCGTTAGATATTTGGTCATGAACCCCGGATATAACGAAAAGAATTTGAATCAGATAAAACATAACTTGGATTTATTGGAGATACCTGCTTCTATTGCCAAAACCGATATCTTTGAGATAGCCAACCAAACCGATCATTCGCCTTGTTATCTCTGCGCCAAAATGAGGAGAGGGGCTTTATACCGTATAGCCAAGGAATGGGGTTGCAACAAAATCGCCTTGGGCCATCATTATGATGACGTAATAGAAACCACTTTGATGAACATGCTCAATTCTGGTTCCTTCCAAACGATGCTGCCCAAATTGATAAGCACCCATTATGCCGGGATGGAAGTTATTAGGCCTTTGTATTTAATTAGGGAAGCGGACATCATCTCTTTTGGGCAAAAGAACAATTTGACTTTCATTAGATGCGCTTGCCGTTTCACGGAGATGAGTGAGATCAATCCAGAGTCTTCCAAACGCAAAGAGACCAAGGAATTGATTAGAAAGCTAAAGGAAAGCTATAACCCCTTTATCGAGAAAAACCTCTTCTCATCCGCCCAAAACGTCCAAATCGAGAAGATATTGGGCTACCAAGATGATAAAGGCGATCATTCGTTCTTAGACGATTACGACGAAAAGAAGGAAAAACAAAAGAAAGACATTCTCGAGCAAGGAATAGAAAAGTCGGTCATAGACAAAGCCGAAAGGGAACATAAAGGCTTTGAATGGGACTTAACATATTTCGACAAATATGGAGGAGATGAAAAATGAAAATAACTGAAAGCGCCAAAAAAGTGATATCGTCCGCCTTAGTTAAAAGTGGCAAAGACTATCTCCACATAGGCCTCATAGATCGTTGCCATAACAACAAATCATTGGATATCCGATTGATTGAAAAGGATGAGGCCGAGAATTTGATAACCATCGATGAGATAAAAGTAGATATGGACGAGAAAGCCAAAGAATTCTTATCGGAATTCATTTTGGAAGGAAGAGATAACGGCATAATGTTCATTCCTCCTTCGGATTGGAAAAACGAGCACGAAGGTTGCTGCCATTCCAATGAGGGGCATAAAGGAGGGGAAGGTTGCTGCCATTCCTCTGATCACAAAGAAAGCGAAAGTGGCTGCTGTTGCGGCGACTCCAATAATGGCTGCTGCTGCCATTCCGACGATTGATTAAATGGACCCGAGCTTACATTCCTCGGGTCTTTTTTTGATAATGTTACCGCTATGAAGAATCGGCACCTTTATGAAAAAACGCAAAGAAAGCTATAATGTTTCCATGAAATTATCCAGACGCATCCAGTTGGAGAACGTCCCAAATTTGAGAGATTTGGGCGGAATAGAAAACATCGAGGGGAAGAAAATAAGACCCAACCTCATATTTCGTTCCTCTTATTTCATGCACGCCAGCGAAAAAGACATTGAGACCTTAAAGAAAGAAGGAATCAAAGAGATAATCGATTTCAGGGGAGATAACGAATTTACCAATTATCCGGATCCGAAAATTGATGGAGTTTCAATCCACAGGATACCGATGCACGTCTTAAATAGGGAAGATTGGGACAATTACCCCCATTATCCCCATAAGTCATATCCAACCGAAAATAGCCAAATGGATTATCTCCAAGAATGGTTCTATGTTTATTCCAACGGTTCGGCCAATATCTTGATGCAAAATAGCTACGCTAAGACCATATCTTTAAAGGAGATGCAAAATAAGTGGGCGGAGATGTTAAGGCTATTGCTTTCATCTGATGGAGGAGTGGCGTTTCATTGCCAAGACGGGAAAGACAGGACCGGCATAGCGGCTATGTTAATCTTGAAGCTCCTTAAGGTGGATGATGAAACCGTCAAAGAGGAATATGTTCTTTCCAAGCGTTATCTAAAAGAAAAAATAGAAAAAGATTATAAGCAAGCCAAAGAACATAACGTTCCCGAACCTATCTTATCGGAACTAAGAACCATTCAAGGCTGCGAGGCTTCTTGGATTAAATCCGCTTTGGAAAAATTCAACGAATTGGGTGGATATCCTACATATTTCACCAAAGAATTGAAGTTAACGGAAGAAGAGATAAAAGCCTTCCAAGACAAATACTTGATATAAGAAAATCCCCCAGGAAAACCTGAGGGATTTTTCAATTTGGCTTATTTCTTGTTCTTGGCTCTTTGATGCAAGATGTTGGCTTGGGCAGCGGCCAAACGGGCAAGAGGCACACGGAACGGAGAGCAAGAGACGTAATCCAATCCTACGGCATCGTAGAATTCGATGGAAGCGGCGTCTCCGCCGGTCTCACCGCAGACCCCGACAGTTAAGTTCGGGTTGGCGGCGCGGCCGCGATCGAAGGCAATCTTGACGAGTTCGCCAACACCATCGCGATCGATGGTCTGGAACGGATCGAATTCGTAGATCTTCCTGTTGTAATAGAACGGCAAGAATTGTCCTGCGTCATCACGGGAGAAGCCCATGGTGAGCTGGGTCAAGTCGTTGGTTCCGTAAGAGAAGAACGCGGCTTCTTTGGCCAAGTCTCCGGCACGCAAGCAGCCTCTCGGGATTTCGATCATCGTACCGACGAGGTAGCTCAAGCGCTTGCCTTGCTTCTTGAATTCGTCTTCGACGGCGTCGACGACGACCTTCTTGGCCCACTTGTATTCTTTGACCTCTCCGGCAAGAGGGATCATGATTTCCGGTTCGACTTGGATGCCAAGTTTCTCAGAGGCTTCTAGAGCGGCCTGAGCGATGGCGCGAGCCAAGACTGCATAGATTTCCGGATAGGCGACGCAGAGACGGACTCCGCGGAAGCCCATCATAGGGTTGGCTTGATGCAATTGGTTGATGCGATCTTTGACCTTTTGTTCGGTGACGTTCAACTTCTTGGCCAATTCTTTGATGTTGGCTTCGTCGTTGATTTCCGGCAAGAACTCGTGGAGAGGAGGATCGAGCAAACGGATGTTGACGTGGCTGTCTGGGTTAGCCAAATACATTTGATAGAAGTCATCCTTCAAGAACGGTCTGATGCGTTCCAAGGCCGCTTCGCGTTGTTCGGTGGTATCGGACAAGATCATGGATCTCATGTTCAAGATTCTATCTTCCGCGAAGAACATACGTTCCGTACGGCAGAGACCGATGCCTTCGGCTCCGAATTTGCGGGCGTTGGCGGCATCTTCCGGAGTGTTGCAGTTGGCGCGGACTTTGAGACGGCGGTTGGCGTCGGCCCAAGCCATTAAGCGACCGAAGTCGCCTTTGAGTTCGGCAGGAACCATCTTGATTTCGCCTTCATAGACGAGACCGGTGGAACCATTGACGGAAAGGACGTCGCCTTGTTTGTAGACTTTGTCGCCGATCTTCAAGGTCTTCTCTTCTTCGTTGACCAAGGCATCGGTGGCGCCGGCTACGCAGCATTTGCCCATGGAACGGGCAACGACGGCAGCGTGGGAAGTCATGCCGCCTCTGGCAGTTAAGATAGCTTCGGAATTGACCATGCCGATGATGTCTTCAGGGGAGGTTTCGGAACGGACCAAGATGACTTTCTTTCCGGCATCATGCCATTCTTTGCATTCTTCGGCGGTGAAGACGATGGCACCGGTTCCGGCACCAGGGGAGGCAGGCAAACCTTTTAAGATTGCGGTGTGCTTGGCCAATTCTTTTTGATCGAAGGTCGGGTGGAGCAAGTCATCGAGCTGTTTCGGTTCGACGCGCAAGCAAGCTTCCTTCTCATCGATGAGACCTTCGTCAACGAGGTCGCAGGCGATCTTTAAGGCCGCTTGGGCGGTACGTTTGCCGTTACGGGTCTGCAAGAAGAACAACTCACCGCGTTCGATGGTGTATTCCATATCCTGCATATCGCGGAAGTAGTTTTCCATGCGTTTGATGGTCGCGAGGAATTCTTCATAGACTTTCGGCATGCGCTTCTGAAGTTCGTCGATATGAAGCGGGGTGCGGACGCCGGCAACGACGTCTTCGCCCTGAGCGTTGGGCAAGAATTCGGCATAAACGTGCTTTTCGCCGGTGCTGGGGTCGCGAGAGAAGGCTACGCCAGTTCCGGAATCTTCGCCCATGTTGCCAAAGACCATGGTTTGGACGTTGACGGCGGTGCCCCATTCATAAGGGATGCCGTTCATTTGACGGTAGACGTTGGCGCGTTCGTTGTCCCAGCTGCGGAAGACCGCGGCAATGGATTCGCGCAATTGAACGTATGGATCGGTCGGGAAATCTTCTCCGAACACACTCTTGTAGTATTCCTTATACTGAGCGACCAAGCCCTTCAATTGATCGGTGGTGACTTCGGTGTCCAATTTGTAACCGTTGTCTTCTTTGATCTTGTCGAGCATGGCATCCATTTTGGTTCTTGGATGTCCTTTGGCGATGTTGGTGAACATCAAGATGAAACGGCGATAGGAGTCCCAGGCGAATCTTTCGTTGCCGGAGGCTTCAGCCAATTCGAGGACGGTTTTGTCGTTCAAGCCGAGGTTCAAGATGGTATCCATCATGCCAGGCATGGACATACGAGCTCCGGAACGGACCGAGACGAGGAGAGGGACGCCCTTTCCGCCGCCGAAGGATTTTCCGTAGTGCTTTTCGATTTGATGGACGTGAGCGACCACATCATCCCATACATAATCGGGGATTTTCTTTCCGCTCTCATAGTAGAGAGTGCAAGCTTCGGTGGTTACGGTAAAACCGGCTGGGATGTTGATGCCAGCGGCGGTCATTTCGGCCAAACCGAAGCCTTTTCCGCCAAGGATTTCTTTGCCAAGTTTCGCTTCATGGCCTTCCTTGAAGGAGTAGACATATTTCTTTTCTGCCATTTTTTTCTCCTAGATAAAACAATGACTAAGGCGCTTTAAAACGCCTGACGTTGAGATTATAACAATCAAAAAAGGCTCTTTATAGAATAAAGGGCCATTTTTAATTGGTTTTTCTGCGGTGAATATTCTGTAAGAATATTATTAGGCTTTAGATAGCGGTTTCATCGTTTTCTTTTCAAGAAAAACGAATGAGGCTTATTTCAAGAAAATGCCGGCGAATATGTCCGATGGTATTTTCCTGGTGTCGGGACCCATTTTGATGCAACGGGTGATATAGCCGTCTATTACGTCGAGCAAAATAAGCAATAACGCTTCGGGATTCGCTTCTTTTATGGTTCCTTCTTTTTGCCCCTTTTCGAAAAGGTTGATGAAGAAATCGTAGAATCCGAAATCCTTCAAAGAGCAAATGGAGGTAAAGACGACATCGGCGGTGTAAAGGACGAGTTTCGGATAAGATGGCAGGTTTTCGAGTTCCTTGGCAAGGTGCTTTATAGCCTCGTCCGGCTTCATTTCACCCATCACCAAATATTTGTCGACGTAAGGCCTGATTTTCTTTGATTCCATCATGAATGTCGGAATCTCGGCGTAAAGGTCTTCGGTCTTCTTGTAGTAATGATAGAAAAGGCCGTGTGAGCATCCCACTTCTTTGGCAATATCATCGATGACGACTTCGTTAAGGCCGTGCATGGAAATCAATTTGATGCCTTCTTGGGTTATCTTGGCTTTTCTTTTGTCGCGTATGGCTTGGTTTTGTTTTTCGGTTCTAGGCATAACAATTCCTCCAAATCGCCTATATTTTTTCTAGGCTTGAAAAAATGTCAAGATTAAATTGATGGATTGGGTGGTAATAAATTAATCGGCAGAAACCGATTGGTTTTGTTCTTGTTCTTTTTTGTCAGCGGCCTGCTTTTGTTTTTTGGCGATCAGGAAATATGAAGCGATCGTTATTAAAACCAAAAGGACGCTTCCGACAATCCAACCCCATGTCGGAGTCCTTTGATAAGCCCAAACGCCTTCTTCGTTTATGAGGGATTGGTTGGCGAACAAACAAACGATCGAGCCCAATACGAATCCATAAACCATGGAGAACGTTCCGTCCCTCGTTTTGGCCAAGGCTTTTTTCATTACTTTTGAGGCGAATATGACCCCGGCTAATATTCCAACGCCCGTGCAAAGGATAAGTCCGATTCCAGACCAGGTTCTGTCTGTGTTGCGGAATATGGAATTTTCCCCAACGACAATCGAGATAAGCGGATTATACAACCCAACCATGAATAAGCACATCGAGCCGGATATTCCGGGAATAACGCAGGCAGTCATAGCCACGAATCCCGCCAACAAGCAAACGGGGTAAGTCCACCAAACGCCTTTGATGAATTCCGCGTTGAAATCTAGGTGGCCATAAAGCTTAACCATGCAGGAACCGATGCCTATTCCGGCCGCGATTATGAAACCGACGATTATGAAAATGATCTTTTTGGCGGAGGTTTCCTTCAATTTGGCTTCTCTGGCGATTATGGGGCTGGTGCCGATCACCAAACCAGCGAATATGCAGGATATGACATATTCGGCTTTGTCATAGCAATAATGTATTCCGATAAGCAAAAGCACCGAGGCGATAACTAACCCCAACGCGATGGGCAAAATCGTCATAAAGGACTTTTTGAAGTTCTTCCTCAAAGAGGCAAAACTGTCTATCAATTCATCGTAAATGCCAACGATTACCGCGATCGTTCCGGCGCTGACTCCAGGGATAGCCATCCCTAAGCCCATGGCCGCGCCTCTTGAAAACTGGGAAAAGAATTTTTTTGCGTTCATGGGCTATATAATACACAAGAAAATTTGAAATCCACTTCTTCTTTTTCCTTTAAAGGGAAAAGAGTAAACTAACGACATGAAGAAAACATTGATTTTATATGTGTCCAATACTGGCAACACCAAAAAATATTGCGAGGACATCGCCTCGGCCGTTTCAGCGGACGTTATGCCCCTTAAGAAATTCAAATGGAAAAAAGCCAACGATTACGACATCGTCGTTTTTGGGGGTTGGATAATGGGTGGAAACATCAAAGGCTTGAATGATTTCCTTTCCCATTGGGACAACGAATTGGACGGAAAAGAAGTCATCGTTTTGGGCGTTGGCATGGGATATCCTACCGCCGACACCAGAAAGACTTTGATAAACCAAAACATTTTGGATCTGTATCATCTTCGTTTCTATCAAATGCAGGGTTCTTTTGATTACAACAAATTGAATGGCATCAACAAATTGATGATGAAGGCTTCCTTGGCTAAATTGGCCAACGATCCCAACCTAACCGCTGGAGAAGCGAGCATTTTAGACGTCATAGATAGGCCAATCGAAGTTTATGACCAACAAAAGGTAGATAAGGTTATCTCCGTTATCAAATCCTTATCAAACGAGGCTCAGGCATGAAATTGTTCGTAGGGCTTGGAAATCCGGGCAAAGAATACGAGAAAACCCGTCATAACATGGGTTGGATAACGCTGGATAAGTTTGCCGAATCGATAGGCGTCAATTTTTCTAAGTCCGATTTCGAAGGGGAATACGAAATCGTGAAAAACCCGGCTTTTTTAGAGCCAGTGATAATCTGTAAGCCCATGACTTACATGAATTTGTCGGGAGATTGCGTCCAACCTTTGGCTGCCTATTATCACATAGATCCTAACGACATTATTGTTGTTTATGATGAGATGGCTATCCCAGAAGGTTCCATTCGTTTGCGCCCAGGAGGAAGCGATGGAGGCCATAATGGCATAAAGTCAATCATCCAAAGAATGGGTACCCAAAATATCAAACGCATAAGAATCGGAATTGGGGAACCGACTTTCAATTCGGTGGATTATGTCCTTGGCAAACCCCAAGGCGAATCGGAGAAGAAATTGGACGAAGCCACGGATTTGGCGGTCAAAGCCCTTAAGGAAATAGCTATAAACGGTTTTGACAAGGCGATGAATATCTATAACAAAAAGGAGACAAAATAAAACGGGAGACTTATTTAAAGAGTTAGAAAAACTATTGCCTTCCACCCCCTCTAACAGACAAAGAGGGGCTTTTGTAGTTGATGAGAACATAGGGGTTGGCCTTCTTTTTTCCACTTTGTTTAACCAAAGAAAAAGGAACATGACCCTTGTTGCCTCCAATTTATATTCCGCCCAGAAAACATATGAATTCCTTCTTAATTTCTTTTCTGAGGACGAAGTTATTTTCTTTCCTTCGGACGAATTATTGAGAGCGGAAGCCTTAAGCTCTTCAAAAGAATTGCTTTCTCAAAGGCTATATGCGATGGGGAAGCTTTTAAGCAACGGCAAACACATATTGGTTACCCATCCAGCGGCCTTGCTTAGATATTTGCCAAAGAAAGAACATTTCTCCCAAGCGATCATAAAAATCAAAGCGGGGGATAAAATCGATATCGGGGTTTTAAAGCAAAAATTGTCGGAACTCGGGTATTTGAAGGTAAATAAGATTGATCAATCATTGCAATTCGCGTCTCGCGGCGATGTGCTGGACGTTTTCTCTTTATCAAGCCAAAAACCTTACCGCATCGAATTTTTTGACGATCAAATAGAATCGATAAGAACATTTGATATTTCCACTCAACTCAGCGTCGAAAACATTTCCGAGGCCGTTATTTTCCCGGCGTCCGATATGTGCGTAAACGAGGAAGAAAGAGAAGATTTAGCCAACAAGATGTCGACAGCCTTGCTTAGGGACTGCGCGGAACTTAGTGAAGAAGCTTCCTCCATCCTAAAAGAGAACGTTTCGAGAGACATAGAAGACATTTTGTCGAACAACATCAAACCTTATTTGTACAAATATTATTGTCTATCCGACGAAGTGCCGACTTCTATTTTGGATTACATCGATTCCGAATTGATCATGATCGCGAATAGGGAACAATTTGCCCAATCTTCCGATTTGCTCATAAATGAGTCGGGAAGCTATTTTTCCGAATTGAGAAAGCAAATGCGCATCGTAAGGGGCTTAAGGGCTTATATGAGCGTGGAGGAAGCTTTTAATGGCAAAATCAAGCCGATTTATGGGACGAGATTTGCCAAAAACGAATCGGATGTCCTCTTTTCCGTTAGAAACGTGACTTCCGCGGGAACGGGATTGACGGCAGTCGTAAACACCATTCTTTCCTATATCCAAACTTCCGAAAAACTAATTATCGCCATCAATGACCAACAACAATTGGAAACGATTAAATCTTTACTTGATGAGAACGGCCAAACATATGAATTCGTCGATGGTTTTTCTCTGCCTAATGGGAAAATAGGCCTTATAAAAACGAATCTAAGCGAAGGCTTTGAGTTGCCCAGCTTAAAAATCACCTATCTAACAAGCACAGAATTGTTTGGTAGAAACGTCAAAGCCTCCCGATACACCTCTCGTTTTATGAATTCGACCATCCTTAGGTCATATGAGGATCTGCGCCCCGGGGATTACGTCGTTCACGAATATAAGGGCGTAGGCCAATTCCTCTCCGTAGAAACATTGGAAATAAACAACGCCCATCACGATTATCTTCATATCGCCTATGCCGGAGATGAATCTTTGTATGTTCCTTTGGAACAATTTAGGCTGGTTAGGAAATATTCGGGGAGAGAAGGCGCAAGACCGAAACTAAGCAATTTGTCTCGCGGGGACTGGAATAAGAAAAAAGCCCAAATCAAAGAGAAAATCGATGACTTGGCCGATAGGCTCATAAAATTGTACGGAACCCGATTGAAAATCGATGGTTATGCATTTCCTGAAGACGACGAATTCCAGAAGCGTTTCGAATCAGAATTTCCTTATTCATTAACCGATGATCAAGCTAGATCGCTTAGAGAAATCAAAGACGATATGGAAGCCCCGATCGTCATGGACAGATTGCTTTGTGGGGATGTTGGTTTTGGGAAAACCGAAATAGCTTTCAGAGCTGCTTTTAAGGCGCTTTTGGCCGGAAAGCAGGTCGCTTTGCTATGCCCTACGACATTGTTGGCCAGGCAACATTACGAAGTAGCCTTGCAGAGATTTAACGGATATGGCGTCAAATTGGCTTTGCTTTCCAGAATGGTGCCGGAAGGCGAACAAAAAACAATATTGAAAGAATTGAAGATGGGAAATATCCATTTCGTTATCGGAACCCATCGTCTTTTGTCCAAAGAAGTAGGATTTAAGGATTTGGGATTGCTGATAATAGACGAAGAACAGCGTTTTGGCGTGGAGCAAAAAGAAAGAATCAAGGAAATGGCTAATCGCATAGATGTTTTGTCTTTGAGCGCGACACCTATCCCCCGAACCTTACAAATGTCGTTGGTGGGATTGAGGGCTTTGTCTCAAATAAACACCCCGCCAAACAATAGGATGCCGATTCAAACCTATGTGGCCCCGTTTACGAAAGAGGTCGTTTCCGAATTGATTTCGAGGGAATTAGGAAGAAATGGGCAGGTTTTTTATGTTCATAATCGAGTGGATAGCATTTACGCGAAAGCCGAATGGATATCGCGTTCCGTGATGGGGGCGGTGGTAGGCGTGGTCCATGGCCAAATGCAAAGAGAGGAGACCGAGGCCGTCATGGAGGATTTCTATGAAGGCAAAGTCAACGTTTTGGTGGCTACTTCGATTATCGAAAACGGGATAGACGTCCCAAACGCCAATTTGATAATCGTGGAAGACGCGGATAGATTCGGGCTATCTCAGCTTTATCAAATAAAGGGACGCGTCGGTAGGGGATCGCGCATCTCATACGCGTATCTTTTCTACAAAGAGAACAAAAACATGAATGAGGATGCCCAAAAGAGATTGAAGGCTATCCAGGATTTTACCGAACTCGGATCCGGATATAAAATCGCCCAAAGAGATTTGATGATACGCGGGGCCGGAGATATTTTGGGGGCCGAGCAAGCCGGCTTCATCGATTCGATTGGCTTGGATTTGTATTTGAAGATGCTCCAAGAATCGCTAACCGAACGTCAAACCGGGAAAAAGATCGTTCCGCCAAAACCAAATAAGATGCTGCCGATAGACGCTTTCTTCCCTGAGGAATACGTGCCAAGCGGAGACAAAGTCGCTTTGTACCAAGAACTTTCCGATTGCATGGACGATGCTTCCATAAACAAATTCAAGCGCAAACTAAGGGACGTATATGGGAAGCTTCCTCCTCAAGTTGAGTTGCTGATCCAAAAGAGAAGGATAGATGCGATGTTAAATCATTCGGAATTCGTTTCGTTGGATAAAATGGGCAACGAGATGGTTTTGTTGCTTTCCGAAGGTTGGACCTCCATTAATGGCATAGGAGTTGAGCTATTCGAGCAAATGGTTCCTTATCTAGAAGACGCGAGATTGTCCTTTTATGAGAAAAAACTGCAAATCCGCGTCAAAATGACTAATGATTGGATATCTAAAATGGAAGGTATTCTGAGAGTCATAAGAAAGCTGAGCGACGAACACGGTTATAAATGAAGGAAGGTCTAAAATTTGGTAAAATATTCCTATGCGAATCGATAAATTCCTAAAAGTGTCGAGATTGATAAAAAGACGCCAGACCGCCAAGGATCTTTGCCTTGACGCGGATGTATTTATCAATGGTAAAAAAGCCAAGGCTTCATCGGAAGTTTGCGTTAATGATAAGGTCATTTTGCATTTAGGGAGGCACGAAATAGAATTCGTGGTTAAGGAAGTTCGCCCGACAGTCAAAAAAGAAGACGCCTCAAACATGTATGAGATAGTCAGAGACGAAATTCATGAACGATGATAAGCAACGCGGAAAATGCATGTATTCTCAATCTAAAAAAATACTTAAAAAATAATTGTTGAGTTTTCGTCAAAATACCTTTATATTCCTTGAGATTTCCTTATGGAAATGTCGTCGAAAAATATCGAAGAAAGGAGATAGTTTATGGAAGAAAATAAACCCTCTCGCCCAGAACGTGGCAGACGTTCATATTGGATTACCGCCATTTTGATCGTTTTGATCGTCGGAATGATATTGCTTCTCGGAAGAGACAGAATCTTCAATACCGCGGTAAGCTGGAGCAAAAATGAATTGTCCACTTATCTGCGTTTGGATAGCGTTCAAAGCAACTCCAAAACCGTTTATGTCGCCACGGCCAACGTTTCTCAGAATTATCGCGCCACAACCGTCAGCGGCACGGCTATGTATACCGAAAACAAGACGATGTTCAAATACACCGTCACCATCGAAAATGACGACTGGAACGTCAAAGACATCACCTATCAGAAATTCAATTGGGAAAAAGACGCTTCAGGAAATAAGACAACCTCCTATTCGACCGAAATCGGTTCTTGGGCCGACATATTCGAAAACCGCGTTGACGAATGGAACAATACCGATGCTTTGCAAGGCTCATATGGTTCTGGCTATTACGCGGTAGTCGACGCTTTCCAGACTTCCGTTTGGGATACTTGGGGACCAGTCATCATCCAGTTGGTCTTCTTGGTCATCATAGGCTATGTCTTCTTCAAAATGGTCGGAGGTTCTGGCGGAGCCGGCAGACAAGCCATGGATTTCAATAAATCGCCAGCCAGAAGGGAAAACCATTCCAAAGTCAAATTCTCCGACGTTGCAGGATGCGACGAAGAGAAAGCCGAGATGCAGGAATTGGTGGAATACCTCAAGAATCCGAAAAAATATTCTGTCTTTGGCGCCAAATTGCCCAAAGGCTGCTTATTGGTCGGCCCTCCGGGAACCGGTAAGACCTTGTTAGCTAAGGCCGTCGCTGGCGAAGCGGGGGTTCCGTTCTTCTCCATTTCCGGTTCCGATTTCGTGGAAATGTTCGTTGGCGTTGGCGCAGGCCGCGTCCGCGACTTGTTCAAAAAGGCCAAGGCTTCCGCCCCATGCATAATCTTCATCGATGAAATCGACGCCGTCGGTCGTCAAAGAGGCGCCGGTTTAGGAGGCGGAAACGACGAACGCGAGCAAACATTGAACCAGTTGTTGGTTGAAATGGACGGCTTCGAATTCAATTCGGGCGTCTTGGTTATTGCCGCCACCAACCGCGACGACGTCTTGGACCCCGCCCTTCTACGTCCGGGAAGATTCGATAGAATCATCACCGTTTCCAATCCGGACGCCGTTGGCAGAGAAGCCATCTTCCGTGTCCATTCCGAAGGCAAAAAGGTCGATCCTTCCGTCGATTTCAAGGCTTTGGCCAAACGTACGGTAGGCTTTAGCGGGGCTGATATCGCCAATATCATGAACGAGGCTGCTATCTTAGCTGTCCGTTTCCATAAAGACGCAATCACCATTTCCGAAATAGACGAGGCCATCGATCGCCGCATCGCCGGACCTGCCAAAAATGGCAAGCGCATGAGCGACATGGAACGCAAGCGCGTCGCCTATCACGAAGCCGGCCATGCCGTCATCGGCTTGGTTTTGCCGGATTCTGACAAAGTCCAAAAGATCACCATCATCCCGAGAGGCCAAACTGGAGGCCATGTCCTAATGACTCCGGAAACCGACAAATTCTTGCTTACCAAGAAGGAATTGTTGGCTGAAATCACCGGTTTGCTTGGTGGGCGCGTGTCCGAGGAAGTCTTCTTGGACGATATAACGACCGGGGCCGAAAACGACATTCAGAGAGCTACTCGCTTAGCCAGAATGATGGTTACCGAATTTGGTATGTCCGATTTGGGGCCTATCCAATATGAAAGCGACAGCGGATCGGTATTCTTAGGGAGAGACTACACCAACTCCCAAAAGAATTTCTCTTCCGAAATTGCCTATGAAATCGATAAGGCGGTTAGGAAGATAATCGACGAGGCTCACGATCAAGCGGTGAAGATCCTCAAAGAAAACGCGGACAAGGTCAAATTGATCGCCGAGACTTTGCTTGAAAACGAGACCATTACCGCCGAACAGATCGACCAGCTTCTAAAAGACGGTACCTTGCCGACTAGGCAAATCCAAAAGCCAGTCGAAGAAGCCGATAAGACCGACAAACCAAACGACAACGATAAAGAAGTCGTTGAGGGAGAAGTCGTCGATAAAGACAAATAAAAAACGAAAGGGGGTGTAAGCCCCCTTTCAATATCTAAGACTATGGAAAAATTTGCAGGAATCGAATTAAAAGGAAAGGTGTTGCTGGCGCCGATGGCGGGGGTTACAAACCTCGCTTATAGGCGTTTCATGAAGCCTTTTGGCGTGGCTCTTTCCTATTCTGAGATGATTTCCGACTGCGGATTGGTCTATGGAAACAAACAAACATTGGAATATCTAAGAACCTCAAAAGATGATAGGCCGGTAGCCCTTCAGTTATTTGGCTCTTCTATTGAAACCAGCGTCAAGGCCATTGAGATTCTGGAGAAAAACGCGGATTACGACATCTTGGACATCAACTTGGGATGCCCCGTCCATAAAGTCGTAAAAACCGGGGCTGGATCTTCTTGGCTCCGACGACCTGAACAATTGAAGGAATATCTCGTGGCGATTGTTAAAGCCTCCTCAAAGCCCGTGACCGCCAAAATCAGATTGGGTTGGAACGATAAGGAAATTAACGTTCATGAGATTGTGAAAATAATCGAAGAAGCGGGCTGCAAAGGCTTCGCGGTTCACGCGAGAACTACCGAGCAAGGCTATTCCGGAAAACCCAATTGGGAAGAAATAAAGGACCTTGATAAGGAAACTTCCCTGCCATTTGCCGTTTCGGGGGACATCTATTCTCCGGAAGATGCGATCAAGGCCATGGAAATAACCGGGGCAAAGTTCGTAATGGTCGCTCGGGGAGGGATCGGAAGGCCGTTGTTGATAAGGCAAATAAATGAAGCCTTAAACAATGAGCCAATCGAACAAAATCCAACCTTGGAGGAGCAAATCAATTACGCGGAAGAATACGCCGAGGGATTGATAAAAGACATCGGGGAATATAAAGCTATCCCGCAGCTAAGGGGCATATTGCCACACTTCTTCTCAGGCTTCCCAGGATACAAAAAATACAGATTGACGATAACCGAATCCGTCAAGAGTTATGAAGACCTCAAAACGGTCCTTGCCGGATTCAGGAAAAATCTAAATATCGGAAAGGAGGAAGAATCATGAAAAAGAAAAATGAAAAAGTGCTCAAAGAAAAGAAACGTTCTCTGATTTCCATTTTCAAAGTTCTTTTCTCGCACTTGAAACAGTACAAAAAAGACACGTTCTTAACCTGGCTTTTCGTTTTCTTGGAATCGGTATGCGAAATATCGGTGGCTTTCTTGATGCAATACATCGTAGACGGAATCAAAGAAAACGATATAAACAAAGTCGGGATGTTCTCAGGCATTGTGGGGGCTTTGGTAATATTGGCCGCAGCCACTGGTATCTTAAGCGGGTATTTCTGCGCCAGCGCATCTTGCGGTTTCGGAGCTAACCTTAGAAAAGCCGAATACGAATCGATCCAGAAGTTCGCCTTTAGCAACATCGACAAGTTCTCGACCTCTTCTATCGTTACCAGGACCACGACCGACGTTTCCAACGTTCAGTTTGCCTTCCAAATGACCATAAGGACGGTCATCAGATCGCCATTTATGCTCGTTTTGTCATTGATAATGGCGTTTGTTACCTCGCCGGAGCTAGCTTGGATATTCTTGGTGCTCATACCTATCTCTTTGGGAGGCATGGTTTTATGCGCCAAGGTTGTTCACCCGATATTCGTCAACGTTTTCAACACCTATGACGCGTTGAACGAATCGGTAGAGGAAAACGTGGATGGAATCCGCGTCGTCAAATCCTTCAACAGAGAAAAATACCAAACCAAGAAATTCAACAAAGTCTCGGATTTCTTGTATCGCAACTTCGTCAAAGCCGAAAGAATCACGGCTTTCAACGGACCGATACTCAATTTGTCCATCGACATTGCCTTAATGCTCATCTCTTGCTTGGGCGCCATAACGATCGTAAAGACCGGCGGAGAGGCCTTAGATACTGGCAAATTGTCGACTTTGCTTACCTATGTCATGATGATTTTCAACAGCTTGATGTTGATGTCCATGGTTTACGTGATGATCATCGTCGCCAGGAATTCCACCGAGCGTATCGTTGAGATTTTGGAAGAAAAACCGGACATATTGAATCCGGAAAATCCAATCATGTCCGTGGAAGACGGAAGCATTGTCTTCGACGATGCCTCGTTTGCCTATCATGAAGGGAAGAATGTTCTAAGCAACATCAATCTGAACATAAAGAGCGGTTCTTCTATCGGAATTATCGGCTCGACCGGTTCTGGGAAGACCACATTGATCAGCCTCATCGCCCGTCTTTATGACGTTACGGAAGGCTCTGTCAAAGTCGGTGGGCATGACGTTAGAGAATATGATTTGACGGCCTTGCGCGACTCGGTGGCGGTGGTTCTCCAAAAGAATACCTTATTCTCCGGGACAATCAGGTCGAATATGCTTTGGGGGAATCCAAACGCCACGGACGAAGAGATTTGGGGAGCTTTGAAAATCGCCCAATGCGCTTCGTCTGTCGAAGCTAAACCCGGGCAGTTGGACGCTGAAGTGGACCAAGGGGGAGCTAATTTCTCCGGTGGTCAGAAACAACGTCTTTGCATTGCCAGAGCGTTGCTAAAGAACCCGAAAATATTGATTTTGGACGATTCCACTTCCGCCTGCGACACGGCCACGGATTCGGCAATAAGACATGGCTTAGCCACGCACAAAACCGACGTTACCAAAATCATCATCGCCCAGCGCGTTCTCTCCATTAAGGATTGCGACCAAATATTGGTAATGGATAACGGAAAGATAGTGGGCTTGGGCACTTCGGAAGAATTATTGAACAACAATGACGTCTATCGTTCGCTTTACGAATCTCAGTTAGGCGGAGGAGGTGATTTCGATGCCGAGAACTAAAAGAAATGTCGCCCCGGTTGCCAAAGGGGCCAAAAAAGGCGCAATACGCCGTCTTCTTTCTTACGTTAACAAATATTACAAATGGCAATTTGCCGGGGTTATCATCCTCGTTTTCCTTAATGCTTTATGCACGGCGATCGGATCTTATTTCATCGGTAACATCGTCGTCGACCATTTCGTTTTGAACGAGAACCAGGACATTAGAACCTTGGAAGAATTCAACAACACCACATTCTTGGGGATGAATTTCACCACCATCGCCATCGTTATGGCCGTGGTTTATCTCGTGGGATTGATGTCTTTATATTTCTACAACTATTTGATGGCCGAGGTTGGACAAGGCGTTCAAAAGAGAATCAGGGACAACTTATTTGAAAAGATGGAATCCCTGCCGGTTTCTTATTTTGACAGCCGCACAAATGGCGACATAATGTCGATTTATTCAAATGACGTCGACACTTTGCGCGAAATGCTTAGCCGCGCCATGCCAATGGTCGTTTCGGCTTTCGCCACGATGGTCATCTATTTCGTCATCATGATATTCACAGACGTATATATGACTTTGGTGGTTCTTGGCTTTGCGGCCTTGATCGTTTTGATTTCCAAATATTACACCAAGATGTCTTCGAAACACTTTGTGGCCCAGCAGATATCTTTGGGAAAAGCCAATGGCTATATCGAAGAGAACACCTCTGGCCAACGCGTAATCAAGGTATTCAACCACGAAAACGCCAACGTAACAGGATTTGACTCCTTAAACGAAGACCTCCGCATAAACGGGACCAGGGCCAATAGGTACGCCAACGTCTTGATGCCGACTGTCAATCAGCTCGGCAACCTCCAATATGTCTTATTGGGCTTATTGGGCGGACTTGCGACGCATTTTGGCTTCTCTTCCATTTCGGTTACCGGAGCCCACCAGATGACGATTGGCATCGTTGTCTCTTTCATGCTTTATTCCAAGAGCTTCTCTCAGCCGATCGGACAGATTGGCCAGCAATTGAACATCGTTGCTTTGGCTTTGGCCGGGGCATCGAGAATATTCGACATGATGGATGAAAAGCCCGAAGAAGACGAAGGTTACGTCGAATTGGTTAACGCCAAAGCCGACGAAAACGGAAACCCTATCGAATGCGAGGAATTCACCGCCAAGTGGGCTTGGAAACACACCCATACCGATGGTTCGGGGACCGATTACAAGTGGTTGGAAGGCGATATCCAAATGGAAGACGTCAACTTCGGCTACGTTCCCGAAAAGATCGTTTTGCATGACATTAGCCTTTACGCCAAGCCCGGACAAAAGGTCGCTTTCGTAGGAGCCACCGGTGCGGGAAAAACCACCATCACCAACTTGCTCACCCGTTTCTATGACATTCAGAGCGGCAAGATCAGATATGACGGAATAAACATCACCAAGATCAAAAAAGCCGACCTCCGTCGTTCTTTGGGAATGGTTTTGCAGGATACGAAACTATTTACAGGGACGGTTAGAGAAAATATCAGATTTGGCAATTTGCACGCGAGTGACGAAGAAGTCGAGGCGGCCGCGAAATTAGCAAACGCCGATTCTTTCATTCGCTTGCTTCCGAATGGCTATGATACTATGTTGACGGCTGGCGGGGCTTCTTTGTCCCAAGGTCAAAGGCAGTTATTGGCCATCGCCAGAGCTGCGGTCGCAAACCCTCCCGTTTTGATTTTGGACGAAGCCACTTCCTCCATCGATAGCCGCACCGAGAAATTGGTGCAGGAAGGCATGGACGCCATCATGAAAGGCAGAACGATATTCGTTATCGCCCATCGTCTTTCCACAATCCAAAATTCCGATGTTATCATGGTTTTGGAAAATGGTCGCATCGTCGAACGCGGCAATCATGAATCATTGCTAGCCAAAGGCGGAATCTATTCCAACCTATATAACGGCTCGAAGAAAGATCTCGATTAAGGAGAAAATATGGAAGAAAAGAAAAAGATGGACGACCTTAAAAAGGTCAAGCTCATTTATTCCGGGGAATTGCTGCTGTTTGCGGTGATATTTGTCATCGTCGGCATTCTCATTTTAACCGGGGTTATCGCCATCAAAGATTGGAAGAGAATTGCTTTCTCCTATGTCACTTTGGTTGGCGGAGTTTGGATTATCGCCGATTTCATTTGGACCCTTTCTTCCAAAAAGCGCAGGGCCAAAAAGCCATTGATCGACAAGATTTTGGTTTTGCCGGCGGCCTTAACGATGATCTCATTCGACATATATGCTTTCTCTAAGGGGATGGTGCATTCTGATGTCACTTCCCCTTTGTTCGCCTATTTCATCGGTGGGGACCTTTGCTATCTTTCTTTGGTCTACCTCTTTGAATGCGTTTACCATTACAAGCATCCTTTGATAGAGCTTGTCGAGGCCGTAAAAGCGGACGAAGAAGAAAAGAAAAAGAAAGAAATGGAGGCTGCAAACATCATTGACGCGGAATCGAAACCCGTTGAAGTGAATGAAACTGAAGCCTCTAATGAAAAAGTCGAAAAAGAATAGGAAACTTTATGATTTGGCTCCGATTGGTTCGGAGCCTTTTCTTTGCGTGTTTGTGATTTTGGCATTTTTTCGGTCAATAATCCAATCAGCCGTATATAAACATATGGAGGCTTAAGCCTCATGGTTTTAGGGAGTGTTTCAATTTAAAGTTGCGAGTTAGGGCCCTTAATAATAAAATTATTAGGCTCCAAAGAAGGATTGGGGCCAATACACACTCTTATGGTTGCACGATAGATGCAACCCAGAGCCCGAAATTAGGAGGTGCAACAAATGAAGAAATACGAGATCATGTACATCCTCAAGGCCGACCTCGCTGAGGCCGCCATTAAGGATGAGGAGACCAAGCTCCAGGGTATCATTGAAGCCCAGGGCGGCAAAGTCACCGACACCAAAGATTGGGGCGTTCGTGATTTGGCTTATTCGATCAAGAAACAAAAGAAAGGCTATTATGTCGTTCTCAAAGTTTCCGCCGACGAAGCTTGCTTGTCGGAATTCGACCGCTTGGCCAAATTGAACAACAACGTCATCCGTCATTTGATTACTATCGATCAAGACTAAAACCACGAACATAAACGGAGGTTATAATCTATGTTAAATCGAATCGTCATCATCGGCCGTCTCACCAGAGACCCCGAATTAAGAAGAACGACATCTGGCGTGTCGGTCGCATCCTTCACGATCGCCAGCGATGATTCTTATCGCGGCCAGAACGGCGAAAAGAACACGGTTTTCCTGAATTGCTCATGCTTTAGAAACGTAGCCGAGAACGTTGCCAAATTTACCCGCAAGGGATCGTTGGTCGCCGTCTCGGGACGCATAACGCAGAGAAAATACGTCAATAGAGACAACGTTCAGGTGACCGTTACCGAAATCAGCGCCGACGGAGTGGAATTCCTTGAGCCGAAATCCGCCAACCAAGCCAACGATGGCTATGTTGCGGACGTTCCCGCTACTGGATCCGCCGAGCAGAACAACGATTCAGATTCGATTGACGTGATCGAAGACGACTTGCCGTTCTAACTCTCTAAACGAAAGGAATAGTTAAAAATGGGTTATAAGAAAATGAGACCTAGAAAAAAGGTCTGCTACTTCAAAAAGAACCATATCAAATACGTTGATTACAAGGATGTCGAACTTCTCCAAAAGTTCATCAATCCGGATGGAAAGATCGCTGCTCGCAGCTCCACTGGCACTTCTGCCAAGTATCAGCGCCAAGTGGCCAAAGCTATCAAAAACGCCCGTTTCATGGCTCTCTTGCCGGAACCTGGAAACCGCGACTAATAGTTGAATTCGCGTAGACCGAATGTCGCTGAATTGGACAGAGACGACGCCCGCGCGACAGTTAGACTAATTGAAACTTAAAAGACCCACTCTAAACAGATGGGCCTTTTTCTTTTATAAGCCCAAAGATGAGCCCGATGATGACCTTAGATCACGTCCTTAAGTTGTTGCTTAGCCTACTGACAAGAGAAAACACCCTAGAATGGCCGACAACGAGCTTTCCGACCGATCGACGCCATATGCTTGGTATATAAAAACGTTCCGAAGCTCTTTCTCAGCTTTTAGCAATTGTTATCCATATTTACAAACTATACGCACATACATATATATACCTATATATTTTTGTCACCTGTATTGTCGACTGTTAACTGATTTCTCCATTGCTATATGCCTCCGGGCAAAGTAAAATTTTTACGTTCAAAATAGAAGGTATTTTTTATGGAAGAGAACAAAAAAACACAAAATGGCAGCAGTAAAAAAGCGAAAGATAGCAATATCGAAGCGCAAGATAACCACAGCGAAATAAAAGAGAGCGCAAACGTAGAGAAAGAGAGCAGCAATAAGCTCGATCTCAAGAGCAAAGCTCTCGCTTGCTGGGTGAAAGTGAAGGAACACAAGACCATCAGCACGGCCGTGGCCTCGGTTCTTCTTGTTGGCATCATTCTCGCGATTGTCTTGCCGATTACCTTAAGCGGTGGATCCTCCGACTCCTCTTCTAGCAACGATAGCTCATCGAGTTCTTCTAGCTCGAGCAGCAGCCCGGTATATCCAGCCGATTCAGTTGGCCTCATTTTATCGCTCAAAGAGAACGGGACCTACGAAGTCACCGGAATAGGCGATTGCCGTGACGAAGAAATCGCTTTGCCTGCCTCTAAAGACGGGAAAGCGGTCACATCGATCGGCAATGAATCCTTTATCATGAATAGCGAGATCACATCCGTCGTCATACCTTCTTCGGTCAAGAGCATCGGCGATTATGCTTTCTGCGACTGCAAGCAATTAAAGACGATCATCTTCAAGGGCAGCAAAGCGCAGTGGGATGCGATAAGCAAAGGCAAGAACTGGGACTATAACCTCACAGGCTTAATCATCAAATGCGAAGACGGCACTATCAATAATGCCTCCTCAACCGTTGCTTCAACTGGCTTATCTTTCGAACTCAACGAAGATGGAACGGCCTATAATCTAAGCGGCATCGGGACCTGCACGGACGAAATCGTCCTTGTGCCCTCCCAATATGAAGGAAAATCGGTGACTGCCGTGAAAGAAAATGCTTTCGTGACAAGCGACGCCAACTATTTCTATTCCACATTGGAAAATGTGAGAGCTCTATCTTTGCCAGACACCATTTTAACGATTGGCGATACGGCCTTCCCTTTGTCGACATCCCTCCAATATGTCTCTTTCTCTTCTTCACTCAAAGAAATCGGATACCTGGCGTTTTATAACTCCGGACTTAAAACGGTTAATATCCCTGAGGGGGTGACGACTTTAGGACAATACGCCTTTCAATACTGTTGCGATCTTAAAAAGGTCACTATTCCGACGACCATCACCGATTTTGGCAATGGCGATAGTGATGTCACGAGAGGATCTGCCAATACCGCTGATAACTTCTATCAGTGCGAGGCTTTAGAGGAAATCGTTTTGAAAGAAGGTACCACTAAGCTTGGCTCTGGGATGTTTGGCGCTTGCTCTTCCCTTAAGGAAGTCAATATCCCGTCGACTTTGACGGAAATTCCAACCTACTTATTTACTCAGTGCAAAAATCTCGAAAAGATCACCTTCCATTCTAGCTTGAGCAAAATGGGGATTTACTCTTTCAATAACGCGCCTGTTACCGAAATCGATTTCATCGGTGGCAGCAGAAAACAGTGGAAAGATGTTTTGGATGCCTCAATCGCTGATGCGAGAGACGTGACAAACATTTTCGGCATGAATATTTGCTACTTCGTTAAATGCAGCGATGGCTACTACATTGATGTCGACACCTATTACAACAATATGCAAAATGAGCCGACCGAGGATAAAGACGATCCTAGCAAGGGTATGTATAACGGCGTCGATTCCACTAACTCCGACTGGAAGAAACTGGTCATCCCTTCAACTTGCGGTGGCTTAACAATGACAAGCGCTTGCGAAGCGACTTTCGCTGGATTCCAATCCCTTAACTTCGTCTCGATACCGCATACGCTCACAAAGCTCAGCAAATCGATGTTTGCTGGATGCACAAGCCTTTCGCGCATCTTATATGATGGGACAATCGCAGAGTGGAACGCGCTTGAAAAAGGCGATAACTGGAATTATGGTCTCGCTAACGTCTCCGTCTATTGCACGGATGGAAAAGCATCTGATGTGAATAGTCCAAGTACTTATGTCGCATCCGAAGGCTTGTCTTTTGAAGAAGACACTGACGGCTACTTACTCAGCGGCATAGGGACTTGCGAAGATCGCTGCATCTTTGTCCCGGATACCTATAATGGGAAGAAGGTCATAGGGGTCAAATCCGAAGCCTTCTATACTACTAACACTGGCGAAACTCCGCTTATCCGCTGCCTTTTCCTTCCAGAAACCGTTCAGACAATAGGTTCATTTGCTTTTAAAGGATGCGATACACTCAGAGCCGCGTTTTTGCCAAATTCCCTAACAACTATCGGAACCAACGCTTTCGAGAATACAGACCTTAGGGAAATAACCATCCCGGAGAAAGTTAATAGGGTCTATATTGCTGCTTTCAAAGGCTGTGGGAGCCTCAAAAAAGCCACTTTGAATAACGCCGATGTCTCTACCTCATGGGGCAGCGAAGTTTTCTATGGCTGCAAATTGGAGAATATCATCTTCAACGGCAAGATATCAGATTGGCAGTATATTATTAAATATAATAGCCATATAATCGATTCTTCCTCCACAGGCTATATCGTCACTTGCCTAGATGGCCGCCAATTTGACGATGTGAACTATGCATCTTTATCCACCTTTGCCTACGATACCTCGACAGATGGAGAAACGAACTATCTCACCATCAACGGAATCGGCGATGGCGTATCAAAACCGAACACATTGATAATCAATAGCAAATATGATGGGTGGACGGTGAACAAGATCGGCGATGGAGCCTTTAAAGATTTAAGCTTTGACAATATTGTGCTTCCAAACACCATCACTTCCTTCGGCGCGAGTGCATTTGAAGAGCTACATTTGGCAGGTTCTATCTATTATAAGGGAACGATGGCGGAGTGGAACGCCATTGAAAAAGGTACCAATTGGGCCAAAGACACCTCATTCACTGTTTGTTGTGTTGATGGTGATCTCACCGTCAAATAAAAGGCGATAAATAGATTCATAAAAGCAGGGCAGCCCATCGTGACTGGCCTGCTTTTTTCTGACCTTTTAAACCGTCAGTTGGTATGATAAAAACTAATGCCAACCTAGAGTTTAAGAGCCTTTTTTCTTTTGAAAACTTAGACTTCTAGTTTCATCTATGCATAGATGATGGCAAATCCCATGCGGTCTTATTCACTGTTTCTTTTAATTCCTGAAAGTCCCTCTTTTCCAATAAATTTCTCATTAACTCGGTTTCGTCCGACTCGGTTTTATCCGAGTTAATTAATAGCTCTTTTGTAGCGTTGGTAAGAATTAAAAAAAGAAATTTTTTAATTGCTCGAGTCCCTTTTGAAAACTTCGTATTTACGTTATTTTTGGGTGTCCATATAAGGCCATCGGTTAAAATCATTCAATTTAAAACGGAAATATCGGTCAGTTTTACATGGAAATATCGGTCAATTAAAAGTGAAAATATCGGTCAATAATATTGAAAATTCCAATCAATCGAATATATTGTCTTATAAGTTTATCAAAGGATTTTGATCATCCTGGAAGAAAGCAAATACAAAAATAGAATAGTCGATAAGAAAATTGAGAAATTTTTGAATATATTCGATTCGATTTGCATCGAGGGTCCTAAGTGGTGTGGCAAAACATGGACGTCACGTCATCATGCAAACAGCGAATTTTTGGTTGGTGATCCTAGTGGAAACTTTTCAAATCGTTCATTCGCCGAAATGGAACCATATGCGGTGTTGAAGGAAAAACGCCGCGTTTGATTGACGAATGGCAAGAAGTTCCGGCTTTATGGGATGCCACGCGCTCTTTCGTTGATGGCAAAGCTAAAAAGGGACAAATCATTTTGACGGGGTCATCTACGCCTAAGGAAAAAGGGATTTTGCACAGCGGAACTGGACGAATAAAAATCATAAGGATGAACACGATGTCTTTATATGAATCTGGGGATTCTAGTGGTGAGGTTTCTTTAAGCGGCCTATGCCAATTAAGATTTCGACCCAAAGTTTTGAAAGAGACTCATTTGGACGATTTGGCATATTTGATCGTCAGGGGAGGTTGGCCAGGGAACCTTGGCGTAGACGCTGATGAATGTGGCGAAGTCGCTCTCGGGTACATGGAAAACGTCATTAAGATCGATTTGAAAAAAATCGATCGTGACATTGGCTATAAAGAACAAAAGGCAAAATTGATATTGAAGTCGTTGGCCAGAAACGAATCAACGACGGCGTCAATCCAAAAAATACTTGACGATATCATCGAAAACGACAAGGAATCGATCAGCAAAAACACTTTAATAAAATATTTGGACGCTTTGAATAGAATGTTTTTGTTCAACAATCAGGAACCGTTTTCTCCAAATATAAGGTCCTCTCTTAGAATAAAGCAAATGGAGAAAAGACATTTTTCCGATCCCGCCATAGCCTGTGCGATGTTAAATATTACCCCTAAAAAACTATTGAACGATCTAAATATGATGGGCTTTTTGTTTGAGGCGATGGTTGAAAGAGATTTATCGATATACGCCGATGGGATGAATGCAAAGTTATTCCATTATCAAGATTACAAAGGAAGGGAAATCGATTCCGTTATTGAACTTGAAGATGGAAATTGGTGTGCGATAGAAATCAAATTAGGCATAAACAAAGCGGAAGAAGCGGCCGAAAATATCGTAAATGTATGCGATGAGATCATCGCTAACGGAGGAAAGGCCCCTTTGATTAAATGCGTTATTTATGGCGTTGGGGACAAAGCATATATAAATAAAGACGGAGTATATGTTTTCCCAATAACGGCACTAAAAGATTAGCAACCTACCATTTTATATTCCTTGATACTAGAATTATGGCATCAAAAGGAGAGCGACTATGGTAATAACTTTTGTATGCGACGTTCTCGGAAAAGAGAGCAACGGGACCACCATTGCCACCATGAATGTCATAAGGGCGATGCAAACTAAAGGACACGAAGTTAGAATCGTATGCCCCGATGAAGATAAAAGGGGATTGCCGGGCTATTATATATTGCCTCATATAAACTTTGGCCTCTTTAATAGCTATGTATCCAATAACGGCGTGACGTTAGCAAAAGCCGACGAAGCGATATTGACTGAAGCCATAAACGGCGCGGATATCGTTCATTTCAATCTTTGTGGCGAAGCTTCATCAATGGCGGTGGACATCGCCCACAACAAAGGCATTCCTTGCACTGCCTCACTCCATTCCCAAGCGGAGAACTTCACTTCCCATGTGGGGCTTGAAAGCCTTGAGTTCGCCAATAAAATCGTCTACAAAGAACTTTATAGAAAGCTCTTTTCAAAGGTAGACGCCATTCATTATCCGACTCAATTTTTGCGTGATGACTTCGAAGGTAGAATTAAGGTAAGGACCAATGGATATGTCATATCCAACGGCGTTAGAAGCGATTTTCATAAGCAAAAAGTCAACAAACCAGAAAAATACAAAGACAAGATAGTCATTCTTTATTCGGCGAGATTAGGACCCGAGAAAGACCATAAGACATTGATCAACGGAATATTGAAATCCAAATACGCAAAGAAAATACAATTGATTTTATGTGGTACGGGTCCGTTGGAGGCAAAGATCAAAAAGATGTGCGAGAAATTGCCTAACCCCGTCGATATAGGATTCCATACCCACGAAGAGATGATACAAATCATCAATTATTCGGATTTGTATGTCCATAGCTCGGTAATCGATTTGGAAGCCATATCCGCTTTGGAAGCCATTGCCTGCGGGCTAACCCCTATATTAAGCGATTCGAAGCAGGCCGCCATTAGGTATTTTGCCTTGGAACCAATGAATTTGTTCAAACACAAAAACCCCAAGGATCTGGCTAAGAAAATAGATTATTGGATTGAGCATCCGAAGGAAAAGAAAGCCAATTCCAGAAAGTATTTGGGCTATTCAAAGAGATTCGATTTCGATTTAGCCATGGATTCAATGGAAAAGATGTTCAAAGATACGGCGGAATATTTCCATTATGACAACAAAGAGAATTTCATGGAAACCGTATTTAATGAGAAAAAGGGAGACTGACGCAATCTAAAAAAGGCCGTTTCAATCGAAGCGGCCTTTTCATAAATCGATGCTTAGTTCTTTGAATAAGATTTCGAGCCTTTTATATCGGCGACGAACATCAATATTCTCCAAATTATCTCAAGTAAGGCCAAAATGAGGTTGTTGATATATTCGATGTTGTATAGACGGAACAATTTTTTCATCATTCCAATCTCTTCTTCATTGGCTAAGCCTTCTTTACGTGCTAGATCATAAGCCTTTTCCTGGGCTTTTTTCTCGGTCTTCAATTCAAATATCTGCAAGGCGAAACTAACCAAATAAAGTAAGGATCCCAAGCCGGTGAAAATGGCGGTGCATATTCCCGAACTGTTGGTAAAGACAAATATATCCAGCAATAAGCCGATTATGATCATCGGGACGAACGCTAAGGGACCGAAAAAGGCAATAGGCGTAAGTATTACGCGGGTTTTCATGCTTTTGTCCCCTTCTTTATCCATTATGGCCAATTGGGATTTTTGGGTTGCCATAGCCAATGAAGAAACAGAGTCCTTTTGCCAAGTTAAGCGGCGGAGTCTCACTTTATGGAAATAATGGGAATAGGAATTGCCAAATAACAATGAACCGGTTTTGCTGACCTTTATATCGCTTAGCCCATTATCATCCAATATTTTTCTGGCGATTTGCTCTCCGGTTCTCCCGGTTGAATTTTGTGTTTTGTTGTATTTGACGTATTTGATGGCCAAATAGATGGAAACGCCGACCGCCCAAATCGAAACCAAAATAATAAGGATTGCGACAACCAATATGGCGATATGCAAAGGGTTGTTTTTGTCAAACAATTGAATGACGCTATCCGCTTCAGAAGACAATATGAACATAATTTACCTCTCTTTGTTGTAGAAAGTTTACATTATTTTAGGCATGTTCTTAATGGGCAATTATAATAACTCTATAACCAATGGGAAAAGGAGACAAAAACCATGAATAAAAACAAAAAATTATTGGTTCTCTCTGTCGTGCCGATGTTGCTATTGACGTCATGCGACAAAGAAATCACCAAAGAGGAAGCCACTGCCAAAGCCGCCAACATCCAAACGGCCCAAAAAACCACAACCTACAATTCCTTCAAAACCAAGATCGAAACATCGATGAATTTGGCCGATGGAAGTTCTTTGGAATATAAATTGGAATACGCTTTCGATTTTACCAATACCTT
This sequence comes from Alistipes shahii, assembly GCA_963598795.1. Taxonomy (GTDB): domain Bacteria; phylum Bacillota_I; class Bacilli_A; order RFN20; family CAG-826; genus UBA4951. The sequence continues at coordinate 32,433 of CAVBUY010000007.1, forward strand.
CACCTATGTTGAATATACTAGCAACACCAAGAAGGCCGACGGCACCAAGACGAAGGAAATATATAACGTTTATATGTACGTCGATTCCAAAGAGGGTTTAGTGGAAGTCCACGAGGAGAATGGCGAAAAAGGTTATGCTGTCCCAACCTTACAGCCGTCGGCATACGAAAATGCCATAAAGACAATTGCCGATCAATTCAACAATAAAGTCAATCAGCTTCAAGACTTAGGCGTCGACACCGAAGATATTTTGGAAGACATTGCCGACAACGATGATCTTGATGGTTCGATGAATTCTGTCTTTAGCGGATTTGGCGTGGCCGTTAGCTTCGGCTCTTCTTATTCCGTCAAATATTTCACTACTTCATCTAATTCGTTAGGCGTTTCGATGAACGTTTCCAATAGCGCGAGCTGGACCAACACCGCCATCTCCGTGTCTGGAGAATCGAGAATCGAATGGAAAGACAACCTCTTGTCCAGCGTGTCCACCGAAGCCAAGTTGGCTGTTAACGAAAAAGAATACAAATTCAAGTATTCTCAAAGCCTTAAATATAACGGCAAATACACGAAGAACATCAATTTGAAGAACTACGAAAAAATCTCTGCGTAATAATTAAAGAAAATAAGGGCTGAGCTGATGCTCGGCCCTTTTCTCTTATTCGTGCTGGTTCCTTCCTTTTCCGCGGTTGGAGATGACAACCTGATTGAATGGTATGTTTATCTGGTTCTCATTGAATATGAGATATAGTTCTCTGGTCATGTCGCGTTGGACTTGGTAGATGTCTTCCTCTTTGCATTTGGCGGTAATCAAGAGATTAACGCTGGAAGCGCCTAGTTCGCTAACTCCCTTATATACCGGAATTTCAACGATTCCCTTGACGTTGTTTTGGATTCTTTTCAGATTGTCGGCAATGACCTTTTCCACTCTTTCAAGTGATTCGCTATAGTCGATGGACATATATACTTTGGCCACCGAGAGATTGGTGGTTTGGTTGATGACATTTTTGACGTCGCTGTTATTGATGGTTTTGATATTTCCGCCGGCATCGATGAGGCGAGTTACGCGGATTCCGATGTCTTGAACCGTGCCTCTCCATCCATCTATGGTGACGATGTCCCCGACTTCATATCCTCCTTCAAAGACCAAGAAGAACCCCGCCAAAATATCGGCGATGAGAGACTGGGCGCCAAGACCAATTACCAAGGTCAATATCCCGGCGCTCGCCAATAGCGTCTTGGTATCTACGCCCAACAAAGACAAGATGAGCATCACGATGATGAAGATGACTATCCATTTCAATATGGAGGTTAACATCGACATAATCGTTAGCATTTTGGCGTTGCGTTTAAATCCAAGGGCGCTGAATAATGTTATGAGCCTTAAGACAAAAGCGGCCAATATCACTATTTCCGCGCTGGTTATTATTTCTTCCAAGCGGGCAATGATTCCATCCGCGAATTTGTTACCAGTCGCCTCCAAAGACGATATCCATGCGGATATATCGCTATCGAAGATAATTCCCAAAATGGAAAGTATGGCGAATATCAACAAGAACAAATCGCTTAGTTTCAATTTTCCCTGTAGTTTGAGTTTCATATTTTTGCCTCCATTTGCAATATTGTCGGTTCCCTAATATTTATTAAGTCTTTTTCCCAATCGATTTCAAAGAGCGAAACAATCATCTTATTTTCCGTTTCCATTTTTAAAGAAGAAACGTTTTGTTGAGAAGAATCGTCTTCCTTAGAAGAGCATCCAAAGGTAAGGGAGACTGTGCCCACTACCAAAAATGAAGCCAAAAACAATTTGGTTGGATTCATTAAGCTTGTTTTCGATATCTCGTATTTCGAAGATGATGTCGAAGAGGCTGATTCTCCCTCGATTGGGTTAAATTCGTTCTGATTGACGTTAAATTCCGTTGCGCTTTGAACGGGCGTTGTTTCGTTTTCGCTGAATTCGTTTTTGGCCATAATCTATTTCTAATAGCATAGCAAAAGAAAAGCGAAAAATAACGGATTTCCTGCCTATATTTCAATCTAGCCAATCATTTAAAGGGTGCTTGCGTCGAATTTATCTAAAGAGCTGGAATAAGATGAGGCCGAAATAGTTTTCTTTTCTCTTAAATATGCGGCGGTTACGTCTCTAAAACCATATGTTTCGCCGTCTTTTTCCAATTTGCCGGTTACTTTCAACGAAGGGAAATAGTTATATTCGTGATTGATGTTCATATGGTAAAGAAGGTAATCGATTATGGCTACCTCATAAGTGTAATTAGAATAAATCGAGCCGGTAAACGAAGGATTTTTGGCTATGAAAATACCGCTATAGCTAGCTTCCCTTAGCAATTCGGACCCTTTTACTTTGCATATGACCACTGTGTTTTCAAATGGAACGGACTTCATCAAATCTGCATAAGTCATCGTTCCTTCTTCTGGATAAGCCCTCACTTTGTTGGTCATCGCCAATATGGGGTTATATCCCTCGCTTATGGCTTCCTCTAGCATGGCGTCCGCTACTACATTTGCAAATTGCGATCCGAAATTCCCGGATAATGTAGCTAGTTTTTCTTCGCCTATCGAAGATACGTCCTTCATATATTCGTCATAGCAAGCTTTCAATTTTGAATCGCAGCTCGTCCCTATTTCGTTGGAGACGGAGTAATAGTTGATTGTTGATCGAACTGATGAAGTAATGGTTTTGTCGGAATTTATATTGAGAACGATTTTCGATATATCTTTGCCATTGCAGCTATTTTGGGTGAACAGCACATCGTTTTCCCTGGCATATTCGTTGGTGTGGGTATGACCGCAGAATACCGAATCGACATATTTTTTGTTAGATATAGGGGAAACATCGGTTATTCCGGTATTTAGCAATTCGTCTTGGGATCCGTGATAGGTCAAAAACACAAAGTCGCATTTTTCTTTGGTTTTTAAGGTATCCGATACGTCTTTTATCACTTCTATTGGGTCTAAAAAGGTGATGTCTTTGACGTAATTTGAGGTGATTGATGTCCATTGGGAGCTTCCAATTGCCCCAATGAAGCCGACTTTAAGGCCATTTTCCAAAACTTGAGTGCTATATAGATCGCCGAGGTTTTCGACTCTATCATCCGATGCGGTTTTATATGTATCGTTCCAATAATAGACGTTGGAAGAAAGCCAAGGCGTCTTGTATTCGTATTCATTTCTTGCTCTTAAAGAAGCGAGATTTTCAATTCCCCAATCGAATTCGTGGTTTCCCAAAGTAAAAGCATCGAAACCTATGATGTCCATGGCGTCAGTCAAGAATCTGCCTTTGGTGTAATTTGATTCCAAAGACCCTTGGAACATATCGCCGGAATTTATCAAAAGGGTATTCTCTTTTTCGCCTTGTTTCTTAAGGTAGGTGCCTAAGTTCAATAGACCCATTTCGCCATCCGAAAGTTTTTGGACTATCGAGCCATGGAAGTCGTTTATCGCATATAAGGTGATGGTCGTTGGATCAATGGTAGAGTCAGAGCCCCAATTTATATCGCAGGAAAATAGCAAAAACATCAACGGAATCAACGATAGCGACTTAGATTTAACCTTCATTGGAGACGTCTCCCTTCATATGCCTCTCATATGATACTTATTAAGTTGATATTTTTCACATCAAAACGCCAAATAGCGGACTTTCTACACGATTTTAATTTCTAGATTTGCCCATTTTTGGTAAAGCGAGAGTTAATGCTTTCCCTAAAAAGGGAATGATGAGATTGTTTGGTTTGGTTTATAGCCTTTTATTTGGCTATAATATGAGCCATGAACAAACTACTTAAACAAATCAGAATCGCAGCCTCGATAATAATAATCGCCGAAATTGTCTTAGGCGTGCTTATAACTTTATTCCATTTCTTCGATTGGACAAACTTCAACGCTTGGTTTGGCGATGATGGCATTTTGATATTCACGGTCGTCGTAATTTTCATTAACTCCATCGCCTCATGGGCTTCTTTGGCCCAAATTCATAAAATCAGGCATCGCACCGACGAAGAGATATCCGACATTATCGGAAACGAAATTCAGGAAGCCTTCATTTTCGGTGGGGTCGGCATATTGGCCACCGACGATAATGGAAACATCCTTTGGCAGAACAGCTTATTCTCTCAAAGACAGATGGAATTGTTGGACACCAACGTTTTCAGCTGGCATCCGGAATTGTCCGAATTGGTCAACGCCCCAGCCAACAAAACCGTAAAGATAGACGAAAAAGGACGTAACTATGAAGCCAAATATTTGGCCGAACCCCGCATATTCTTCCTCAGAGATTGCACGGATTACGACAATTTGCATCGCTATAACGAAGAACAGGCCCTTTGCATTGGCATGGTCATGATCGATAACTTCGATGACATTGCCTCGGAAACCGACGAATTAGCCGATATGATCGCGGATGTAAGAGCCTTGATAACTGATTATTTCCGTTCTTTCGGAGTCTTGTTGAGACGCGTTAGGAACGACGCTTATTTTGCCGTTTGCAACCACGCATCGTTAGAAAAAATGATGAAGGACAACTTCTCGATTTTGGAAAGGATGCACGCCGCTTTGAAGCAAATGGATCACCCTCTTACCTTATCAATCGGCTTTGCTCATAACTTCCCAGAAGTAGGAAAGCTAAACGAAATGGCCTCCTCTGCCGTAAACGTCGCCTTGTCTCGTGGCGGCGATCAGGTAGTAGTCTCTCCTTACGGCGAAGAATTGGTCTTTTTCGGCGGCAAATCTTCGGCGGTGGAGAACACTTCCAAAGTCAAAGTCCGTACCGTTTCCGATTCATTGATGAGTTTGATCAGAACTTCCAGCGAAGTCTTCGTCATGGGCCATATGGACATGGATATGGACGCGTTGGGTTCTTGTTTGGGAATAATGGCCATTGCCGAACACTGCGGAAAGAGATGCCGTATGGTCTATTCGTCAAAGTTGGCGGAGAAAAAGACGAGGATAGCCTTCCAAGATTCTTTCCCGAAAGACAAGGCCGATCAAATGACCATCACCCCGACCGAAGTGCTTAATGAAATCAGAAACTCCGCATTATTGGTGGTCGTTGATGTCTCAAGGCCTTCTATCACCATGTGTCCCAAATTATTGGAAAAAGCCAACAAAGTCGTGGTAATAGACCATCATAGAAGGGCTTCCGAATTCGTCGAGCACCCCGCTTTGTCTTATATAGAACCATCGGCTTCGTCGGCTTCCGAATTGATTGCCATGATGATCAAATACGGTACGGCGAACCCTAAGATCGAATTGAATTCGAAATATGCCACCTTGATGTTGTCCGGCATCTTCTTGGATTCCAACTTCTTTAAGTCCAAGAGTACGGGTATGCGCACTTTCGAGGCCGCGGAAATCCTCAAGGAATATGGGGCCGACAACTCTTTGGCGGACGATTATCTGAAAGACGAATTCGAAGAATATTCTTTGATAACCAGCATCATATCGACGATGAAAACGCCATATTACGGCATCGTTTATTGCACGGCCAACGACGAGGACATCATCGAAAGGTCGACATTGGCCAAAGTCGGCAACCAATTGATGCAGCTTAAAGGCGTTAATGCCTGCTTCGTAATCGGCAGAGTAGATGAGAAAACCATCAATATCTCCGCTAGAAGCGATGGGACGGTAAACGTTCAATTGCTTTGCGAAAAGATGGGTGGCGGTGGTCATTTCACCGCTTCGGCCGCATCCTTCAAAGACCAAGAATTCCCTAGGGTCTTGGGCACTTTGGAACTTACTTTGAACGAATATTTGGATACTGCCAGACAGTCCGTAAAGGAAAGTGAGGAAAAATAACATGAAAGTGATTTTGCTCGTAGATGACAAAAGATTAGGAAAGAAGGGCGACATAATCGAAGCCTCAGATGGCTACGCCACCAACTTTTTAGTTCCTAGAAAAATAGCCATTCCCGCTACCGAAGTTAATCAAAAGAACCTAAAGAAAGCCAATGCCGAAGAAGAAGCTAAACAAAAGGCTTTGAAAATAGAAATGGAAGGTATTAAAGCCAGATTGGAAAACATCCAAGTGGAATTCAAGGCCAAACCCGGAAACAACGGGAGGATGTGCGGAACCATTTCCACTAAGCAAATCGTCGAAGGCTTGCAAACCCAATGGGGCATTTCAATCGATAAGAGGAAATTCATCACCAAAGACCAAGTAAATGCCTTTGGCATCACCAAATTAAAAATCGAATTATACAAAGGCATCGCCGGAGAAGTCATAGGCGAAGTCATCGTCCATGTTTCGGAGGAATGAAGATGATCAATGATTTGAAGGGATCATTAAACGCCGAGCGAAGCGTATTGGGCGCCGTCTTGGTCGACGAAAGCTGTGCGGCCTTGGTTTATTCTTCTTTGAATGAAGAAGCCTTTTCCTATGTTGATAAACGAAACGCCTATGTTTATAGGGCCATAGGGACCTTAATTAGCGAAGGGAAACCCGTCGATATCGTTTCAGTTGACGCCCAGCTTGGGACGATGCAGCTTAGGGACGAATGCAATTCACCGGACTTCCTCAATGAATTAACCGACACCTATATGGGTCCCACGGACTTGGATTTCTACATCAACACCGTTCGCGATTACTACACCTTGCGGAAATTCTTCGAGAAGATGGAAGAATCCAAGAATAAATTCGTTTCTGGCAAAGTCGACAACATCGGAGAATTTTTAAGTTCTTCCGTCAATGAGATGACCGATATCGCTAACCATAGATCGGTTGGTAGATTCAAAGAAAGCGAGCAGGTGGTAAACGAGGTTTTGTTAGATATCCAGCAACGTCGCAAAAACAGCAACAAGAGCCTTACGGGTTTGGATACCGGATATAAGATGTTGAATGACCTAATTCATGGTTTCCAACCCGAAACATTGAATATCATCGGGGCCAGAAGCGGCGTGGGTAAAACAGCTTTCGCTTTGAATTTGTTGATAAACGGCGCCATGTCTTTGAATGGGCAAAATAAGACCTTGGCTTTCTTCTCTTGCGAAATGAGCGCAGCCTCGATCATGCGAAGGATATTAGCCGCCCAATCAACGGTTTCCGCCAATGATATTCAACTCGGGAGAATAAACGGGGACGCCGAAAACAGAATCGCGGCGACCGCCAACACTTTGTCTAAGCTTCCGATTTATTTTGATGACACACCAAACCAAGCTTTAAGCGAGATAATCGCCAAATGCGAGAAAATAGCCGAATCCAAGAAAGGCAAACTGGCGGGCGTATTCATCGATTTCTTGAATATTATCTCAGTGCCTATAACCAGAGCCAACGAATCCAGGACGTTGCAGATTGGGGAAATCACTTTGCAACTCAAAGAAATGGCCAGAAGGCTGAAGATACCCGTAATCTTGTTGGCTCAGTTAAACAGAGACGCGGACAAGGGAACTTATGTGGCCGGGAAAGGCATGGTCGATTCAGCTCCGGAAGTGGGCAATTTGAAAGAGTCGTCAACTATAGAACAAAACGCGGACACCATCCTTTTGCTTTATCGCCCGGATTGGAGCGGCAAAAATAAATCCAATAACCAAGCTAAAACCGATACTGACCAAAACGGCGAACCCAGAAATCTTTCGAAAACCGAACAACTCAACCAAATGGTTCGCGAAAACAAGGAAAAAGGTCGCGACAAATACGATATGTCGGTAGTGGAAATTAACCTTGCCAAGCATCGTGATGGCTCGGTTGGAAAATTCGCTTTGCTATTTGAAAAAGACTTGCAGAAATTCTCCACCCCGGACGATTTGTTCAATTCGGCCATGGAAGAATATAACGATGATTAAATTCCTTTCGTTGGGCAGCGGGTCCAAGGGGAACGCGACATTGGTATACGACGAATCAACCATCCTTCTTTTTGATATGGGCTTAGGCAAGAAAGTATTGATAAGCGGGTTGAAGGAAATAGGCAAAGAGATATCCGATATCTCCGCGGTGTTCGTCACTCATGAGCACAGCGATCATATAAGGGGCCTTTGCTTTCTATCCGATAAAGATATCTATTGCTCTCCTAACACCAAAGGGGGCAACAAAATTCAAGAAGTGGGAGAAACGATAAAGATAAATGATTTTTCTATAACCTCTTTTTCCACTTCTCATGACGCCAATAATCCCGTCGGATATTGGATTGAAAACAAAGGAACGACATTTTGCTATATAACCGACACAGGATATCTTAAAAAATCCACGCTGAAGAAATTGAAAAATGCGAAGTATTACCTTTTGGAAAGCAATTATGACCCAAAAATGCTTCAAAATAGCAACAGACCCCAGACTTTGAAAGACAGGATCAAAGGAAGAAAGGGCCATTTGTCCAATGAGCAATCCGCTTTGTTTTCATTGGAACTCAAGGGAGATAATACCAAAGCCTTCTATTTGGCCCATAGATCCGAGGAATGCAATTCAGAAGAGAATATATTGAAAACCTATGAATCGGTTTATGAGGAAAATGGCGTCTCGTTTTCTTCTCAGGAAATCCATATTTTGCAGCAATGGCAATTCGTTAAGGGAGGAGATAAATGAAAATCTTCATCCATGCTATAGGCCACTTCAAAGAAAAATATTGGATATCCGCCCAAGAAGAATATCTAAAGAGACTAAGCAAATACGCAGATGTGGAAGTGATCGAATATAATGACGAACCCATCCCCAACAAAGCCAGTTTGATAATCGAAGAGAAGATAAAAGAGACCGAATGCGACAAGATATTGAATAAATTAAGCGGTTCCGATTATTTGGTTTGCTTGGATTTGAATGGGAAAACATTTGATTCAATATCTTTATCCAAGGAATTGGAAAAATGGTTTTCGTTAGGTGGCTCTTCCATCCATTTTGTCATCGGTGGTTCTTTAGGACTATCGGAAAAGATGAAAAAAAGAGCCAACGTCCGCTGGACTTTTGGCCCTTTGACCTTCCCTCATCAATTAGCGAGGATAATCTTGGAAGAACAACTATATAGGGCTTTTAGGATTAACCATAACGAACCCTATCACAAATAATCAATCGATTAAGCCAAAATGCTTCATGGCTTTGGCCCAGCCGTCGTTATCGATGTCGTCCGTTACGTAGTCGGCGGCTTTTTTGACCTCGTCTATGCCATTTCCCATCGCGATGGAGATGCCGGTGAAATGAAGCATGTCCAAGTCGTTGTTATGATCGCCCAAAGACATAGCGTTTTCGGCGCGCCAGCCATAATATTCCAAGGCGGCCATGATTCCCTTTGCCTTATCGGAATCGCTTGGCATTATGTCTACCGCATGATCGTCCCATCTGGCGGCCTTGCAGTTTACTAAGTGAGGCAAGAATAAGCTTTGGTCGAACTCGTCGCAGAAAGCGATCATTTGATAAACCGGTCTATCATAGGGAATGGGGAATTTCCTTGGCTGAGGGAACCTTGTCCCATATTTGGCATGGGCATCGATGACATAATCGTCGACCATGTTTATATGGCCTTCGGACTCTTCAATTAAGGTGAGGCCGAATTTAAGCCTATAGGAGAACTTTATCATCGCGTCCACGACTTGCTGGGGTATTTGGTAGCTATAGATGGTCTTGTTGTTGATGGAAACCGCCGCGCCGTTCATCATGACCACGCCATCGGGGGTGAAATAATTCAAAACGCCGGACTTCCTAATCAAATATTTGTTTCTGCCAGAGCATAGGAAAACCTTTATGCCTTTTTCCTGAAGCTTCTTTATGGCGTCAATGGCGGATTGGGGAATGCATTTTTGACTATGGGAATACAATGTCCCATCTATGTCGGTGAAGATGATTTTTATCTTTTTGGGATCGGTTGCCATTTCATTTTTCCTTTCTGATTGCTTAAATATGTATTGTTATGATTTATCCTGAATTTGACGCGTATTCGCCTTATAAGGATCCAAGCCATCCTTTGATAAACGCCTATACCAACGAATTGGGCGATATCTTCTATATCGAGCCGATGTTTTATCAAAGCATGCTCGGATATAGGGACAAGACCAACGGTAGCTTTGAGAAAATCCTTAAGGCTATAGAAATCGCGGTAAGGGAAAACCACAAAGTTATCTTTACTAATGATTATGAACATCCGGCCCTCGATAAGGAAGGATTCGTTTATAGAGAATTACAAGATCTCACCGATCCGTTGCACATAACTTGGATAGACGATTCAAGACCAAGCGATTATGGGGATTAAATAAAAAGCGTCAGCGGACGCTTTTTATTGGGCTACAGGTCTCAATGTTCTGAAGCACATCCAAATAATGCGGATGCCATAGATTATCAAGAAGCCGAGAGAGGCAAATTTGGTAATCCAGAACCCGAATGCCAAGCCAAGAATAGCTGGGGTCATGGCGGCCCAATAAGCTATCTTTTGGGATCTCCAGAAGCTGAATTCGCGATACGGGTTGTTCTTTCCGCGGGTAATGATGAAGATCATCAAGCCCATGAAGAAGACGATGCCGACGTATATCGAGAGCCAAATGGCCCATTGAGACCACATGTTATAGACTCTGGTGGAATCCCATCCGTCCTTGAATAAGGTAGACCAGGAGGCTGCGGCGGAATCCAAATAAGTCTGATAATTGTCTTCCGTGATGTCTGAATGAGTTACGCTATAAGCTTCGCCATGAGAATTCTCTTTGACGAAGTTACGGAGATTGACGGTGTATTTTTCGTATTTGAATACTTTGTAATAGGCGGCGCTGCTAACATCTCTTCCCTGAGGGTTTTTTATTAACGAGTAGCAATCTTTGCCCAAGAACAAAGTGGTGGTCGCATAAGGGTTCTTTAAGGCCGGTGTTGGTTCGGTGCCCTTTAAGATGGCGATTTCACCAGAAGAGGTATATCCTTCGGAATTGCCAAATATCGTGTCGCTAAAGACCGAAGATTCCAAGTTGCTTAGGTTATAGACGATCAAATCGCAGACGGTGACGTCTTTGATGGTCGGGGTGGTTGGAACGGTAACAACGGAAGAGGATTCGTCTAAGCTATCTTCCGTTTGCATGATGGTCTGTTTGACGGTGTAGGTGTGTGTGTAGATATGATATCCGCCATTGGAAGGGAAGGCGGCGTTCCATTTGTCGTTGTCGATTTCGATCAAACCCGTTTCGGCGTTGAATATGACGTCGATATCTTTGCTATCCAAAGTCTCGGAAAATGAAATCAAACCATTGGTCAAACTTCCCGATGGCGCGGATAAGATATCCGAGCCGCTGAGGTTGGAAAAATTGACCAAAGTCGGAACCGAGGCGGCCATAACCGACAAAACGCCGGCCAATACTGCCCCATACCATTTGGATTTGCTCAAAGTGACGACAGAGTCGTTGCTTACCAATGCCGACAATCCGAGCTTGATGCTTTGCCAGGCCTTGGAATTTTTATTTTTCTTCGTTTTATTTACTTTCTTTGCAGTGGCCATAATAAATTCTCTCAAAAATGCTATGTAAGGTTAGCACATAAACGACGCTTATCCAAAGAAAACATACTAGGTATGTTCTTTCAAAAAGAAAAAGCCGACCTAACGGCTTATTCTCATTCGTTCCCGAATTCGCTTTTGGAAAGAGTCTCCACTTCCTCGCATATTTTCTGCAATCCGCAAGAATGGCAATCCATTTTCACTTTGTTGGTGAGGTGATCCAACGTTTTGGTGATATCCTCGCTTCTTTTGATTATCTTGCTCATCGATTCGAAATCGAAGTTGGGGTCAGTGATGAAAATCATTTTGACTTTCTTTACTTGTTTTAACGAATGATATGCATCAATGAAGGCTTTCCCAATATCTTTGAAGCTGAGGCCGTTATTCTTGGCTTTTTTTCCTATTACGATGCTTTCTTTAAAGGAAATAGGCGATATCCTAAACATTATCTGATCCAGAGAGACGTGATAACGAACGTAATCTATCTTTCGGATTGAGGAATATAGCTCCTTGCCTTCGCCCATTAGTTTATCGTCGACTTCTATCAAAGCCATTCTGGCGTAAAAAGCGTCGCTTTCTATGTCTTTTATGTCCGGGCCATAAAGAATAACGCCTTCATCTTCAATTAAAGAAGAATCGGACGTGAGCAAAGAGCCGGCATATCCGGCTTTGTTATTTCCGCCTAATTCAAAGGCACAATCGGACCTAAAAACGATCTGATTGGGCTCGCCTATAAGATAAGACGAATCCAAAGAAAGGAGTTTTGGATTCGTCTCGTTCTTAAGAAGCGACAAGAATTCTTTTAGACAAGAATCGTAGATTTTCATCTTACTTAAATCTTTTTGTCGCGTTTTCTCTTATCGTAGATTTTGTTAAGCAACGGCTGAAGTTTGGATAAGGCCTTCATGTCGATGTTCCAGAAATAGACTGTGAACAAGGTAGCGAAGAGAATGATGAAGGCGCCTACCACAGTCAAGACTATGGAGGCCCAAAGGTCCATGCCGATGTTTTTAAATACTGTCCAACTTAAGACTATTAACGCAGTTCCCATGATTTGCCTCCTTATTTGATATTCATGCCTTTTTTGCGGGCGAATTCCGCTGCCCCCAAGGCTCCCATAAGCTGAGGGTCAATCGGAAGATCGATGACCTTAAGATGCAAAACCTTTTCGATGGCTTCTTTGAGCCCGGCGTTTTTGGCGCATCCGCCGGTAAGGGTTATAGAATCGACGGCCCCGGCCTTTTTAGCCATGACGAAGCAACGTTTGGCCACGGAGAATTCTATTCCGGCCGCGATTTCGTCCATCGGTTTTCCTTCGCCGACCAAAGAGATGACTTCCGATTCGGCAAAGACCGTGCACTGGGCGGTGATTGGGATGATGTTTTTGGCCTTGAGGGAAAGGTTGGAGAATTCGTCCAAGCTCATTTCAAAGGCCCTGGCCATGGCTTCGAAGAAACGTCCTGTTCCAGCCGCGCATTTGTCGTTCATGGCGAAGTTCAAAACCGTGCCGTCCTTATCGATGGCTATGCCCTTAACGTCTTGGCCGCCAATGTCGATAATGGCCTTGACGGATGGATCGGCGATATGGACGCCCATGGCATGACAGGAGATTTCCGATATGTTTTCGTCCGCGAACGGGACTTTGTTTCTGCCATATCCCGTGCCGACCAAATAAGCCAAATCTTTAGCAGATTTTAATTCGGGCACCTTTTTAATGGCTTCGTCCAATGATTCCTGGGCGGATAAGACCGAATTGATGCGGCTTCTGATGGTAACGTCTGAAACCATCTTCCCGTTTTCGTCTATGATCACGCATTTGGTGTAAGTAGAGCCGGAATCGCAGCCTCCATAATATTTCATATTCTTATTTCTCCTTAATGATTACCAAGATTTAGCGTCGTCTATGACTTCGAGCGAAGGATCCAAAGGCTCTTCGCGCAATACCGAACGCATGTAGCGGTTCACGTCGTCGCGGATGGATTGGCGGCTGATTACGCGCGGATCCATCAAATCGTGGTCGACCCAAACCAATTTGATGCCGTGCTCTCTGGCGCGCTGCTCGAACAATCCGTGCATGCCATCTAAGGCCTTGCAGGATATATGTTCCCAAAGGATGACCATGTCGGCGCGATAGTATTCGCAGAACCTCCATAAATCGTCCAACAAGACTTCGTAACCGCCATGTGTGCGGTTGCGCATGATCATTTCCTGATAGAGTTTTCCCAAATCCTTATAGGCTTGTTCTGGGTCATCCTCGGAAAGTTGGTCGAAGTAAACCAAACTCAACATGTCGACCAAAGGCAAGATTCCCCAGCAGTTTTGAAGCCAAGGCAAGAACTCGGTGTAGTATTGCGATTGAACGCCCCAAATGATGGCGCGATGGCGATATTCGGGAACGATCATGGCTTTGCGATCATAAGCTTTCTTGGCCAATTTGGTGATCTTTTCGTCGGCTTTTAGGAAGCTGGGGTCACGTCCAGCTACGGCCATATAAGTGGTTTCGGCATACAAAGCCAAGTTGGCGCCTATTACCTGAGGATAATCGGTTCTGGACATTTCCATCCAAGAGAAACGATGCCTGTTTTCGGCGTTATAACGTTTGATGTTTTTGAAATATGCGTTCCAATCCCATTTCTCGCCGGTGGTGTCTTCGATGAATTTGATGGCGTTCTTTATTTCTTGGGTCGCATAGTCTTGAACCCCATCTTCTGTGTGGCGAAGAGGAGCGGCTATCTGGAAGCAAGGAATGTTGTGCCTTTCATAGAATCTCGTCATGATTCCGCCGCCTAGTAACGATCCGTCGCAAGTCGTGTTGCATTGGATGGCGCAAGCCCCGTAAATCGGAGCGTCGTCGTCAATGACCACGCCCGCTTCAGCAGCAGGCATAGGGCAAACGTCTCCCGGTAAGCCCATTTCCTGAACGACGTCCAGATAATGGGTGACCGCGTCTCCTTGCAACAAAACCGAAACGTAAACCGCCGCGGTTTCCCAAGAAACGCCTTTTAGATTGGGAAAGCCGCACATGATGGCAAACATTTCGTTTTCGTCCAAGATGACGCATTTCTTCGAGAATTTTTTGTCATTGCCGCATCTTTCGTCGGCTCTGAAGGCGTTGTCCAACAAGTTGGCAACGTCCACGGTGATGGTGTCGTATTCCAAATGGGCGATGCGAAGGTGTTCCCCGCGTAATCCGGCCGTATGGCGGTCGATCATCATGGGAACGGCCAAATAATTCTGCATCCACCTATATTTGAAGAAAGCCTTTATGTTGCGAGGCTTCATCATGAATTTGAGTAGGACTCCGAGGGTTTTTAGCCAACGGGTGAAATCATACAAGGTATCCTTGACCCCGCGCCATTCGCGGCGTCTTCTGACCTTTCCTTTGGAATAGAGCTTTCCTAGCTCTTCGCTTCCTATCTTGGCTCCCATAATCAATTGCCTCCTTGGATCTTTTTGATTTCGATGCTTTCGACGAATGCCTGAACGCGGGTTCTGATCTGGCCTGAATTGCCTACCGCGTAAGGGCGATCGATGGAAAGGACGGGGTATTTGTATTCTTCGCGCATGATGAATGTTCCGGTCATGCGTTCATATGCCCAAGGATCGCAGAATTTCATTTGCTCGTAGATGATGCCATCTGCCTTATATTCCTTGGCGATTTCATCGACGTATTCTTTCCTTCTTTTCATTTTGGCGGAATTCATATGCCTTGGGCACATCGTATTGTGGATGTAATGCTTGCAGACTTGGGTCAAAACGTCTTCTTCGTCGTTTAATACTATTTCCTTTCTGCCTGGCAAAGAGCCATAGCAGAAGCGGTCGGCGACGACCAAGGCTCCGCTTTCTTCGATCAATTTGATCATATCCACGTCATCGATTTCCGAACCGACGACTTCAACGCGAGCTCTCCATTTCTTCTTTTCATCTGGCTCGCGGGTTTTCAATTCTTCCAATGTTTCCCTTAGCTTATCGATTATCAATTCCGTCGGGCAAACGTAGGTGACGAGGGTGATGATATGGAATTCATAACCGGTGATGCGAGGATTGTCTTCTTTTCTATAATCGCCGATTTGATTGATTATCGAACACATTTCATTGTAACGGGCGACAGCCTCTCTAATGGCTTTGTCGGAAGTGTCTATACCCCAACGATCGTGTAGGGGTTTGAGTATTTTTTCCTTGCATTGCCCTATATAGAGATTCAAGGCGTTCTCATCGTCCTTCATCGGGACTTCCAAATATTGATAGAAGAAGTCCTCTTTGGTATTGATTTTCAATAACTCCATGTTTTCCACGCAGCGGTTGATCATCGTGCATCCGTCTGGGGCAATTAGGCAGTCCAAGAACTGATATCCGCCTTCGATGGCGCGTTCTAACAAAGCCCTGGTGTATTCGCATAGGAAACTGGTCATGTAATAGGTGCCCATTTCCAAGGAACCGGTTCTCGGGGCGCGCAAACGAACGGGGAAGCATCCGTTAAGGTTTAGCAAGACTTCCGGAACCGTGTAGCATACGGATCCGATGCATTTTTTGCCGTCTTCCTGGGCTTTGCGGACCAATTCGTTGTTGGCGTCTTCGAGCAGGTTCTCAAAGTAATAGAGATGTTTCAGGTCTTTCATTCTCTTCTCCTTTTCAATTTATTATCCCTAATGTTTTTAAAGCGTCTTTGGTTTTGACATAAATGGGCGAATCTTCACTTAAGGCGAATATGGAATCTCCCCTCATATCGGTTAAGGACATATTCCTATCCTCTTCTATATAAGTGAGTATGGGAATGTCTCCCACTTTTAGCTGATCTTTGTAACTCATATCTATCAAACGATTGATAATTATGCCCGACGTTTCGAACATGGTTAGA
This sequence comes from Alistipes shahii, assembly GCA_963598795.1. Taxonomy (GTDB): domain Bacteria; phylum Bacillota_I; class Bacilli_A; order RFN20; family CAG-826; genus UBA4951. Next base: position 48,696 of record CAVBUY010000007.1, read on the forward strand.
TTCTTGGCAACGTCGTAGATGGTCTTGACTACATTCAGGCCTTTCTTTGAGCCATCCGTGACCAAAATAAGATGGGTTACTTTTTCCATCACCCTGCGGTTTACTTGTTCTATTCCAGCTTCTCCGTCGATGACTATGTAATCGAAATTGTTGGCGATGAGGTTTATGACTTCCTTTAGATAAGCGTTGACCTTGCAATAGCATCCCGCGGATTCGGGTCTTCCAATAGCCAAAAACGAGACGTTGTCGAAATCCTTCAAAGCGTCGTACATCCTATATTTGGCTTCCGAAAGCAATTCGATGGCGGCTTTGGAGTCGCCTGATTCGACGTTTTCGATGAATAATTTCCTTATGTCGTCCACGGTGGAAGATACTTCAACTCCCAAAGCGGTGGCTAATCCTATGGCTGGATCGGCGTCTATGGCCAATATCTTTTTGTCAGGGTAGGTTTCCTTTAAGTGTCTAACCACCAACGCGGATATCGAGGTTTTGCCGACTCCGCCTTTGCCGCATAAGGCGATTATTTTTCCTGGCATGAAGTTTCGTCTCCTTGCTCGGTTTTGATCAATATGTAATTTTCTATGAGGTCCGCTTTTTCTATTTTACCCACCAAGGAAATTTTCCTTTCCATCAAATCGGTGAGGGTAACCAAATTGTTTTGGGCTTCAAAAGACATGACGTTTTTCATGATCACGTTATCTGGGGAAACCTTGTTTTTGTAAGCGATGGACAAACACATATGCGTATTAAGATATTTTCCTTAATGAAGAGGCCAACTTTTCGTTGCCGTCCTTATAGGCTTTAATGGATTCCTGAATGTCTTTATAGGCTTCGGGATCCGTTTCTTTTAGCTGACAGGCGAGACCTTCCAATTCCTCGACATGGGATTGGTTATGTTTTATCAAATAGGCAACCAACGTTTTTAGTTCTTCTTTGTTTTCCATGTCATCAAATTCCTATCATTTAATGATACTTATTGAAATAAGACTACATTAAAGCGTCATTTCTTACAATAAAACTTATCGATTTTCTCTATATTTTCTCTAAATTTATAGCCCATTTTTAGGCGTCAATTAAAATGAATGTGCGTTCACCTGATATTTTGGCGATAAATGCGTTTTTTCTTCTAGTAAAAGAAGAATGAAATATAATTGAATAGCCTATTGTCCAAATAGGCGTCAACAACTCTTTGGGGCCGTTCAGGCTTTGACGGGGAGATGTCTGGCTTGAATTGCAGCAAGGTGGCGACTTACGCCGAAAAACAATAACTGACAAAACTGTCAAACCTTGGATGCTCGGTTCTAGCAACCGCGTCCTCGCTCGCGCCTAATTAGAGCTCCCGAAACAGGGATCCCGCTTAGCGGGACGAGCACGTTCACGCTCAGGTTCGCGCCTTGCTGAGCGATGGGCGTAAGATAAAGGCGATAAGCGACCTCTTCGTCCGGCAGGGGGAGACGAAAATTTCACGGACAACCTTATAATCCAACCGTTTCTGCCGGGATTATGAGGTATTGGGCAGAGACTAAGCTGTAGACGTTCTTGTGAGGCTTTCTTCGGACAGGGGTTCGATTCCCCTCGGCTCCACCAAATGGAACAAAAATAAGTGGCAGTCACATAATTGGAATATATTATGTACCTGGTCACTTCGTTGTAAGGGCACAAATGGATGTAGCCCGTAATAGAAAGAAGAAATAGTGGTTTCAAAGCCACTATTTTTCTTTTGGGTCTTGACTTTTTGGTATGGCGTTACTTTTTGACGTATACTTTGAAAATTGAATTTTATTAGTTTTACAAGCTATTAGTAAACTTCATTTGAAGGTCCTATTTGCAGCTTTTTATTTTGCTTTTACGCGATTAAAGCTCAAGGACGCTAAAATTTTACACGATTGGATTAGGAATGCTCTAAAGCGTTAAACTCATTGGTCTCAAGCTGTAAACTATTCAGCTAATAGTATTAATTATGATTTTATATTCAATGACAAGACTAGTGACATAAATAGTGACAAAACTAGTGACATTTCCTTTGCTAATGATATAATATGTTTGGAATAATCAACAGGAGATGCCCATATGAATCTAGGAAAAGAAAATGAGACGTTAGAATTTAAAAAAACAACAAGTGAACTTAGGGATGCTATGGATGATATATGTTCCATATTA
>CAVBUY010000008.1:0-48579 GCA_963598795.1 Alistipes shahii
AACTTCGCATAATGTCCATTATGTTAACAAAGAAATGAAACGAACGATAAACACAAAGAAAATATCTAACTAAGCAAACTTATCAACTATGTCTGTTATGGCTTTTCCACACTCTGGTACCTCTTTTTAGAAACTACTAGAAAACTACTAGTCTTATTTCTAAGAACCGCATGTTTACCTTCAAAAATGGATGATTTATATTCTTTTATGATTTTTTATCCATATTTTAATGTCGAACATTTATTGATGGCTTGGCTAAACACTATATTTAAGCATTAATATATTTTGCTCTATTGATAGGAAATTACTTCCACCGCTTCATTTGCCAACACAAAAGAAAAAAAAGCAACGTTTTTGCGCGTTGCTTAATTTTATTAATCTTCTATCAATTCTTCTATTGGCGTTCCTATTAAATCTTCCGGTTTTTTGAGGTTGAAGTTCTCTAATACCGTTGCGCCTATATCCCCGAATGTAAGTCTATCGTCTAACTTCTTCCCATTCTTGAATGACGGAGAATAAGCTAATAGAGGCACCTTCTCCCTAGTGTGATCCGTTCCTTTGAACGTTGGGTCGTTTCCGTGATCCGCGGATATTAAGAGCAAATCATCTTCTTTCATGTTTTCGATAAATTCTTTTACGCGTTTATCGAAAGCCTCCAAAGCTCTGGCATACCCCACCGGATTTCTTCTATGCCCATATTCTGAGTCAAACTCCACCAGGTTGACGAAACATAGTCCTTCCCAATCCTCGTTTTTGAGTTGTTCGATGGTCTTATCCATTCCGTCTTCGTTAGAAACTGTAGAAACGGTTTTAGTAACCCCGTAACCGTCGAATATATCGCTGATTTTGCCTACACAACTGGTCATGTAGCCATTGTTTTTTAAAACGTTTAAATCCGTTTCTTTTTCAGGCTTTAAGGCATAATCGTGCCTATGTGGAGTTCTCTTGAAGTTGTCTTTGTTATCGCCGACATAAGGTCTAGCGATAACGCGGCCGACTTTCCATTCCGGCTTCATGCAAAGCTCCCTGGCAATATGACAGCAACGATATAGCTCATCCAATCCAAGCACTTCTTCATGTCCGCATATTTGCAAAACAGAATCGCTGGAAGTGTAGACGATAAGCGAATTTTCTTTGCATTGCTCTTCTCCCAAATCCTTCAAGATTACGGTTCCGGAAGCCGCATAGTTGCCAATGCATTTATGGCCGGTCCTTTTTTCCAATTCGTCTATCAATTCTTTGGGGAAACCGGTGTCCGTGAAGGTTTTAAAAGGCACTTTGGTCTCGATTCCCATCATCTCCCAATGGCCGGTCATGGTGTCTTTTCCATTGCTTTTTTCCTGCAAGCACATTACATAGCTATGCGGATGATCTTTTATTGGCTTTATGCCCATTATTTCCGATAATTGGCCAATTCCCATCATCTCCATTGTTGGGCAATTTAGCCCATTTACGGATTCCGCGGCATGGGCCCAGGTGTTGGATCCGACGTCTCCGAATCTATCGGCGTCCGGTTCTTCTCCTATGCCTGCCGAATCGGCGATTATAAGGAATATCCTTTTGAAGCGTTTATTCATATTCATCTCCTTTTATCGAATCATTTTCTCAAACCGTATTTATCATACGCGCTCATTATCCTCTTTGAAGAAACATGCGTATATATTTGGGTAGTGGCGATGTTTGAATGGCCGAGCATTTCTTGAACCATCCTTAGATCCGCCCCATTTTCCAATAAGTGGGTGGCAAAGCAATGCCTTAAGGTATGAGGGCTTATATCCTTTTCTATGCCTGCCATTTCCGCGTATTTCTTTATCTGTTTCCAAAAATAAACCCGGCTTATCGGGGAGCCATCTTTGTTTAAAAAGACGTAATTACTCTTTTTAAAGCGGCTTTTTGACCTAACTTCCGAAATGTATTTGTTCAGATAATCCAAAGCGAATTCCCCAATCGGGATGGAACGTTGCTTATTCCCTTTTCCAATCAAGGTTATTATCCCGTTTTCGAAATCTATTTGGCTCAATTTGAGGTTTATCAATTCCGAAACCCTCAATCCAGAGGAATACATAACCTCCAACATCGCCTTGTCCCTTATTCCCGTCTTTTTGCTCATATTCGGGGCGTCCAAAAGGCTTTCAACTTCTTCTTCGGATAAAACCAAAGGCAATTTCTTCGGCAATTTCGGGCCTTCTAGCTTAGGAATCGATATGTCTATGATCTTTTCGGAAGATAGAAAGAGATAAAAATTCTTTATGGAAGAAAGCCTTCTTAGGATAGTTGAGGCCGATAGGCCATATTCCGACTGGATGAGTATGAAGTCCTTGATGTCGCTGACCTTTAGATCCGAAGTGTCCTTTATGTCGGAAAATTCCTTGAAAAAGATGGTCAAATCTTCCTTGTAATCGGAAATAGTCATCTCGGAAACGCCTTTTTCGACTCTGAGATATTGCCAATATAAATCCTTGGCGTTATTTATTTCCATCTTTTTTGACCTCGCTTCCCCTTTTTAAAAGAGGCTTGTTGTATTTCTTTTCGGTAAGGTTGTTCAATTTGGATATTATAAGTCTGGTCTTATCTTCTTCCTCATAGCTTTGATAATCCCAAAAGGACATTTGGATATCCATGTCTTTTGGGTCATAGAGGTTTTGCAAACTTAAGCCCACCAATCTGGCTTCCTTTCCGGCGAAATTGGCTTTGTAAATGCTTTTGGCAGCCTCCAATAGCTCCTTTTCGTTTCTTATTGGCTCTTTGTAGGTTTGGGATTTGCTTTTGGTGACGAACATATGGTCCCTGAAGGTGACGTCCACCGTTTTGGAAGCTTTTTTGTGTTTATTCATCTCGCTCATTATCTCTTCCGCCATCACTTCGAAAATGGAGAATATCTCTTCCAAATCCCCGCTGTCGGATTCTAAAGTGATGCTTCTGCCTATGGACTTAGGATCTCTGGGAGTGGGATCCACCTTATCGGAACCATAACCATTCACATGTTCTTTTATGATTTCATATTGCTTGCCGAAGAACTTTTTTAAGTTCTCGTCGTCAATATCCGTTCTTTCTTTCAAATCCTTGATGGTGTATATGGAAAAACGTTTTTTAAGCTTAGCCGCGCTTTGCTTTCCTATTCCAAAGAAATCCTCAATCGGCAAAGGATAGAGTTTCTCTTTTAAATCCTTCCTTCTAAGAATCGTTATCCCCAATGGCTTTTTCATATCCGAAGCCATCTTGGCCAAGAATTTGGTTGGCCCTATGCCGATGGAACAAGGTAAGCCCACTTCCTTAAGAAGGCCGTCTTGAATTTCCTTCAAAGCGTCCATCGGGTCATTTTTATCTTTCAAATATGAGGTCAAATCCACGAATCCCTCATCTATGGATACCGGCTCAATGAGTCTTGAATATCTTTCCAAATAGCCGAAAAAAGAATTGGAAAGGATGTGATAATAACGGAAATCCACCGGCTTTATTATCAATTCCGGGCATAGCTTCAAAGCCTGATAGATAGGCTGGGCCGAATGGACGCCATATTTCCTAGCTTCATAAGAAGCCGTGGAGATTACCGCCCTTCTCCCTCTTCCTCCAACGGCCAAAGGCTTCCCTAATAAAGCGGGGTCCCTAAGCTGCTCCGCTGAGGCGAAGAAGGCATTCAAATCTATGTGCATTATTATCTTGCTCACAGATATATTATGTTAACGAAATAATGTTTTTTAAAGAGAAATGCTTCTCTTTTTGTTAAAAGGCTACTTCGAATATTTCTCGATTTTGGCCTTTGCCTCGTCCAACGCACTTTTAAGTTTCTTCAAACTCTTTTGCCCTTCCTCAAACAAAGAAAGGCTCTCTTCTAAAGGCAGAGAAGAAGATTCCATTTTCTCGACTATTTCCTGCAAATGGGCTAATTCTTTCTCAAAATCGATCTTATTTTCCATTTTCTTCTCCTTTTATTATCTTAGAGGTTATCTTCCCGTCTTTTAATAACGTCACCATCTCTTCGCCTTCTTTTATTTCCTTTATAGAAGACAATATTTTTCCTTCTTTGTCATAGGCTATAGAATAGCCCCTATTTAAGACTTTATGATGATCTAAGCCATTTAGCTTAGAAGACGTCAATTCCATTTGGCTTTCCTTTGCCTTTAAGAGGTTATTTATGGCCAAAGATAAGCGTTTTTCGAAGGATTCCAGCTTTTCTTTACTATCATCGTATTTCTTTTTTGGGCTTAATATATTCATTTTCCCCAATAAGGCCGAATATAAGGCTTCCTTGGATTCTATTTTCTGCATGATGCCACTAAATAATGATTTTTCGTAAGCGGAAAGAAGGTCATAAACATCGTCTTTGTTAGGGGTTGCCAATTCCGCCGCGGCCGTGGGGGTGGAAACCCTCTTATCGGCCACATAATCGACCAAGGTAAAATCTATCTCATGCCCAACCGCCGCTATTTTTGGGGTATCTATCGCATAAAATGCCCTTACTAGTTCTTCATCGTTAAAGGCGCTCAAATCGTCGTTTGAGCCTCCGCCTCTGGAAAGAATCAAGACGTCTGCATTATCTTCTTTGGTCTCGTTTAAGGCTCTTATTATATCTTCTGGGGCATTTTTCCCTTGAACCAAAGCGTTATGAATCACCACTTCAGCCAATGGCCAACGACGGGATATATTGGCGATTAGATCCGCTTCGGCCGCGGAATCTTTGCCCACCACTATCGATATTTTGTTTGGATATTGGGGGATGGCTTTCTTTTTGCTTATGTCAAATAGCCCTTCTTTGCTTAGCTTTTCCTTTAGCTGTTCCAAAGCTAGCAAAGCCTCACCCTTCCCAAACAAAGACAAAGAAAAGGCCGTGAATTGGTATCTTCCCTTTTGGGCGTATAAGCTTACCGAGCCAAACAAGACCACTTCGTCCCCGACTTTCGGAACAAAGCTCATCTTAGCGGCGTCCCTAGCCCAGATAACGCAGGAAAGATAGGATTTTTCGTCCTTTATATCGAAATAATCCCCGCTTGGGTAACGCTTATAAGAGGCTATCTCGCCCTTAACTTCCACGAAATTGAGCTGAGGGCTATTTTCCAAAACATTTTTGGCTAAGAGATTAAGCTCGCTTACAGAATAAAGCAAAGGGCGCGTATTCGTCATTTCAATATATTGTCCAATAAGGCGTTCACGAATTTATAACGCCCGTCATCCAAATATTTGTGGGAAAGATCCAAAGCCACGGAGATAACGACCTTTTTGTCGGTCTTTTCTTCGCGGTAGTTATAATTGGTCAAAGACAATAAAAGTATGGCTTGCTCCATTCTGTTTAATCTAGAGAAAGTCCAATTTTTCATATTGCCTTCAATCAAGGCTATTTCCTCGTCTTTGTGCTTTAAGAAATTTACCATTATCTCTTTGGCAAAAAGCGGGACTTCGTCTATGTCTTGATTAAAAACGTAGGATAAAATATCTTTTATGTCTGCTTCCTCATTCATATGGGCGTAGGTCAAAACCACATAGAGCGATATGGCACTCAATTCTTGGATTTTGTTTCTCGAATATTCTCTCATTTTCCTTACGCCTTTTTTGCCGGGGCTTATATTACCACATCTTTAACAAAGATGAGATTACTTTTCCCTATTGGATGCCGATAACCCTTATGGAAACCTTCAAAGGAACCGTCTCGCACATCAAAGAAATGTTGGAAGTCACTTTCTTTTGAATGTCCAGACAGACATTTTGAACGTTTTCCCCGGATTTGATGACGATGCGCAAAAAGACTTCGACTTGCTCGTTTCTATAAATCGCCACCTTCATTTTCTGATCCCAGTCGAAAAGCCATTTGACCGGGGATTTTCTGTTGCTTTTGGCATTTAATTTGGCGCCGGGCACGCTATCTACCGCCCTCTTTACCAATTTTTCCAGACAAAGGCGGGATATCCCTATCTCCCCTTTGCCGGCGAAGTTGTTTATGGCTACGTAACCGCTTCTCATATTCTTATTTCCCGTTTATGACGTTTTTGATATAGGCTGCCACTACCTCAGGCTCAAAGCCATAATGATGGAGCAAGTCCTTCATGGATCCGGAAGCCCCGAATCTTTCGATCCCGTACACGTTGTCGGCGAATCTATACCAACCGTTGGGCACGCCCATTTCGATGGCGATTCTCTTATTTCTCGGCAAACGCAAAACCGAATCTTTGTAGCTTTCGCTTTCTTTTAAGAACAAATTGGTGGAAGGCATGGATACTATTTCCAACTCTATTCCTTCGTTCTTTAAAATCTTTGCGGCGTCTCTAGCTAACGACACCTCGGATCCCGAAGCGATGATTTGATAAGTCGCCTTATCGTTGGAATCCAAGATATATCCGCCTTTTAAAGCTTTCTCTATAGAGGAATTCTCCAATAATGGGAGATTTTGCCTAGATAAGATAATGGATGTGGGGTTTTCTTTGCTTCTTAAAGCTGAAATCCAAGCCGCGTAGGTTTCCTTTTCGTCCGCCGGGCGGATGAGGATAGAATCTGGGATGTCCCTAATGGCTTCCATATGTTCGATTGGCTCGTGCGTCGGCCCGTCTTCCCCAACGGCGATGGAATCGTGAGACAAAAGGTAGATGGCCGGCAATTTTTCCAAAGCCGACATGCGGATGGCGGATTTCATATAATCGGAGAAAACCAAGAAGCTGCCAACATAGGTCCTCACCCCCTTATGAAGCAACATGCCGTTTTGGATGGAGGCCATGGCGAATTCCCTGATGCCGAAATTCATGTTCCTGGCTTCCCTATGCTCGTAACTGAACGACGGATCGTTGGGGATGGCGGTTTTCACCGATCCCGCGACGTCTGCCGAGCCACCGAAGCTAAAAGGCACGAAATCGCCCAATTTGGCCACGATGTTTCCAGAGCTATTTCTTGAAGCGTCGGTTTTAAAGGAAGTGGGGACGAAACCCTTAAGCAAATCGTCCCAGTTGGGATTCAAAGATTGCTCGAATCTATCAAAGTCTTCCTTATGTTCTTTCTTATAGGAAAGAAGATCTTTTTCATAGGCTTCCCTTGCTTTTTCGCCACGCTTTATGAAAGTGTCTTTCAATCTCTTATAGACAACTTCTTCGACTTTAAATGGAGCTAAGTCATAGCCATAGAATTTCTTGGCTTCATTGCCTTTTTCTTCACCCAAAGGAGCGCCGTGGGCTTTGCTATTTCCCTCTAAGGCCGTTCCATATCCGATTTTGGAATGAATCAAAATCATCGACGGTTTTTCTTTACTCTCTTTGGCTTTTTCCAAAGCGGAAGAGATGGCCTCCAAATCGTTTCCGTCCTTAACTTCGTAAGTGTCCCATCCGGCCGAAACAAAGCGCATCTTGACGTCTTCGTTCATCGAATTGGAAGTAGGCCCATCCAAGGTTGATCCGTTAGCGTCGTAAATTAATATCAAGTCCTTCAATTTCTGGATGCCGGCTAAGGAAATGGCTTCTTGGGAAATGCCTTCTTCAAGGCATCCGTCCCCACAAAGGCAATAGGTTTTGTGCTCGCAAAGCCTATTTCCCTCTTTATAAGATGCGGATATATGCTCTTTGGCGATGGCAAAACCAACCGCTTGGGCCACTCCCATTCCAAGAGGCCCGCCCGAGCAATCCACTCCGGCGGTGACACCCACTTCCGGGTGCCCCGGGGTTCTGCTTCCGAATTGGCGGAAGGCTTTTAAATCGGACGTGGTGACGTCAAATCCCGCCAAATGCAACATAGCATACAAAAGGGCGGAGATATGCCCGGAAGAGAGGATGAACCTATCCCTATTGAACCATTCCGGCTCTTTGGGGTCGGAAATGAGATGATCCCTATATAAGAGATACATGAACGGGGCGACGTCCAAAGCCATTCCAGGGTGCCCGGAATTGGCGTTGTTTACCATATCGATAACTAAGGCGCGCAATGTGGCAATCGCCTTTTTGTCGATTTCATCGAATTTCTTTGGCATATCTATATTCTCCTTTTTATTAGCGCAATTCTTCTTTTAACTCTATTCCGAGGATGTCGAGCTGATCTTTGCTCACTCCCGCCGGGGCATGACTCATAGGATCCGAGGCCTGCAAGTTCTTCGGGAAGGCGATGACGTCCCTTATATTGTCGGTCCCGGTTAAAATCATGGTAAGCCTATCCAAGCCCAAGGCGAATCCGCCGTGAGGCGGCACGCCATATCTGAAGGCGTCAACGAACCAGCCGAATTTCCTGGCCACGTCTTCTTCCGATAGCCCCAATAAGCGGAATATCTTCCATTGGGTGTCGTGGTCGTAGATTCTTAAGGTTCCCCCACCGGCCTCGTAGCCGTTTATAACGATATCGTAAGCATAAGCCAACACCTTTTCGGGATCGGAATCCAACAAAGGCAAGTCCTCGTCCCTTGGGCGGGTGAAAGGATGGTGTTCGGCGGTATAAACGCCTTCTTCTCCTTCTACTTTGTCAAACATCGGGAAGTCCACGACCCACAATAAGTCATAGGTTCCCTCTTTTATCAATCCCAATTCCTTGGCTAATTTGGTGCGGATGGCCCCCAAAGCGAAGCAAACGTCCCTTCTCTCTTTGTGCGCTCCCACCAAAACATAGTCGTTTTCCTTCAAATTCAGTTTTTCGATTAATTCTTTTTGGCTTTCCTCGTCCATGAATTTCAAGAATGAGGATTCCAGTTTGCCGTTTATGAACTTGAAGGCGGAAAGGCCGTTGACGCGGAATTTCTTGGCTTCCATAATCAAGGAATCCAAGGTTTTCCTGCTGGCTTTATCAGCGTATGAAGGAACGACTATCGCCTTTATATAAGGGGTGTCCTTAAATCCTTCAAAGGTCGTTTTCTTCATGATTTCCGTTACGTCGTTTAGCTTTAAATCGTAGCGGGTATCGGGCTTATCCGATCCGTAGTTGTCCATGGCGTCCCAGAATTTCATCCTTCTTAAAGGAAGGGAAATATCGACGTTTAAAATCTCTTTGAAATATCTCTTCAAGAGCTTTTCGGTCATATCCAAGATCTCTTCTTGGCTTAAGAAAGAGGTCTCCACGTCTATTTGGGAGAATTCCGGTTGCCTATCGGCCCTTAAGTCCTCGTCCCTGAAGCAACGGGCGATTTGGTAATAACGTTCCATCCCGCCAATCATCAATAATTGCTTAAATAGCTGAGGGGATTGGGGCAAGGCGTAAAAGGATCCGTTTTTGACCCTGCTTGGCACCAAGTAGTCTCTGGCTCCCTCCGGGGTGGCCAAATTTAAAATTGGGGTTTCTATCTCGGTAAAGCCCAAAGAATCGAAATAATCCCTGGTTATCTTCATTATTTTAGCCTTGGTGCGGAGGCGGCTTTGGACTATGGGACGGCGGATGTCCAAGTAGCGATACTGGAGTCTGGTGTCTTCCAAAGCGTCCGTCTCGTCGGCGATGATAAACGGGGTGGTGATGGCTTTGTTGATGACTTCAAGCAAAGAGACCTCAACCTCGATTTCCCCGGTTTTTAGCTTCGGATTGGCTTTTTCTTTCTTTCTGACTACGCCTTTTACGTGAATGACGTATTCGTTTCTTACGTCCGGAATGGTCACTCCGTCGTTTACGATCAACTGGACAATCCCAGTCGTATCCCTCAAATCGATGAAGGTAAGACCGCCCAATTTTCTCACTTTGCTGACCCAGCCGACCAATTCGACTTCTTTGTTTACATCTGCTAATCTTAGCTCTCCGTTATTGAAATTCCTTAGCATATCTCATTCGCCTTTCCGGAAGATAAGGGTATCCAATGCATCCTTTAAATCCTCGATGTTGATTTCTTTTTGCTCGGCCTTGGTAAGGTCCTTTAACTGGCAGACCCCGCGGGAATATTCCTCTTCGCCGATAATTACCGCGTATTTGGCGTTTCTCTTTACCGCTTTTTTAAGCAAACTGCCCAATTTGCCGGCATATAAGGGGGTTTCAATCTTAAAGCCTTCCATCCTAAGATAAGTGGCCAATTCGAATGTTTTTTCCACCATCCCTTCCCCTACCGGAATTATATAAGCGTCGATCCCTTCGTCCAAATCTGGGAAGAGAGAAAGCTCTTCCATTAAGCTTGCTACTCTTTCGACCCCGATAGCGAAGCCAACGCCCGCCATATCGGGTCCCCCGAATTGTTTCACGAGATTGGAATAATGACCACCGCCGCATAAGGCGCCATAATCGAGGCCCGATTCGCTTTTCGCGTGGATTTCGAAGACCACTTCTGAATAATAGTCCAAGCCGCGGACCAAGTTGTCGTCCACTTCGTAAACCACATCCATGTTATTTAATATGCTCAAAGTCTTATAGAACCTCTCTTCCGATTGGGTGGAGAGATAATCTTTGATCTTCGGGGCGTTTTTGGCTATTTCTTGGTCATGTTCGACTTTGCAATCCAACATGCGCAAAGGGTTTATGTTTATCCTTTCGTGGCAATCTGGGCACATTTCGTCGATATGTTCGGCAAAATAGGCTTTGAGAGCCTCTTTGTAGTTCTTTCTGGATTCCTCGTCTCCCAAAGTGTTTATCTTTATAGAAAGATGCTTAAACCCCAAAAGGGCGAATCCCTGTATTGCCATCAAAATGGTTTCGGCGTCCATTTCCGCGGAATCCAAGCCGATTCCCTCCACCCCGAATTGGGTGAATTGGCGATATCTGCCTAATTGTGGCCTTTCGTAGCGGAAAGCCGGGCCTTCATAGAAAATCTTTATGGGGAGATCTTCGGTAGCGTAAAGTTTGTCGCTCACCACCGCTCTCATCACCCCGGCCGTGAATTCCGGGCGCAAGGTGACGGACCTGTTTCCCTTGTCTAAGAACGTATACATCTCTTTTCTGACGATGTCGGAGGATTCCCCGGCCCCTCTTTGGAATATTTCGGTGTATTCCATGACGGGCACATTCAACTCGTGGTAGCCATATAAAAGCGAAACGTTTTTGAACATTTCCCTCACAAAACGGTTTTTGCTGGCGTCCAAGGCATATAAGTCATGGGTTCCTTTTACTGGTATTACGCTCATAAGTTTTCTCCTTATTATTCATATCAATGGTTGGTTCTAGTTGTTTTATAAACGCCCGGAATGGTGGTCAAGGCCCCGAATATCTCTTCGATAGTCGCGGCGTTTTTAACAAATATCGTCAAGCTTATGTCGGCGATGGAGGTGTTGGCTATAATTTTCGCCCTAATGTCTCTGACCGCCACGTTTTTGGCAGACATCACCATCAGCACGTCCCCGACCAAACTCGGGCGATCGTTGGCTTGGATTTGGATTTGGGCCGGGAAAGTCCTATCTTCCAAATTGTCTTTCCAAAAGACTTCGACCAAACGGCTTTCTTGGCCCTTTATGTTATAGCAATCCGGGCGATGGACGGTTAAGCCCTTCCCTTTGGTTATGTAACCGACAATTTTATCTCCCGGGACCGGCGAGCAGCATTTGCCGAGTGTAATGGCCAAACTGTCGATTCCGTCCACATAAACGGGGTTTTTGTCGTCTTTTGAGGCATTGTGTTTCACGGCCTTTGGCAACGTTGGCTTTCTCTTGAAACCCAAGAAATTCAAGACGGCGGAAGGCGAAGGGTTTTTGGCGTTTATGGCCTTATATAAAGCATCCAAGTTCTCGCAATGGTATTCGTCCAAAGCTTTCTTTTCCAAAGCCTCTTCCAGTTCTGCCTCGCTTATGTCGGCGGCCCTAGCGGCTTCTAGCATCGATTCCTTGCCTTTTTTGATCAATTCGGCGGCGTTTAGTTTGTCCATCTTGGCGTTTAGGAAACGCTTGATGTGGGATTTGGCCGAACTGGTGATGACATAATCAAGCCAAGAAGAATTCGGGCCCTGCGAGGATTTCGAGGTCTTTATCTCGCATACGTCCCCAGTTTTCAATTGGTGGTTCAAAGGCACGAAATTGCCGTTTACCACCGCTCCGGTTGCCGCGTCACCAACCTTGGTATGTATTTTGTAGGCGAAGTCCAATATGGTCCCGCCTTGGGGCAAATCGATGACTTTGCCCATCGGGGTGAAAACGTAGACGTTGGCGTTGAAGACGTCGTTTGAGAGGGCGTTCATATAGGATTTGGCGTCCTGATTGTCTTCGCCGGTAGAGATCAAGTCCCTGAACCAATGGAGCTTTTCTTCTATGTCTTTTTGCTCTTCTTTGGCGTTATATCCGCCTTCTTTGTATTTCCAATGGGCGGCTACGCCAGTCTCTGAAACCTTATCCATTTCCTCGGTGCGGATCTGTATTTCATATACGTTTCCGTCCCCGGAAAGGATGGTGGTGTGCAAGGATTGGTACATGTTGGGCTTAGGCATGGCGATATAGTCCTTGAACCTTCCTGGAACGGGCTTATAAATCGCGTGGATTATCCCCAATATCTCGTAACAGTTTAAAACGCTTTCGGTAATGACCCTGACCGCCAATATGTCGTATATTTCCTCGAATTTCTTGCCTTTGGTATACATCTTCCGGTAAATGGAATATATCGATTTGACCCTCGATTCGATTCTAAACGGTATCTTTCTTTGGAAGAGCAAATCGGCGATTCTCTTTTTTAAGGCATCCAAGGATTCTTTGCAGTTTTCTATGGATTCCTTTAAAAGTTTTGATATCAATTCGTATTTTTCCGGCTCGAGGTATTTTAAGCTAAGCTCTTCCAATTCCGATTGGATTCTATACATCCCCAAGCGATGGGCGATGGGGGCGAAAACTTCCAAGGTTTCCTTAGCCAAGGCTATTTGCCTATCTCTCTTTAAGGCCGATAAAGTCCGCATATTGTGCAATCTGTCGGCTAATTTGATGATGATGACGCGAACGTCTTTTGCCATGCCCAAAAATATCTTTTTATGGTCTTCGGCCTCGAAATCCGCCTCGGTGCGCCTGGAAAGCTTCATGCGCTGGATCTTGGTGAGGGAATCGACTAGGAACGCTACTTCCTCGCCGAATTTGTCTTTGATCTCATCTATCGTTTCGTCGGTGTCTTCGACAACGTCATGCAAGAAACCGGCGGCGATGGTGGCGGGCCCAGCTTGAAGCTCCGCCAAAATATAGGCTACCTCTATGGGATGTTGAATATAGCCTTCTCCGGATTTACGGAACTGGCCTTTGTGCTTTTCGGCCGCCAAATCGTAGGCGTCCCTTATCATTTTCTTGTTCTTCGGATCGGCGATATACAAAGAAAAAACGGCCTCGATGTCCGTGTAGGTATGCATTGGATAACCGCCGTTTGGGATTAATTCTTCTTTGTTCGCGCTCTCGTTCATGCGTCAATTATACGCCCACACGCACGAACAAAGCCAAACAATTTAAAAGAGCAGTTCGATTATGTCGGCCGAAACCGTTTCCCTTCCTTTGAAAACATTGAGGTTCATTTCGAAAATCAAGGTCACCTCGTTGAATTCCGGGACGTCCTCTTTCTTGAATTTGAAGGAAAACAATCTGACGTTCGGGCCTAAATAGGTTTGTATCCTTTTTCCGTCAGGGGAAAACTTGATTTCCTCCGCGTCTATCTTTAACGAGAACAACGGGGCCTTATATCCTTTCCCGAATGGGGAGAAACTAGAAAGGATATCATAGTTTTCCCTATTGATTTCTTCTAAAGAAATTTCGATGGTTTCGTTATTTTCTTTAACAAATGGGTGAGAGGAGCAATATTGGTCGAAACGGCTTTCGAAAATTTTGGCATCGGCTTTTGATATGGAAAATCCCGCGGCGTAGCTATGTCCTCCGCCAGCAAGCAATATATCGCTTATATCCGCCATAAATTCCGTCAACGGGCAACCGGCTTTGCTCCTTATCGAGCCAACCAATCTATTCTCGTCTTTCTCAGATTGGCTATAGACCGCCACCGGTTTTTTTACCTTGTCCAAAATCTTACTGGCCAACAATCCGTTCATCCCTTCCGGCAATTCGGATTTGTAGGTTACGGAAGTTTTCTCATCGTTAATTTCTATGCTGCCGGCCAAAGAGGTTATCAGATCCTTCCTCTCTTTGTTTTTATCTAGCATCCAGGCGGCGATAAGTTCGCTTTCTTTCGTTTCCGGGGAAGTGAAATATTTAATCAATCTATTTATTTTGGTTCCGACGTTCATCCTGCCTATTGAATTTATGGCCGGTATTATTTGAAGCGATAAGGCATTTTCGTTTTTCACTTCGCCTTTCAATAATCTATCAAAGGCCATATTTCCTTTTTCGTTCCATAATTTCAAAGCCAATCCGACGGCCGAGCGGTTATAAGAAGTTATATCCATGGCGTCCGAAACCAATGACGTCGCGCCTAGCATTTCTAAATAAGGGTCTTCTCTATTTAGCAAAGCCACGGAGAAAAGATAAGAAAGAAACCCGGCAGAGATAGAAGGGGAGGAAAGGTTTACCGTCAAAGGGTGAATCAAAGAAATTATATGTTCTGGCTCAACTTCATAAGAATGGTGATCCAATACGATGACATCGATATTGTTTTCATAAGCCAAGTCTATGGCCGCATTGGCGGTCACCCCGTTATCGACGGTGATTATAAGACTATATGAGCCCACTATTTTCTTCACGTTTTCCTCATTTAGCCCATATCCGTCCAAGTAGCGGGAAGGGAGATAGGCTTTGGAAGACACCCCGAATTCGTTTAGGGCGATTTTCATTATCGAAGAGGCCATCACCCCGTCGCAATCATAATCCCCGTAAATCAAAACCCTTTCTTTTCTTTCCTTGGCCAATTTAAGCCTTTCTATGGCTTTTGTAACCGAAGGAAAGGAAGAGATCGAAGGCAGCAAAGAAAAAGAGAAGGGCCGCGATAATAAAGCGTACCCTTCTGAATCGATATGATAATAATTTAATAATTTCTGAAGGAAATCCATCAGTCGTTGATTCCGATGAAAGTGGCCTCTTCTGGCTCGGATCCCTTCTTTTTGCTTTCTATCTCTTTGCCTTCGTCCTTCTTGATTGGCTTAAGGGAGAGCCTTAAGGTCTTTATGCCCTTGGCTAGATATGTGCTGCTTTGAGAAAGCAAGGCGATGATCATGATGGTAGCAAAGACGATGCCGATTAAGCTCGCCAAATGGAGGAAGGCCCAAGATTCGATGCTGAGTCCCAAATAAATGAGGGGGCAACCGACTCCCAAGAAGGCCAACATGATGATTTGCTCAATCGATTGGCTGGTGGCGGTATTAAGGCACATCGAGCGGAACTCGAGGTTGTCTTTGTCCTTTTCCCTGGAATCGTGGTAAAGCTCTTTTTCCTTGGAAAGGATGAACAATCCGATGGCGATTCCAAATATCGCAACGCTAAGCGGAGCCATGGCGGCAATGGCCGGAACGGTTATTCTGGTCAAAGCGTAGAACCCGCTGGTTAATAAGGCTGCGCCGGTAGTTAAGATGGTCAAAGTGAATCCGCGGCTGAACTTGTAGCGGAACGAGAGATAGATGGCGGTAACGGCCAATCCGACTCCGACTCCCAGCCAAACTGTTCCTACGGAAGGAGTTCCGCCGATACCTTCTCTATTAGAGACGGTGACGTGGGTGTCTTCGCTAGGCAATACAGCATCCACCGCAGCCGTCAAAGCATCCCTTAAGGAATTGTAATGAGTTGAAGTTCCAGAAGCGGAAACCACGAAATCGTAGGTGTTATCGTCCGAATAATAAGAAGTCCAGCTGATGGTGTAATAATCTACGTCCAAGCTCTTTTCATCGGAAGAGAGATAAACTGTAGATTCTTCTTTTTTAACGCTCGTAACGCCCAATTTTTCGCCGTTTAAGGTGATGTTATCCAAGATTTGAGCTTGGAATTGGGTTTCGTTGTTAACGGGCAACAACGAATTCTCTGGGGCGCGATATTCGACCAATGAAACGGTGTTCTTGTCGTATTGGGTCGAATAATTGTAAATCGTTCCGGTCGCCTCAAAGACGATCAAGCCGACGATTGAAGCTAGAGCCAATACACCGGCGACGATGCTTACGGGCTTGAAGCCTTTCTTTAGGTCTTTGGAAGCATAAGCCCCGAAATAGCTAGGCTTTTCATCAGCTGCCAAATTGGGGATCTTGGTTTTGTCGACGTTATAAATCGGAGCGGGATTTTCGGCCACGCTTCCGGAATGAGCCAACAATCCGGCCTGCAAACGCAAGACGATGAGGTTATATACGGCAGAGAAGAATCCGCCCAAGACCAACATCAATCCGGCTTTTCCGGCATAAGAAGGAATCAAGCCATAGACGCAGACACCGATGATAATGGAAACGACAGATAGATCCAAAGTCGGGAACAAGCTGCGTTTGGCGGCTTCTTGATGGGCTTTTTTAGTTGAACGGCCTTGATAAAGCTGCTCTTTGAATTTGGAGAAATAGAACATTCCGCCAAAGGCGCTTACCAACATGGAAATCAAAACCCCGAACAAGGTTCCGATGCCGAATTGGGCCCCGAAAGCCGAATATAAGAGCAATTCGCCCATGAGGGTGAAGCCCATGGATGAAAGGATGGCCATGGCGCCCAATCTATAATAGGCGACCAATAAGACAGCAGTGAAAACGATAGCCACCAC
The DNA here is from genome assembly GCA_963598795.1 of Alistipes shahii. Taxonomy (GTDB): domain Bacteria; phylum Bacillota_I; class Bacilli_A; order RFN20; family CAG-826; genus UBA4951. The sequence continues at coordinate 16,486 of CAVBUY010000008.1, forward strand.
TCCGGCGATCAACGTGGTGTTGAAGGCGGGATGTCTGGCCCAATCGCCGATTTTTATCAAGTCCTCGGCCGTGGCGGTAACGTCGGTCGAGAAAGCGTAGGTAACGTCGTAACCAGAGCCGATTTCGGCGTAGTCGGAGGCGTTGAATAGCAATTTGAAGTAATTGGCGGCCATGTAGGCTTCGGAAGCCTTGGATGGGTCATAGCCGTTTTCGGTTAAAGCGGAAGAGGAGGGAATCAATTGGAATTCGGTGTATTTCTCGTCCTCGTCGTCGGTGTCATACCAAGCATATGATGCATCTTCCGCAAAGATCAATCTCTTGGCGACGTTAGGATCGGCATCGTCTCCGGTGGCCGTGGCTTTTTCGTAGGTGTCGCCTTCTTGTTTATGGCTCCAAACGGTCAGATAGCAGCTGGTGGCCTCTTCGCTTGATTCGCTCTCGTCATCGGACGATTTGTTGTTGCTGGTGCAGAATTTGATGAGGTTTCCGAAGTCTCCTGTCTCGCCGGTTTCGTTTACGGGGATTACCACCGCCGGAACTTCGCCGTTAGAAACGGTGACATATTCCAAACGGGCGGTTTGGTTATCGAACATGCTGGCGAAGCTATCTTTATAATCGTAGTCCTCATGGGTGTCCAATGAAGCGCCGACCGAAAGGCTTCCGCCGGAGAAAGAAAGATAATTCTGGAGATAAGTGTATTCGACTTCCTCTTTTTGGGAACGGACCCTGACGCGGATGGTGTCCGGTCCTTCTTTGATGACGTCGGCCTCGGTTCCCCAAGCTTCCAAACGGTCTTCGAACTCTTCGCCGATCAAATTGACGGCCGAACCGTCGTCATCGATGTAATTGTTCGGATCAACACCGTCATAAGTGCTGTCTTTCTCGGATATTTTGAAGATCAAGTCCTTTCCGGAGCCGTAAGAGATATCCGGATTGAGGTTCAATATTGTTGGGCCCAATAAGGTCCCGACGCCCAAAAGCAAGGCGCTTGAGAATAATATATAGCCGATTTTGCGACGCATATGGAGATTCCTCCCTGATGATGCCATTCTTCCGCGCATTAAATAAAAACGCGCAGCGATGCAGCCATAAGCATACAACCGTTACGCGCGTTAAGCAAAGGTTTTTGCCTTATACCCTCTAAAAGAGGGTGGCCTGATAGGTGATTTTGAGATGCTCATAGGCTTTTTCCGTGGCGGTTCTGCCCCTTTTGGTCCTATTTATCATCCCGATCATCACCAAATATGGCTCATAGACGTCCTCGAGGTTAGTTATCTCTTCCCCAATCGAGGCGGCGATGGATTCTAAGCCCACCGGCCCACCATGGAATCTTTCTATCACCGTCCTTAGATAACGTATATCCACGTCATCTAAGCCGAGTTCGTCGATCTTTAAGGCGTTTAAGGCTTTCAAAGTCAAGGTCTTGTCGATACTTTCTTTTTCTTCGTAATTGGCGAAATCCCTTACTCTCTTAAACAATCTGTTGGCGATTCTGGGGGTGCCTCTGGAACGCGAGGCGATTATATCGGCCGCCTCTTCGTCGGTTTTGGTGCCTAAGACCCTGGCCGTTCTTTTTACTATCTCGGCAAGCTCGTCCTTGCTATAGAAATCGATTTTGGCGGAGATGCCGAAACGGCTTCTCAAAGCGTTGGATAAATCCCCGGCCCTGGTGGTGGCCCCCACCAAGGTAAAAGGCGGAAGGGGAAGCTCCAAAGAGCGAGTCGAGCCATCCCTATTGACCAATATCGAAAGCTTGAAATCTTCCATCGCCCCATAAAGGACTTCTTCCACTACCCTTGGAAGGCGATGGATCTCATCGATGAACAAAACGTCCCCGGGTTCCAATTCCGATAGGACGGCGGCCAAATCCCCGGGTTTTTCCACCGAGGGACCATTAATGGTTTTGACTGAGCCTCCCATTTCGTTGGCGATGACGTAAGCTAAAGTCGTTTTTCCTAATCCTGGGGGACCATAAAGCAAGACGTGGTCTAAAGTTTCCCCTCTTTTTTTGGCGGCTCCCAAAAAGATTTTGAGATTTTCCTTGAGTTCGCTTTGCCCGATATATTCCTTTAGGCTTTGCGGACGCAAGCTCATTTCGGAATCGTCTTCTTCGTTTTTAGAAGCGCTAAGTACTCTCTCTTTGCTCATTTTCCGCTCCTTAGTTTCTTTAAGGCTTGCTTAAGAAGTCCCTGGCTATCCAACGTGGGGTCGGAAATGCTCGATAAAACGTCGTCTATTTCCTTAACTTTGAAACCAAGCGACTTTAAGGCCGAGCGGACTTCTTCGTATTGCTTGGGGTTGGCTTTGATGTTGCTTTCGCTTAATTTCCCTTTCAAATCCAAGATTATCTGGGCGGCGGCTTTTGGCCCAATGCCGGGCAATTTCTTTAGATACGCCGTGTTGTTGGATTCTATCGCCTTAAAAAGCGATTCGGCGTTGGTGGCGGACAAAGCATTCAAGGCGGTTTTCGGCCCAATGCCCTTTACCGAAAGCAGAGATTCGAAGGCCTCTTTTTCCAATTTGGAGGAAAATCCGGCCAAATAATGCTCGTTTTCGTTTATCACCTCATATGTGAAAACCGTAACGCTTTCCATATAAGGAAAATCGTCGGTTCGGGAAACTAAGCATTCGTAACCAACGTCATGAACGTCGATGACGATGCTGTCGTTGCCTTTATGAATTATCTTTCCGGTCAATGAATAAATCATGATTTCATAGGAAAATGCACAATAAGGCTAAAATTAAGGCAGATAAGGCCCCAAGGCCCAACGCCAAGCCCTTTAAAAGGCTTTTTCCCTCTTCCTCCTTTCCTTTCATTCGCTATAGGTAAAGGTAAAGGAGCCGACTTTCACTTGGTCCCCTTCCTTTATTCCTTCTTTCCTTAAGGCGTTTTCCACGCCGATCTTTTGAAGGTAACGGATCAATCTTTCCATTCCCTCTTCTTGCTTGGTGTTTATCAAAGAGACTTTCAATAACACGTCGTCCCCGATGATTTCCCAATGCCTCATATCCGGACGCAAGACTTCGAATGTATCTTTCTTTTCCTTGTGGGCATCGTATATTTTCATGGTCTCCGCCTTTTCCATTCCCTTAAGCGGGAAAGGATCGGTCGTATTGACCAAATATCTCGTTCTTTCCAATATTTCTTTTAACCCCTCGTGGGTGTAGGCGGAAACGCCATAGGACTCAAAGCCCAATTTCTTGTCGAATTCGGCTTTTCTTTCTATAGCCCCTTCTTCGTCCATTTTGGAAGCGACCACCACTTGCGGACGCCCTTCTAAATTTGCCCCATATCCGATCAATTCTTTGTTGATGGCGAGGTAATCGCTATAAGCGTCCCTTCCCTCTTCCATCGAAACCAAATGGATTAGGACCCTGGTTCTTTCGATGTGGCGCAAGAAAGAGATGCCAAGCCCCTTTCCTTCGTGGGCTCCTTCGATGAGTCCCGGCATATCGGCCAAAACGAAGGATTCGCCGTCTTCCATGACCACCACCCCCAAATTGGGCGAGATGGTGGTAAAAGGATAATCCGCGGTAGGGACATTGGCTTTGGTGGAGATGTTCAAAAAGGTGGATTTTCCCACCGAAGGGAAACCGATCAAGCCGGCATCCGCCACCATTTTGAGTTCCAAAATAAGCCTTTTCTTTTGTCCAGGGAAACCATTTTCCCCGATTCTGGGCGCTCTTTGCCTAGACGATTTATAGCAGGCGTTGCCTTTTCCGCCCCTTCCGCCTTCTGCCAATAGAATGGGGATATCGGCCTCCTTTATATCAGCCAATATCTTTCCGGTTGCAGCATCGCTAATTACCGTTCCCACCGGCACTTCGACCGTGACGTCCAAACCGGCTCTTCCGCTCATTTGCTTCTTGTTGCCGTTACCGCCATCCATGGCGATGATGGTTCTGGAGTGTCTGAAGTTATATAAGGTGTTCAAATTCCTTTTGCCTACGAAGTAAATCGAGCCTCCCCTTCCGCCGTTTCCGCCGTCCGGGCCTCCGAATTCTCCGTTTTTATCATGCAAAAAAGATATGCAGCCATCGCCGCCTTTGCCGCTTCTTATCTCAATAACGCAACGGTCGATCAGCATTGCTTATCCTCCTTGTAGTTCTTCTTGTTTCTCTTTATTTTGACCATGTCTTTGTAAAAGGCCCAAGCGGTCTTTATCGGCGATTTGATGGTCGAATCCGCGTCGTCCGTCCACTTAACGGGTATTTCTATGTATTTGTATCCATTCAATTTTAGGTAATAGAGATATTCCAAATCGAAGGCGAATTCCGAAGTTATCTGCTTTTTGATCATTTTTTGGGCGACTTCAGTCCTAAATAGCTTGAATCCGCATTGTGTGTCGTGGACTTTGATATGGAACATCCATTTTATCAAGGTCTTGGAGCCAAAGCTCATGACCCTTCTTATAAAGGGGGCTTTGTTGGCGATGATAGAGCCTTTCATATGGCGGGAACCGACGATGCAATCTTGCTCATCCAATTTGTCCCAATAAGAATCCATGCAATGCAAATCGGTCGCAAAGTCCGCGTCCATGAACAATACGTATTCGCCTTTTGCGGCCTCTATTCCCCTTCTTACGGCTCTGCCTTTTCCCCTATTTGGGTCATAATCCAAGAAACGGACGTTTTTTGGCAAATACGATTTGGCTTCCGTCGCCAAATCTTCATTCTCCTTGTTGGAATTGTTGACCACGATTATGCATTCGTAGTCGAACCCCAAAGCGTCGAAATAAGGAAAAAGCTCCTCTTTCATATGGCGGAAGAGGCGCTCGCTCTGGTTTCTGTTAGGCAAAACGATCGATAACTTCATGTATCAATTATAACATTAAAGTTATAAATGAATAGAAAAACGGCTCCCAAAGGAGCCGTTATACATCAGATTGCTTATTCGGCGACAGGGTAGACGGAAACTTTCTTCCCAGAACGTCCATCGCGCTCGAATTTGACGATGCCATCGATTAAGGCAAAGACGGTATCATCCCCACCGATTTTGGTGTTGGTGCCGGCGTGCATTTTGGTGCCGCGCTGACGATAGATGATGCTGCCGGCGGTGACGTATTGTCCGTCCCCGACCTTGGCGCCTAGACGACGACCGGCCGAATCACGGCCGTTCTTAGTGCTGGAAACACCCTTTTTCGAGGCAAATAACTGAAGATCGATGATGAATTTCATGATGTTACTTCCTTTCTATGGTCACAAACTTCGGATAGGAAGCCGCGACGCATTGCATTTGGGTCAAAATGGTCTCTAAGGCCACTTCGTCCCTCTCACTTGGGAGAGTTAGGCAGGTTATGCTGCCCAATCCGCTCAATTCCTTGAAGCTGAAGTTCTTTTCATCCAAGGCCCTCATCCCGCCCAATAGGATGGCGCTGACGGCGGCGCACACGATGTCGTGTCCGCGTTCGGCACTGTTTGCGTGCCCTTTGCAACTTAGAGAGACGATGGCGTTGTCCTTATATGAAACTTCGACTTTTATCATTAGGCTTTGATTTCTTTGATGACCAAGCAAGTGTAGGGCTGACGATGACCTTTTGTCTTTCTTTCGTTGGCCTTTGACTTGTACTTGTAGATGCGGATTTTCTCGCCTCTGCCTTGTTTTTCGACTTTGGCGACGACCTCGGCTCCCTTGACGTAGGGATTTCCGACCACGGTCTTCTCGCCTCCGACGAAGAGAACTTTGCTGAGGGTGACTTCGTTTCCGGCTTCGGCGTCGATTTTTTCGACGTAGATCTTGTCGCCGACTGCGACTTTGACCTGCTTGCCGCCGGTTTCCACGATAGCGTACATGTTTTGTTCCTCCTATTTTGGTGCTAATGACTCGCTCACGACAGCCGCGTTTTCACGCAGTTGGAATTGCTGGTATGAAGCGGTTGTAGCCCCAAAGCGGGGGCGACAACGTGTAAACTATAGGACCCAAAGCCGTTTTTGGCAAGTTTATATTTATATAATCCGAAGCCTTTTGAGCATTCGTCGTCGGTCATTGCTGTTCCCAATTATTAATATATTTAATCCAAATTCAAAACAATCCTTCCTCGGAAAACGAGAAATACGAATTCTTTGAGAGGATGATGTGATCAAAAAATTTCAAACCCAAAGAATTAGCGGACATCCTCAATTTGTCCGTGAAGGTTATATCTTGCTTAGAAGGCAAGGGCAATCCAGATGGGTGATTGTGGATCAAGATAAAGCCAATGGCCATGTCTTTTAAAACCAATGAGAGACTATTTTGAATTGAGATGGACGTAAATGATTCGTTATTTAAGGAAACGATATGCTCTCTGATTATTTGTTTGTTTCGATTAAGGCTAATCAAAATAATCTTTTCACCATCATTTGAAGAAAGGGAGTTTCCATAACGCAGAAACACGTCTTTCGGATTTATGAGCCTGGTTCTCTCTTCTTTTTCGGCTCTTTTGGATAGCTCTCCGATTGAAATTATCTCCAAAGCTTTGACCTTGGATATGCCCCTTATTTGGCTAAGTTCGGAAGCCGAAGCGTTCAAAACGTTTCTCAAGGAAGAAAAAATTGACAAAAGGGAATCTGCCACATCCAAAGCGGAACAGCCTTTGTAACCCGTTCTCAAAAGCAAAGCTAACAATTCCCTGTTATTTAACGATTCAATCCCGTAAGTTAAGGCTTTCTCCCTGGGTCTTTCCTCTTTGTTTAAAGCTTTGATTTTCATTATTTCCAGGTAAATTGCCAGCCTCCCGGCAACTTTCCCGACCCGGTGTCGGACGTAAACATCTTATAGCAAATCACCGCCACGATGGCGATGGCCATTATGGCCAAAACCGCGGTTAGGGTTATTCCTTCGCCAGGCTTAATCGCGTTAAGCTCCGGCTCATTTAATCTAGTTCCTGTCATTTAAAAAACCTCCTAACCATAGATAGACGGATAGGAGGCTTATTTACTTATAAGTTGGCGAGTTTATCTCTTATTGAAGCAAGAAGCCCTTCGTTTTTGGCTAGCTTATCTTTCTCCAAATCGATTTTCTCTTTCGGGGCCTTGGCTACGAAGCCGGGGTTAGAAAGCATTTTGTTGGAGCGTTCTATCTCGGATAATAATCTCTTTTCTTCCGATAACAGCTTTTCTTTCAAAACTTTCGGATCGATGTCTTCCTCGACTTCCAAGGCAAAGGAAGGATATAGGAAGGAATTGGCTTTGAATTCTTTGCTATAAGTTATTTCCTTGGCGAAGGTAAAACGGGAAAGGTATTTCTCAAAGCCTTTGAAAGGGGCTTTCGGGGAGATGGTCAATTTGACCGGGGCGTTGGGGGCCAAAGAGTTGTTGGATTTGTAGTTCCTGACGTCTTTGATCATGTTTTCTAGTAACTTCAGGGATTCGTTTCCTTTTTTGCTAAGCAATTTGGCGTCGTATTCCGGATAGGTTTCCAAACAAACGGACTTTAGGTGTTTCGGCAAGGAAAGATACATTTCCTCTCCTACGAATGGGGCGTAAGGATAAACCAGTAAGATTATGTTCCTCATTAGATAATAAAGGACGTTTTTGGTGGTTTTTTCCACCTCTCCGCCTTCTAATAAGGCTACTTTGCTCATCTCTAGATAAGAAGAGCAGAAATCATCGTATACGAAGTTATAAAGATAAGTGGAAGCCTGCCCGAATTCGAAGGATTCCATCTTGGCGGTTAATTTCTTTAGCATTCTCATATAACGGTCCAAAATCCCTTTGTCCAACGGGGACAATTTGAGGGAATGGATGTCGCTTGGTTCGAAATCATCGCCCAAAATCCCTTCCACATAACGGGTGGAGTTCCAGATTTTGTTTAGATAATTTTCCGCCGATTGGATTTTTTCCTCGCTATAGCGCATATCTAATCCCGGCGAAGAGGAAGTGGTTATGAACAACCTCAGGGCGTCAACCCCGTATTTGGCTATGACATCTATCGGATCCACGCCGTTTCCCAAGGATTTGGACATCTTTCTTCCCTGAGGGTCTCTGATCAAACCGTGGATCACCACTTTCTTAAAGGGCACTTCGTTTGTGAAATGCAAGGAATCGAAGATCATCCTGCTCACCCAGAAGAAGATGATGTCATATCCCGTGACTAAGACAGAGGTTGGGAAGTAACGCTTATAATCCGGGGCCTCGGTGTTTGGCCAGCCTAAGGTCGCAAAGGGCCATAAAGCCGAAGAGAACCAGGTGTCCAAAACGTCTTCATCCTGGACGTACTTACTCATGTCCGGCTCGGTCATGGAGACTAACATCTCCCCGGTTTCTTTATTGTAGTAAGCTGGTATTCTATGCCCCCACCATAATTGGCGGGAAACGCACCAATCTTCGACGTTTTTCATCCATCTTACCAAGACGCTTTCGAATCTCTTGGGCAAGAAGTTGACTTTCTTGTCCGTCTTTTGGGTGGCTAAAACCTTTTCGGCCAAAGGCTTCATTTTTACGAACCACTGGGCGGAAAGCATCGGTTCCACCACCGCGTCGCTTCTTTCCGAATGTCCGACGGAATGGACCATTTCCTCAATTTTCACCAAATGGCCGTTTTGCTTTATCTCTTCGACCAAGGCCTTTCGGCATTCATAACGATCCATCCCTTTGTATTTGCCGGCCAAAGCATTCATATGGGCGCTTTCGTCCAAAACCTTGATGAATTTGAAGCCGTATTTCTTGGCCAAATTGAAATCGTTGGGATCGTGGGCCGGGGTGCATTTCATGGCTCCGGTGCCGAATTCTATGTCGACGTAGCTATCCCCCATGATCGGGAGTTCATCCCCATTTGCGGGGTTTATGGCTTTTTTGCCGATCAAATGCTTATATCTCTCGTCTTTCGGATTTACGAAAATCGCGGTATCGCCGAACATCGTTTCCGGGCGGGTGGTGGCGACGATAAGCTTTTCGGAACTTCCGACCACGTCATAGGAAAAATAAAAGAATTCGCCCTTGTCGTCTTTGTGTATGACTTCGATATTGGATAGGGCGGTCTTTAAAACCGGGTCCCAGTTTATTATCTTCTCGCCTTTATAAAGCAAGCCTTCGTTGTATAAGGTGACGAAGACTTTCTTTACGGCTTCGTTCAATCCCGGGTCCAAGGTGAAACGCTCCCTGCTATAATCCACCGACAAGCCCAAAGAAGCCCATTGGGAATGGATTATCGAGGCATATTCGTCCTTCCAAGACCAGGCTTTCTCCAAGAACTTCTCTCTGCCCAAATCGTAACGGGATACGCCTTCTTTTCTCAGCTTTTCTTCGACTTTGGCTTGGGTTGCTATACCGGCATGGTCGCATCCAGGCACCCAAAGGACATCATATCCCTTCATTCTCTTATAACGGCAGATGATATCGTCCGGAATGGTGTCCATAACGTGTCCCAAATGCAATTTTCCGGTTACGTTTGGAGGGGGGATTACGATTGAAAAAGGCTGTTTGGTTTTATCCCCGGCCGTGAAGTATCCTTCCTTGACCCATTTTTCGTATTTCCCTTCTTCGACTTTCAAATGGTCGTAATGCTTATCTAACATGGTTTTTCCTCCCGAGAAAATAAAAACGCCCCCTGATAGGGACGCGGCGCGTGGTACCACCCTAATTCCTATTTCTCAATAGGCACTCTTCGCCCTTAACGACGGGCCACGGGAATTCTCATTCCTGTCTCCGGAACGACTCACCGGTCACCCTTATCCCGCTTCCACCATCCGGGATTCTCTATAAAGGGGAAAGACGGATCCCTTTCCTTCATCGACGTGGTTATTATAAATAAAATCGGGATTATTACAAGCGGACTAAACTTCATGTTCGTTTCTTAAGCAATATTTCGAAAACAATCAAAAAGATTTTGATAGTCGTTTGCCGATTGGCTTTATTTGAATGCGACAAAATCAGAAAAACTCAATCAGCTAAGTGAATATCTCCTTAGTTATCTATCTATATGTTTTAACGGTAATGTCGCCTATCGAAACCCTGCCTTTGTTTCTATCGGTTGGGGCCTGCATGTAACTGAAATGAGCGTATATCCTGAACGTCCTCGTCTTTTTTGGGAAGGCGATGCTCATATGCGTTTGGGCGTTCCTGTCCGTGGAGATATTTTCCGTTAGCAAATCGATTTCCCCGTCCCAATCGTCGGACATCAGTCCTTTGTATTGGAATTTGAGTTCCGAACGGTTTGGACTCTCATATCTCTCGTCTACGCTCCAATAGGAAATGTCCATTTCAATTTCTCTTATCGGATTTGTGAAGACATATTCGATATAAGCCGTGCCATATCCTGATTTTCTCGGTGAAATGGTGACGTATTCGTCGTGAATGAATCCGCATCTTAGCCTATTGGTTTCGAACGTAAGTCTGTCGGCGGTTGTTATGGTGTTCGTTGTGTCTGTGGATACATAAGCGTCAGGGAAACCGTATTCGTTCTTGCCGATCAAATGGCTTTGCTCGTAATAGCCTTCGTCGATGTCGAAAGTCATGGTCATCCCCGTCCACCAAAGGATGCAAATGGATGTTTCGGAATATTTCTGGCCCCACCCATAATTTACAACGCAATACCCTGTCCACCATCTTTTATCATATCCGTAAACGGTGACGGCATGATTGCATTTGTCGTCCGGATTCTGAGAGGTTACACGGGGATAGCTTCCGAAAATTATAGCCGGCTTGTTTTGCTGGATGGATGAAGCGACGCCGAAAGTCAGCAAATGCCAATTGGCTTGGCCATGCACGCCATAATCGGCGCAATATTTGTTGACGGCCGCCGAAACCGTGTTTGCAAAGGAATCCCTGACGCCGTTGTTGTATGCCACCAATTTGTCTTTTAGATTGGTTTCTTCTGAATAAACATCAGTAGAGATCAGCTCTCCGCTGTCGTCTTTAAATTGGCTTGCCACTATCCCCTTCGACACGGTTTTGTCGTAATAGTTAAGCACGATTGAGGCGGCCACAAACCCACATGACCCATGAAGATTTTCAGGATGAACCGAATCGCGTATTATTTCGTAATTGTCTATGTATATTTTGTCCTCGGTTTTAACCAGCGATTTGACGTTTGGGCTATTAGGATTCTCATTGCGGTAGGCGGCGTATGCCTCATCGGACGTAGCCTCTCTGAAAGCCGCCAATCTCTCATCGAAATAATCCTGCAGGGAATTGGCTTGGTCCTTCGTTATGATGTCACCCGTCAGGCAATGAACATAAACCTTCCCCAAAGCGTAATAATAATTCCAGGGGCCGAAATAATAATATGCGCGCGTTTCGCTGAAATCATAAGGCGATTCGGCCGCCGGTGTTGATTCGATATAAAGTTGGGATACCGGATCGATGATCATAAAGCCCGTTTCTTCGCCCACTTCGATGAGGAATATGTTACCGGAAAGGTCGGTGACGGCGTTTTGATCAAGGCTCGGCGATGCGTACCCTTCGTCAATGGCATGTCGCACGCATATCTCGGAGACATTCGCTTCGTTAACTGACTCCAAAGCGCGGTTTGCAGTCGCTCCATTGACGGATGAGGCGGCCAAGAACGCCGCCGCCAGATTCAAAATCATGGTTTTCCTCCTTCAATAATAAAAATCAGTGTATAAGAAACCGACAAAGTCCCCGGGAAGATAATGCCATTCGTCATTTTCAAAGCATATAGCTCCATTAGCTATCCCGTAGCCGACACATTTTATGATTCTATTTTCGTATTTCGTGGTTATTGTTATTTCCAAGAAATCAGTACAATTTTTGTCTTTATCAAAATCCATCGATTCCTCTTTGAAAGGAATGTTTTGCACCCTGGTCATATTTCTTTGAATCGCTTCAAGTCTATATGTCACTTTTCTTTCGCTTACGTATGCTGGGTATGTACATGTGTAATGTGCGGAATAAAGAAGAACGTCTTCTGGGTCTATGCCCAAATTTATGGTCGGCCAACCTCTGGTATCGACACCGCACGAAGACAAAGATAAAAGAGCGACTGGCATCACGATCTTTTCGAAAAGCTTACGTTTCATGCGCTCGCTCCTTTTGGCAACAAAAATTTGTTTTATTGATTTTATTATAACATTGAAGGCAACTCCTAAAATAGGCGAAAATTGTTAATCTCAAAATGATGCGAGACGTGTACATAGCGTACTGATGAACGGCACAGTTGAGGCCATGCGTTAGAGGCTTTTGAATGTCTCGCATCATTTGTGATGGGACTCTTATGCAACTTGCGATTCTTTTCCTTGTTTAGGCATCTATAGTATTGAAATGGGAAACTTCCTTGATATAATTTTTAAGTGACTTAAAAAATGTTGTGTCAAAAGGAGGGCAATTAGTGAAAAAAGAAGAACTTTACCGATATTTCTTGGATCAGCTAACCAACGGGGAAGCTTATGTCGAAGTAGGAAAAGGCAAAGCCTCATATAAGATGAACAGAGGCTCCTTCAAGACGAAAGATAACATCATCGACCGACACCATCTTATCTTTTCTTTCCAAGACGGAAACCGTTATATTTTCTCGGACGGAAAAGCCCAAGTGGAGATCATCGTCGAAAACATTGAACCCATCAAGTTGCATTTCCACGTCGATCCAGGCTTCAATCGCTTCAAATTGAGATTCAAGACCTTTGTCGATGAGCATATCTATGGCTGCGGGGAGCAATACTCCACCTTAGATTTAAAAGGCAAAGACGTCCCCATTTGGGTAAGCGAGCACCAACAGGTGATGAAAATCGTCAAAAAGCAGATTAGGGAAAGGATACACGGGCCTCAGCCGGATCATCAATCCCCTTATAAGGAACATCAAACCTATTGTGCCGTCCCCACCTTTATGTCATCTAAGGGATATGCCATATATTGCCACGAAGACACCTATGGTTTCCTATCCTTTAAAAAAGACGAGGTCATCATCAAATTCCGCGAAGTCCCGCAATCGATTTCCTTGCTGGCCGAGGATAGCCTTTTAACTCTCTCATCCAGCCTATCCAAACTAGTCGGAACCTCCCCGAAAGTTCCTTCATGGGTGAACGACGGGGTCATATTGGCTATCCAAGGCGGCTCGGAAATCTTGCTTCAGAAATACGAGGAAGCCAAAAAGAAGGGATTGAAGGTCGCAGGAATCTGGTGCCAGGATTGGTGCGGAAACCACGTCACCTCCTTCGGCTATCAGGTTTATTGGAACTGGGAAGCCGATGAAACCTTATATCCAAATCTAAAAGAAATAATAAAGAAACTAAATTCCGAAGGGGTCAGATTCCTAGGTTATATCAACACTTTCCTAAAAGAAGGCGCCCCACAATATTTGGAAGCCAAAAAGAAAGGCTTCTTGATAAGGCATAAAGATGGTTCGGTGTATCATATCAAATCCACCACCTTTAACGCCGGCATCGTCGATTTGACCAATCCCACCGCCAGAAGATGGTATGTCGACATCATCAAGAAAAACATGATCGAATATGGTCTCTCCGGCTGGATGGCGGACTTCGGGGAATATCTTCCCACCGACGCCGTTTGCTATGGCGGGGCGGCCGAAAAGCTACATAACCGCTGGCCGAGCATGTGGGCCAAATGCTCATATGACGCCATGAAGGAAGAAGGGAAAGAAGACGAGATATTCTTCTTTTCGAGGGCGGCTTATGGTCATACATTCCAATTCACTTCTTCGATGTGGAATGGGGACCAGCACGTCGATTTCTCCGACGAATACGGTTTAGCCAGCGTCATCCCGGCTTCGATATCCTTATCTTGCTCGGGATGTGGGGTCATCCATTCTGACATTGGGGGATACACCACCATCACCGCTTTATATCCGATGAAGAGGAACGCCGAATTGTTCAACCGTTGGAGCGAGATGAACATCTTCTCTCCTATTTATCGCACCCACGAAGGGAACCAACCCAAGAACAACGTCCAATATGACGATCCTTCTTGCTATGACGAATTCGTAAAAAATACCGATTCGTTCGTTAACCTCAAGCCTTATCGCGAGCATTTATATAAGGAATATTACGAAAAGAACATTCCGATGATCGCCCCGTTATTCTTCTATTTCGATGAGAAAGAGGCTTATCTAAACAAAAAAGAATACATGTTCGGGCCGGATATATTGGTTTCCCCTGTCCTAAGGGAAAACGAAACCAAGCACAAATACTATCTGCCGAAAGGGAATTGGGTCCAATTCTTCACCAACAAGGAAGTCCCTTCCGGAGAAGGCGAGGTAGAATCCCCGTTGGGATTGCCCATCGCTTTCTATAGAAAAGATTCGGCCTTTGCTACCTTATTCAAAAACCTAAACCAAGAAAAAGGAGGAAAATAAAATGAAATACTTTCTTGATTCAGCCAAATTAGACGAAATCGATTACGCTTACAAAAATTTCAAAATCGACGGCGTGACCACCAACCCCAAGCACATCATGAATTCGGGGAAACCGTTTTTAACTGCCATTACCGACATTGCCAATTGGATTAAGGAAAACCACTTGGAAGGGTATGAAAAATTCCCGGTTTCCGTCGAGATAAACCCACATCTCTCTACTGCTGACGAAATGGTGAATGAAGCAAAGAAAATCGCCAAATTATCGAGCAATTTCGTAATTAAAATCCCTTGCACCACGGAAGGGGTCATCGCCGCTTATAGATTGGAACAAGAAGGAATCCGCACCAACGTCACTTTGGTCTTCTCCCCTTCGCAAGCCATCCAAGCTGGCAGAATAAACGCCAAATTCGTCTCCCCGTTTGTGGGCTGGAAGGAAAATAACGGCGAAGACACTTACGATTACATCGCCAAATTGGTAGATATCTACAAAGAGAAAGGCTATGAGACCGAGATAATCGTGGCCGCGGTAAGAAACGGAAAGCAAATCGCCGACGCCGCCGAATTGGGGGCGGATATCGTCACCGCCGGTCTTTCGGTTTATGTCGATAGCTTCAACCATCCTTTCACCACTTATGGCTTGGGCGTCTTCCAAAACGCCTGGGATAACACCAAGGGGAACTAAAAGATGAAGGTCGCTTTCATAGGCTTGGGCATCATGGGGATGCCGATGGCCAATAACGTCAGCAAGAAATATCCCCTACTAGGCTATGACGTCATAAAAAAGGAAACCACTTTCCCTTTTGCTTCTTCTTATGAAGAATGCGTCTCCTTTGCAGACGTCATCATCTCCATGGTTCCGAAAAACGAGCATATGCTCTCGCTTTTTAAAGAACTTAAGCCACATTTTAGAAAAGGGCAGATTTGGATTGATATGTCCACCATTTCCCCTATGACAAATAGAAAAGTCGCCAAGGAATTGGAAGGAACAGGCGTAGAACTATTGGATTGCCCGGTCGTAAAATCACAACCCGCCGCGATTAAGGGCGAATTGGGAATTTATGTCGGAGGGAGCAAAGAAACCTATCAAAAGATCAAGCCAATCCTAGAATGCATGGGTTCCAATATCATCTATATGGGCGGACATGGGGCCGGATTGGAAATGAAAATACTCCATAATGCCTTAGTCGGAGAAATCCAAAACGGGGTTAACGAGATTTTGGGCTTAGCCTCAAAGTTGGGCTTGGATTTGAATGAAGTCGTCACGGCTTTAGGTTATGGCGGGGCTTCTTGTTTCTATTTGGACACCAAAGCCAAAAACATCATTTCCAACCAATATCCCACCGCTTTCTCGGTCGAAAATATGAACAAAGACGTCCATTTCGCCAGAGAGATGGCCGATTCAGTCTCTAAGGAATGCAAGGCCTTATCGAGAGTGGTCGAAGTATATGAGGAAGCCATGAAAGAGGGTTTAAACAAAGAAGACTTCTCGGCTTCTTATAAAATCGTAAACAAGGAATGAGAATATGAGAAAACCTATAATCGGCTTGGTATGCTTGGTGAGGAAAACATTCGATTACGAGACTGCTTTCAAACTATATCAAGAAAGAACCAAAAAAGTGATGGAAGATGATTCTGTCATTTGGGTCTATTACCCCGAAATGGTGATAGAGCCGGAAGACGCCAAAAAGGCCGGGAATTATTTCGTCGATAAACACGTGGACGCCTTGATAGTGGTGTCGGCTACCTTCCATTTGGGGGGATTGGCCCTTATTTTGAACGACATCGTCAAACGTCCGTTCTTGCTTCAAGGCTATAATGAACTCCCGTATGATGGCGGAAAGATAAGACTCAACGCCGTTTGCGGCGTCAATTTGAACGCCTCAAATTTATATAAGGGCGGAGTAGACGACTACGTGGTTTACGTGGGCGATGAAATCGACAAAGATTGGGTGAAAGCCATAAAAATGAAGGTGGCGTTAGAAAATTCCAACGTCGGTTTGATCGGCTTCCACGCCCAAGGCTTTTATAACGTCGGGGTGGACGAGCTTCATCTTTATAAAGAACTCGGGGTTTTGATCTCCCATTACGAATTGAGCGATTTCTTCGGAGGAGAGGCCTTAAAAGAAGATATCGACAGAGAAGAAGAAAATCTTAGAAAGACCTTCGATTGTTCAAAATTAAATGACGATCAAATAAGGAAAGTATCCAGATTGATAGTCACTTCCGAAAGGTTTATGAAAGAGAAAAATCTCGATGTGGTCGCCATCCGTTGCTGGCCGGAATTCGCCAAGAATTATGGCGTTTCCCCTTGCGCTATGATGTCCGTCCTCCAATCCAGGGGCATATTGTTGGCTTGCGAAGGGGACATCGAGGCGGCTTTGAGCATGGTCGCGGTCAGAGCGGCTGGGGAAGAAACCCCGTTTATGGCCGACCTTTCCCAAGTCAATTACCAAGAGAATTACGCTTTGCTTTGGCATGACGGGGTGGCCCCTTGCAATTTGTGGGACCGCCGTTGCAACCGCTCGTTGGAAACTTATTTCGCGGGAGGGAAGGGCGTTACTGCCGACTTTGTCCTAAAAGAAGGCAAAATGTCCATTCTCCGCATCGATACGGCCAGAGGCAAAACCCGTCTTTATTACGAAGAAGGCGAAGCTTTCCCGATGAGCAAAGATTTATCGGGAACCTATGCCAAAGTCGTATTTGACCGTCCGATAAACGAAGTGGTCGACACCGTGGTTTATACCGGGGTGGCTCATCACGTCATAATGGGATACGTCCAATATAAAAAAGCCGTCCAATACCTTTCGAGGATAATGGGTTGGGAGGTCCTTGATGAAAATACTAAGCATTGATGATCCCTTATTTGCCCTTTATGGCGAAAAAATTGACATAGAAACCGAGGAGTTCGTTAAATATTTGCACACTTCCGCCAAGATGCCTAAGGAAGGGAATATTTACGTCAGAGACGACATTGATATGTCCAAACTAAAAGGAGTGAAGGAAATAAAAGAAAGCGTTTATGGCCTTTCAGATATAGAAATCGGCTACTGCAATGGCTTTAATTCCGCACTCAATTGCATGGAATACCATAATTGCCCGGAAGTTGACATAGCGGGAGACGATTTGATTCTCATATTAGGCAATAAGGAAGATATAGTCGACGGAATGATCGATTCTTCTTCCTTAAGGGCCTTCTATGTCAAAAAAGGCGAGGCCGTATGCCTATATCCCTACACTTTGCATTTCTCTCCTTGCAAGGTTAGCGACAATGGCTTTCATTGCGTCATCATTTTAAGCGAGAAGACCAATATGGATCTTCCTTATATTAGCTCTGACAAGAAGCTTTGGAAGGTCAACAAATGGCTTTATGCCCATCCTGATAGCCCTCAAGCCCAATTGGGAGCCTATGTCGGGATAAAAGGCGAAAACATTAAAATAGAGTATAAAGATGCTTAAACAAATATTGTTCATATTAGTCATATTTTTAAGCAATGTCATCCAGACCGTCACCGGCTTTGCCGGGACGGTTTTGGCTATGCCGTTTTCTTTAATGTTAGTGGGAAGCGATATAGCCAAGCCCGTCTTGAATCTGGTCGCGATGGTGGTGTCGCTTTATATAGTCATTAGGCATTTTAAAGACATAGATTGGAAGAAATTCCTTATTATTCTGATTTCCGTCGGGGCGGGATTCGGGGCTGGATTTGGCATCGAACTTATCCCGATGGATACGAAGATTCTTTTATATATTTATGCCGGATTCATCATTTTGGTAGCCATATTGTTCTTCTTCATCGATTTCGAGAAGGTAAACATCCCGAAATGGCTGATGATAATCTTTTTGTTCTTAGGTGGAATAATGCATAAATTATTCGTTTCCGGCGGGCCTTTCGTGGTAATTTATGCGATGCATGAATTAAAGGAAAAAAACAAATTCAGAGCTACATTGTCTTTGCTTTGGATAATATTGAATTCCATCAATTTCGGAACTCAAATAGCTAATGGGATGTTTACCAATGAAGTTTGGATTTTATTTGGAATAGGGGTGGCAGTCACTATCCTTTCCATGGTCATTGGAGCCCTTATAGCCCCCAAACTATCCAAAAAGGTTTTCATGAAGATAACCTGCGTTCTCTTGCTAATTTCGGGGATTACATTATTCTTATAAAAACGTATGGAATTGACGAAGACCCAAAAAACGATCATTAGGATACTTTTGGCGGAAAAAAGCTCGAATAGGAGCTTACTGGCCGAGAAGCTTTCGCTTACCAACGCCGCGCTAACCTTGGCTTTGAAGCCTTTATTAAGCGAAGGGATGATAATCGAAAAGAGAGATTTGAGCGTCCAAAAAGTCGGAAGAAAGGCTTTAAGCATAGAATTAAACCCCGATTACGGCTCCTTTTTGAGCATCGATGTCAAAAAAAGCCATTCCTATTTTTACGAAATGGATTTCGCCGGAAATCTGAAAGAGAAGAAAGACGATAGGGATTTGCCCTTCTCCGAATTTTTAAAAAGCAGAAAAAGCTTAATATTAGGCATAGGATTGGTCGTCCGTGGGGACGCCTCGTTAGCTTATGTCAAAAAGCGTTACCCGGAACTTATCAAGGAATTAAATGATTTAAATATCCCTTATTTCATCTTCAATAACGTCGATTGCCTGGCGGATATCTATTTCTTGGATAACCACGGCTATAAGAATTTCCTTTTATTGAAATATGGCCCGGGGGTTGGCTCTTCTTTATATGTGAATGGCAAACCTTTAAGCGCATCCTCGGAATTGGGGCATACTTACTACAAAGGAAAGAAAGTCGAGTCCCTTATTTCCTATAACTCCCTTTTGGGGAAGGAAATGGATGAAAAAGAGGCTACGAACATAATCGAAAAAGACGAAGAAAAGCTAAATGTTATCTTAGAGGCCCTTTCCTTTGTCATATGTAACGCGGACGCCTTGCTTTCCTTCCAAAAGATAATACTTTCCGGAGAGCTTCTTTCTTTAAAGAAAATAGAAGGAGAATTGAAAGAAAAGATCCTTTCTCTAAACCCCGATTTTGACGTTTATAAGATTTCCGATTACCCGAATTATAAAGAAAAGAACGAAATAAAAGGCGCGCTAGGCGCCTTTATGAAGACTTTTAGATAAGCTTTATTCGCCAATCTTAATCTCGTTGCTTTCGACTTGTTTCTTTAACAAAGCCTCTTTTTCGATTTGGAGCTCGTCCGTCTTTTTCTTGCTTAACCCATATAAGAAGAACAAGACCAAGGCCAACATCAAGAACAATCCGGCAGGAATGGCCGTGGCCATATAATACATCTTGTTCAAGGTGTCCATGGTTTGAACTTCCCCGGCCCCGGATTTGTAGTTCATGGCGATAAGAGCGGCGTTTACGGCCACCGCGGCCACGACTTGTCCCATTTTTCTAAAGAACATGAAAGTTGAATAGGAGGAACCATCGTTCCTTAAACCAGTCTTAACCTCGACATCGTCAATGGCGTCCGTTGCCAAAGCCCACATTTCGAGCCCAATTATGGAAATGCCAAATCCGCTTATCAAACAGAACGGCAAGAAGATGATGGGGTGAGCAACCACCGCACTCTTCAAGAATATGAGGATGAAATTGGGGACGGCGGCCAATAAACCTCCGACGGCGCAGATTTCCTTTTTGCCGAATTTCCTCACCAGTTTGCCCGCGAAGAACATCAAAATGACCATCGGGGCGTAGGTGCAGGCTTGGGAAGCCAAATTCATCCAGTTGGCGGAGAATAAGTCGTTGAATAGATAGGTATAGAAGGATTGGGTGAACATCTGCCCGGCCAATAATAACAATCCGACCAAGCAAACCCCGACGAAATTGCGGCTCTTAAGCAAAGTCTTGGCGATATGCCAGGTTTCGCCCTTTACTTTGGGCTTAGGCTGGGCGACTACCCTTTCTTTGTTGTTTTTATAGGCCACAAAGAGCAATACGGCGGCCACTATCGCCATTACCGAAACGCCGATGATGATCGGCAAATATTGGACTTGGGTCAAAGTTTTGCCGTTTTCTCCGATTATTTCATTTCCATTCGCGTCCATTTTGTTTTTCGAATAGAACATCGTTAAGATCAAAATCGGCATGCTCCCCAAAGCCGATCCAACCGAACGGAAAACCGACAATTTGTTTCTTTCCTTGCTATCGGTAGTCACGACACTCGCCAACGATCCATAAGGGATTTGGTGAACGGTATAAAGCATTCCGAAGGCGATATAGGTGATGGTGGCGTAAGCCATTACCCCCACCGGAGTCATCGCTTCCGCTAGTCCCGGCCAAGGCAAGAACATCAAAATGGTCGATAAGGCCAAAGGAATGGCCACCCATTTCATCCAAGGGCGGTAACGGCCGTCTTTCCCTGGCTTTCTCAAATCGACGATGCGTCCCATGATCGGGTCGTTTATCGCGTCCCATACGCGGGCCACGATGAACATGATCATGATGAACAAAGGAGTGAGTCCCAGAATATCGGTGTAATATTTCTGAAGGACTGTGCTGACCGTTGAAAAGCAAAGGCAACCAGCGAAATCGCCCAAGGCGTAGCCAATATAATCTTTGCCCTGCAATCCAGATGTTTGGGAAATGTAAGAACGGTCGGTCTTCACTTCCGTATTAGTTTCTTCTTCCATGTATGAGAAACCTTTCGTTTTCATAAGTATAAGCGTTATGAGCCTCTAAGCAAACAATTTTTTAAGTGGGTTAAATAATTATTTGGCAACGAGATTGTTTCGATGAAAGGTGAACGTTCATTCAATTGATAGGCAAAGAAAAAGACCCAATTAAGGGTCTTAGATTTAATCTTTAAGTTCCTTTTCCAATTGATCGACCAATTGGGTCATTCTTTCTATCACGGCCATGAATGTTTCTTTCTTGGTTAGATCAACGCCCGCTTTCTTAACCTGGTCAATAGGATATTCCGAACCGCCGGAACGGAGGAGATTGACATGGTTTTCAAAGGCGTTGGGCTTGCCTTCCTTGAAGTTCTTATAAAGCAACATCGAGGCGGTATAGCTGGTAGCGTATTGATAGACGTAGAACGGGGTGTAGAACAAATGGGGGATGTAGGCCCAAACCAAAGGCTTATAGACTTCCTCTTTGATGTCTATCCCGTAATACGTTTTGTATAGTTTAGCCATTTCGTCCGATAAAACCTCGTGGTTTATGGGCTCTCCCTTTTCAGCCAACTTCGAGATTTCATATTCGTATTGGCCGAACAAAGCCTGCCTATAGAAAGTCGAGCAGATCTCGTCGATTGCCTTTTGGAGCAAGGCAATTCTATCGTTCTTATCTAAATCCCCGTTTGTAAGCAAATAATCCAAGAGGTTATGCTCGTTGAAGGTGGAAGCGATCTCCGCCACAAAGATGGTGTAATTGCTCTTCATCAAAGGCTGAGATTCCATCGAATACAAAGTATGGACGGAATGCCCGGATTCGTGGGCTAAGGTAAAGACGTCGTCCAAATCCCCGTTGAAATTCAACAAGATATAAGGATGGACCCCCGAACCACCGGTCGAATAAGCCCCGGTTCTCTTGCCAGACCCTGGGAAAACGTCGACGAAGCCGTCTTTGGTGACTTCTTTGGCTTTCTCTTGGTAATCCTTCGGGAAAGACTTGATTGAATCGTAGAACAGTTCCTTGGCTTCCTCGTAGGTGAACTTCTTGTCGGATTTGGCTAATTCCAAGAAACGATCGTAGGAACGATGCTTTTCCAAATGGAGATATTTTCTCCTCAATTCGTAATATTTCTTTAAGGGGGCGGAATTAGACGAAGCGACATCGAATAAAGTTTCCATGACCGAAACGGGGATGTTGTTCCCTTCGGTGTGGGTCTCGGCGATGGAAGGATAATCCCTGGTGCGCATGGTTGCCAATTGGCTAGCTAAGCCCAAGTTATATATTTCCGCGTAAGTGGTCTTATGGGCGTCGAAATAGGAATAGAGGGCCTCGAAAATGGCTTTTCTGTCTTCTTCGTTCTCGGCGTCTTTTATTAAGCTAGTCCAATTGGATTGGGAGATAGAGACTTCCTTTCCGGTAGATAGTTTTATGGTCTTAGGCGAATAATCGGCGACGGAGAGGGTGCTATATAATTCCCCGGCTTCGCTTAGCAAAGGGCTATAGGAAGAGAGCAATTTCTCCGCTTCCAAAGACAAAACGTGCTTCTGTCCGTCGAAAAGCTTTTTAAAGGAGAAGGAGAAATCGTCATATTCCGGATTCTTTTTGAGGAATTCGTCGATTTTTTCCTTTCCCAAAGCCAATATTTCCGGCTCCTCGAAACTAGTGGCCCTTATAAGATCTTGAACCAACAAATCGACTTTGGATTCAAGCTCGGAGGAATGGACGTTCTTTTTATCTAAATCGCTCAAACATGAAGCGTAGGTATAAAGCTTAGAAAGAATGCGGTCCTCTTCCCTTTCCAAACTAAGGAAGCTTTTCAAATCTTCTTCGTTCTTCAATTTGCCGTTATAGCTCGATAAAGCCGGTATTATCTCCTCTTTGAATTTCTTCAAATCCAAAAGGAAGAGTTCCTCGCTTTCGTAAATGTTTTTCAAATCCCAAGAATAACTCATGGATTTTCCTTTCCCCGGATGGCGTTTACGACTAGACGCCTTATTTCTTCCGGATATTGTTTTATCGAAACAAGACAATAGGGGAGATTGAGGCTTTCGGCCTCTAATTTCACCCTATGCTTGTCTTGTTGTTTCAAGGTATCGGCCTTGGTATAGGTTAGGATGGTTGGCATATTGATGCTTCTTAGATAGGAAAGCATCTCTTTGTCTTCTTCCTTAAGCCCCCTTCTTCCGTCGATAAGAAGGAAGACGGCTTTTAGATATGGGTTTTCCTCGAAATATGTTTCCATCATCTTCGAAAACGCTTCATCTAATTTGCTTCCATAAGATGTGAAACCCCAGCCCGGGGCGTCCACCAAATAGAAGGAATCGTCGATGAGGAAATAATTCAAAAGCTGGGTTTTGCCGGCTTTTTTGGAGGAAAAGGCTATTTTTTGCCCGGTTAAAGCGTTTATCAAGCTCGATTTGCCGACGTTGCTCTTCCCGATGAAAATAACCTCTGGGTAGATTTTGTTGCTCTTTGGGCGGGTAAGCAAAGAAGGGCAACTTACGACGAATTTGGCGTTTTTGAAATTGACCAAGGCCATTATTCTATCGGCGTCGGCTTTCTTAATAAAGTGAGATCGATCGCCTCATCCACCATTTTCATGGTGATGATCTTAAGGTCTTTCTTCACCTCTTTCGGAAGCTCGGCTATATCCTTCTTGTTTTCTTCGGGGACGATGATGGTCTTTATGCCACTCCGCAAAGCGGCCAAAGATTTTTCCCTAAGTCCGCCAATAGGCAAAGATTTGCCACGCAAAGAGACTTCGCCAGTCATAGCCACGTTGTTGTCGGCCTCTATGCCGGTTAGGCAAGAGACGATGGCCGTGGTTATGGCGCATCCTGCCGAAGGCCCGTCTTTGGGAACGGCTCCCTCGGGGAAATGGATATGGATGTCGTTCTTCTCGAACATCTCATCCTTTATTCCGTACTTCTTGGCGTTGGCTCTTACATAGTCCACCGCGATTTCGCAGCTTTCCTTCATGACGTCGCCCAATTTGCCAGTCAAAACCAATCCGCCCTTTCCAGGGAAATAGGTGGTTTCGATAGGCAATATGTCCCCGCCGAATTCGGTGTAGGCCAAACCTGTCACTACCCCGACTTGCGGTTCTTTTTCCTTCTTGGTATCGGAGAATATCTCGGTTCCGAGGTAGGATTTTACTTTCTTGGCGTTTAAAACGATAGGCCTCTTGGTTTCGGGTTTTTCCAAAAGCTCGACCACCGCTTTTCTGGATACGGAAGCGATGCATCTTTCCAATTGCCTAACGCCTGCCTCTCTGGTGTAGGCGTCCAATATTTCTTTGATGCCGTCATCCTTCCAGATAACATCTCCTTCTTTCAATCCGTTGGCGACCCTTTGTTTTTCTTCCAAGAATCCGGAAGCGATTTTCATCTTCTCGAATTCGGTGTAGCTTGGAACTTCGATTAATTCCAATCTATCAAGCAAAGGGGTGGGGATATTTTCCAAATAGTTGGCGGTGCAAATGAATAAGACCGAGCTTAAATCATATGGTTCTTCCAAGAAATTGTCGTTGAAGGCGTAGTTTTGCTCGGGATCCAAGACTTCCAACATGGCGCTGGAAGGGTCTCCCCTATAAGAAGAACCGCCCAATTTATCGATTTCGTCCAAGAGGAAAACGGGGTTGGTTACTCCTGCTTTGGTCATGCCTTCGATAATCCTTCCCGGCAATGAGCCAACGTAGGTACGCCTATGGCCTCTTATTTCGCTTTCGTCCGATATGCCGCCTAATGAAGCTTTGAAGAATTTGCGGCCCAAGGCTTTGGCTATGGAACGTCCCAAAGACGTCTTGCCGCATCCAGGGGGACCGTAAAAGCAAAGGATGGGGGCTTTTAATGTTCCGGTCGATTTTTTTACGGCCAGATATTCGATGATGCGTTCCTTGACTTTGTTCAAACCATAATGGTCCTCGTCCAAAATCTCCCTCGCTCTCTTTAAATCTTCGATGTCTTCGGTCTTTTGATACCAAGGGACGTTAAGCAAAGTCTCGATGTAGTTCATTATCAAAGAGGCTTCCAAGGACGCTTCTGGCATCATTTCGAAACGCCTTAGTTCCTTTTCGACCTTCTCTTTGACCGATTCTGGGTAAGGGTTGTTTTTAAGTTTCTCGCGGATGGAATCTACGTCTGATCCGGAAGGGGATTCGCCCAATTCGTCCTTGATAGCCTTCATTTTTTCCCTAAGGAAATATTCTTTTTGGCTCTTTTCGGCGGAGGCTTGGACCTTTTGGTCTATCTTCCTTTCCAATTTGCTCTTTTCTATCTGAGCCAAGAGCAATTCCTTGATTTTCTTTAATCTCTCAAGGACGTCGGCTTCCTTTAGCAAAGCCAATTTCTCTTGGAGGGGGAGAGGCAAGAATGTGGCGATGGCATCCGTGAATTGGGATGGCGAAATTGATTCCTCGTTGGGATCGTAGGCATTTCTTGGAAGAGAGGCGGACAAACCGGAATTCTTCAAGATCTTGATGCATTCGTTTAATAGCTCTTTTTCTTCTTTTTCGTTGCCCTCTATTTCTTCGATCGCTTCGGCGGTCGCGTAATAAGTCCCGTTTTCGAAAGAAAAATCGGTGAATTTAACGCGTGCGCTGCCATTGACCCTAATGCGATAGGCGCCATTGGATTTCTGGAAATAGAAGATTTTGCACAAGGTGCCATATTCTGGCAGATCCTCGGCGGTAAAGGTCTCCTTATTGGGGTCCAGCTGGGCGGTGACATAGAAAAGGGAGTTCGTCTCTTTCCTGGCCGCATCCACCGCGTTCAAAGAGAAATCGCGGGCGGCTTCTATCGATTCCGTCATCGACGGGAATACGACCAAGCCTCTGGTTATAAGGAGCGGAAGGCGTTGTTTTTCTTTGGCCATAAATTTCCTCCTTTAGAGTAGAAAGCCCCCAATGGGGGCTTAATTAATGTTTTGCTTTATTCGGCTTTGGCTTCTTCTTTTTTAGCTTCGGTAGTGGCCTTCTTCGTAGATTTGGCGGAGACGGCTTTGTTTTCCTTCACCAAGAAGTCATGGAGTTTCCTATCCAAGATTTGGGAAGTCCAGCGGGAAGCGTCTTCTTGCATGTATTTGATGACGTCTTCCTTCTTTATGCCATATTGGGCGGAGAGCTTATCGGCCTCTTCTTCGATATCCTCGGATTTCACTTGGAGGTTTTCCTTCAAGGCGATTTCTTGGAGAACGACGAAGGCGTCGAGGTTTTTCTTGGCTTGCTCTTTGAAGGTGTCTAAGACTTTATCTTCGGTTGAGCCGGTGATTTGGAGGTATTGCTCGAAGGTCAATCCGTTTTGGCTAACCTGTTTCTTTAGGTTCTCCAAGGAAGATTTGGCTTCGGTGAGGATGATATCGTCATCGATTTCGATTTTGCTGCCGTTGACGATCTTTTCGACCAAGGCGTTGTAATATTCGTTGTCGGACTGGGCGACTTTTCTGGCTAAGAGATTCTTTTTCTCATAAGCCTTCAAGGCATCGACGGTTTTTATTTCCTCGTTATCGTCTTTTAAGGAGAGATCAGCGACGGTTTCGTCATTCAATTCGGGAATGACTTTGCCCTTTACCTCATGGATCTTGCATTCGAATTCGGCGTCTTTGCCAGCCAATTCCTCGACATAGTTCTTCGGGAAGGTGATCTTGACGGTCTTATTGTCTCCGGCTTTGACTCCGACCAAGGCTTCTTCGAAACCAGGGACGAATTGATTGGAACCGAGCTCCAAGCTGTAGTTGTCGGCGGATCCTCCGTCGAAGGCTACCATTTCGCCGTCTTTTTCGGTGCGGCCGATGAAGTCGAAGACGACTGTGTCGCCTAAGGCCGCTTCGGTTTCTTTAACCACCAATGAGGCGGAATTTTCCAAGCGTTTGGCTATGGCCGCGTCGACTTCCTTTTGGGTGACGGACGGGGCTTTTTTAACCAATTCCAAGCCGGTGTATTGGCCTAATTCTGCTTTGGGGGCCAAAGTGACGACATATTCCAAGGTCAAGTCATCGTTGGAAAGCTTGGTGACGTTGACGTCCGGGCGCAAGAATGGTTGGATCTTGGTCTCTTCCAAGGCTTGGGAGAAAGCGGGGTTTAGCATGGCATCCACCGCGGCGTCAAAGACGGCGGCCGGATTTACTTTCTCTTCCAACAATTTGCGAGGGGCTTTGCCGGGTCTGAAACCCTTGACTTGCACGTTGGCGCTTACTTTTTTGAAGGCTTTTTCCTGAGCGGCCTTCCAGCTCTCGGTGTCGACTTCGACGGTGATTTTGACTTTGGTCGAAGAGACGTTTGTTACAGTATTCTTCATAATCTATCCCTTTCGTAGACGAAAAGCATTGGTTTGCGTGTAAGAGTATACGCTTAAGCGTGTGTGTGATGCAAGGAAAGAAAAAGAAAAGCCGCCTTTTTATTTGGCGGCCTCTAGCAATTTCCTTATTCTTTGGAGCACTTTCATGTCTATTCTGGCGGGTTCGTTGTTTTCTTGCCTTAGATATTCCATGGCTATTTCTTTGAAAGCCGCGACGTAATCGTCGATTTTCCTTTCTTCTATCAAGGGCTCCGGATAGGCGGAAATATAGGCGTTGGAATATAAAGACAGAGCTACGTCCGCCAAACTTGGGTCTTTGCATTCTTCTTGGACTTTGTTGACGAAGCTTAGATGAGTATCCCCGGAGAAGGGCTTTTCCAATTTGCTTGGAATGACGTTGAATTCCGAATCGTTTTTAATGAATTTTATTTCTTTGTCATCATTGGCCGCGACCAAAAGCATCAAGGCGTAGGTCCTGGCCGAATCCTTGCCTAGGCTGGAAACTATGTTCCTGATTTCTACAAGGTGCGAGGCTATGTCCTTGTCGTTTATCAGATCGAGGTTTTTCAATAGCTCGCTTTCTTCTTGGTCTAAGGAGAGGTTTATCTTTGCTATGCTTTCTTCTCTTAAAGAATCCTTTTCGGCTTTTCTGATGCTCTTAGGCAATCCCCTCAGCACTTCTTCGATTTCTTGGCTAACGTATGGGTAATCGTTGAAGATTTCCATATCTTCGTAAGCTTCGTCGAATTGCTTTAGGGCAAAGCGCAAAGAGAAGTTGGCCTCGATGGTTTTCATTGGGTCCGTTTTAAACAATTCATCGCGGTTTTCTTCTAATAAAGACATAGCCGCGGAATATTTGCCCAAAGCTATCAAAGCGCTCAGCCTATAAACGATGAAAACGACTTCCTTTTTCCCTTTGGTCAATTCCAAGACCTTTTTGAAATCGCGGCTATTGAAAGCTTGCTCCAATTCGTTCATATGGCGTTGACGTTTCTTCCTACCGTGCAGGTGTTGCCGGTGCAGTGGTTGCCATTGTTCGAATTGTTGTTTTTGCAGCCCGAGAGCAACATCCCGCAGCTAAGCAATATGGCCAAAAAAGGGAATATTTTCTTCATGTCGGTTATTTTAGTCTAACGTGCTTATAAAGGCTAGTTTTATCTCACTCACGCTAAGAGACAATGTTTGAATTAAAATTTTTATTTTATGAAAAGTGGCGTTTTTCTTTTATACTTTCCGGCTATGAATAAAAAGAAGAGGCCCCATCGGGAGCCTCTACCTTTCGTCATTTTTTGGCCGTTTGATCTACGACTGCCTGAAGCGTTATTCGCCGCGATATATTTGCACTTCGACACCCGATTCGGTCGTATCGGTAGGAACGACGCCGCCGGGATTTCGCCCGATGATATGTCCGACGTTATATTTTGATTCCTCTTCGCCATACCCTTCGGGATCAAAGGTCCTGTCGTTGATGATGGTCACATTATCCACACTGCATTTGTTCACTTTGTCAGATGCAGCGCCCATATGTCCGACCAATCCGCCCAAGTCCCGATAGCCTTGGACGGTCACATTGTTCACATGACAGTCGTCAATGACGTTTCCGCCATCGCCCATGTATCCGGCTATGGCTCCCGTTTTGTCGCCGTTGTCGTTGTCTTTGACTTTGTTGATTATCGTGGAATCGGTGACTTCGCATCCGTTGTATTTGCTGACCAACGAATGACCGGCAATGCCAGCAACCCAATGCGTGCCCGCGACGTAAGCCTTTGTAAGTTTTACGTTATTTACTTGACTGACATAGACATAGCTGAACAATCCTACAGCTTCGTTTTCGGTGTTCAAATTGAGGTTAGAGATCGTTTTTCCTCTTCCGTCAAACACGATATTTCTGGCAATGTCGTTCTTTTTGCCACCCAAACGTATTGGGGTCCAATCAACGCCTGTGAGGTCCATGTCATCCATCAAAGTTATGGTATTGTAACCGTTCAACGGGGTATTGAACCATCCGTCGGTTTGATTGGTGAGCTTTGAGAAAGTC
This sequence comes from Alistipes shahii, assembly GCA_963598795.1. Lineage (GTDB taxonomy): Bacteria > Bacillota_I > Bacilli_A > RFN20 > CAG-826 > UBA4951. The sequence goes on from CAVBUY010000008.1 coordinate 45,701, forward strand.
AAGAAATCGTCGATGGTGTAGATTCTCAACTCATCAGCGGCCGCGACATCCACGTGGGCGTTATCTTGATAGGCTTCCACCGCAAAGGAAATATCGCATTTTTTGCCTTCATATTCGTCTCCGCGATCGGAAGGGAAATCCACGATGACGGAAACGGTTTTGTTGCCTTTTTTTGGTTCGATGCTTTCTACGGAACTTACGGAAGTAAACCCGGAGAATTCTTTATTATCGATTTTGACGACTAGCCCGGCGAACAATCCGGTATTGTTGGCGGTTTTCACGATCGTGCGGTATTTGGCTTTGACCGTACTTTCGTTGGTCACATTGATTTCGAGGCTGACCCTGTCTCCCGGCATTAGGTTTTCGAGTTTTAAAGTATTTCCGTCAATCGAGGCTTTGCCGCCATTGTTGAAGGTTCCGTTATTTTCGGTTTGGACGATCTTGGCTTCGTCGGTTTCGACATCTCCCGTCAAATCGGTCCCAGAATAGGTGACATAGTTCCCTAAGGTGGCTTTGACATCGACTGTGCCAGAAGTCACCGCAATATTAGTCTTGCTCTCACTGGTGAATAAGGCGTAGGTCGCGCCGGCGATAAGCGAGCCGGCAATCCCCATAGCCGCCAAGGAAGATAGGATTATCGTTCCCTTGCTTTTTCTGTTCATATTGTTTTCCTTTCTTAAACGTCTAGCGTTTTTCTGTCAATTGCGTGGCTTCAACCACGAGGTCGAAGCTTATTTCTTTGGATTGGGCGTCGTTGTTGTCGTCTTGGTCGACGAATTCAACCTTGACCCAGAAATCCGACGATTCGTCGGTCGTTTCCATGACGCCCGACAATATGGCGTCGGAGCCGAATTCGGATAGTTTGTCGGACTTTTCCGTGCTTCCCTGGCCGACGGTGATTCTCAGCTGGCTCGAAAGGGTTTCGTCCGAAGAATCGCCCAAAACTATTTTCACGTCGTAGCCGAAGGCCACCGAGCTTCTCTTGTAGACCCCGTTTTCCTTTTTGCCGTTTATCAGGCGCATGTTGGCCGTATAACTCGAACACGGCACGACGTATTCGCTTTCGCCGATCCCGAATATGTTGTCGTTCGTTTCTTCGGTGAAATCCTTTTCGACGTCGTCTATCGTCTCTACGATGTAGCCCGAGCTATCCAGCGACGCTTTTTTGAGCGAGGTTCTGACCAAGCTGATTCTGAGACTTCCGGCTCTCAGGTGATTGCTCACCGTGGCGGAGTCCGAGAAAAGGGCGTAAGTCCCGCCGACGAGGGCGGCCATGCCGAGCAACGCGGAAGCCGAAGCCCCGATCAAAGCGGTCTTTTTGTTTTTCATATCGCCATTCCTCCTTTCTTTTTTGTTTTTTATCGCATCGGCCCAAAGGCCGCTAATGCCTCAACTATGGCAATGGTTCGTCGGCTCTTTTTCAGAGTCTTTGACGTAATCCGACGCGAAGTCGAATATCGCGAACGCCACGCAAACCAAGGAACAGACGGCGAAGAACGCCGTCAATATCGCAAACAGTATCGCCACCTTTTCATCCCTCCTCTTTTTCGGAAGCGGAAGAGGCTTTCAGGCTCTCTATCTGCTTTCTCAGCTCTTCTAACTCCCTTTCTTTCGCCTCGCTTTCGGCCAAGGCCTTTTCCTTTTTCTCCTCTTTCAAAACTTTCGCGATCCTCACCGCGCTCCAGACGACGACGATCGAAGAGGGCACGATGACGATGAGGCTTATCCCCACCGTCGATTTGACCGCGTATATCAAAAGGCCGAGGAAATAGCTTTGGCCAGTCACTTTCCCGATTATGTAATTCGGCGAATCTTCCAAGGAAGTGTCGATGGTTTGTGTCAAGGCTTCGCTTCCGGAGGCGACGTTGTCGCCCCTCAGCGATATGAGGTATCCCCCGCCCGATTTGCCTTCTATGCTTATGACCCTGTGGGTGATCGTTTCCTGCGAGGTGTAAACGTATTTGAAGGTCAGAACGTCGCCGATCTTTATCTTGGAAAGCCATTCTTCCCTCTCGGTTTCGTCTTCCGGAATCGTTTCCACGAAGACGCAGGATTTCACCGGTATGGATTTGATTTCGTATTGGCTGACGTCTGTTTCGTCGCATTTTTCCATCGAGTCGGATTTGACGAACCTCAGCTGGGTGCCGAAAATCGTAGCCGTACCGTCCGGGTCTTTCTTGGAAGCCACCCCGACGCCAATCGCGAAAATGGCGATGGCCGCGAAAACGGCAATCAAAACCCAGGAGATTACCTCCAGGGCCTTCTTCGGGCTTTTCGCCCTTTTGGTTGTCGCTTGCGTCCCTTCCCTCATGGTCCTTTATCTCTCCGCACTGATTAAAATCTCGAAATTCGCATAGGCGTCTTGGGCCTCGTTCCCTGTTTCGTCGCCCATTTTGTAAGTCAAAGTTATTTTCTCTATCCCTTTGCCCAACGAGATCGGTTCCTGCATAGAAAATGCGGATAGAAGCGGCATGCTGTCGCGGTAATTTCCGCCTTCTATATAAAGGGTCAGCCATTTCGGCAAGGAACCGCAGTCCTCTTTTTCCCTGAAATCCACGCTTATCGAAAAGGAATCTGATTTGCGCCCCGAGATGTTTATCGTATATGTCGTTTCGTTGCCGGGGGCCAGACCGTCGATGGAGACGCTCAGGGTTTTTTCCGTTGAGCCATTGACGGTCAAAGTCGATTCGTTTGCAAGCGGTTTGTCGGTCAATTTGTATGCGACCAAAAAACCGCAAGCCAAAGTCAATACGGAACATATGCAAACAGAAGACACGAACAATCTTTTCTTAATAATAGGTTTCATTGTGTTTTGACCTCTGTCGGTCGGCACATCTATCCTAAGAAAAAAAAAAAAAAAAAAAAAAATTAAATTAGTC
>CAVBUY010000009.1:0-45690 GCA_963598795.1 Alistipes shahii
CGAGATGAAATCGTCAAGGGGTATGCATTTGTATCAAAATAGGTAGTCATTGCCATATAGCAACAATTGGATTGATGTGAGAACATCAGTCCTTTTTGTTTATAAAAATCGGAAGATCGTTTGTTTTTCCGTTTTGAAACCCAAATACACGAATTGCTTTTAAGGCGATTGTTTACGGAGCGGAATAACGGCTTGGGATTTGTCCTAATCTCCTATAGTTTGGCCGTAACTATTTAAAAAAACGCAAATGTAGTTACAATCGAATAAAAACGAAAGGCATGTTGAAAAAATGTCGGTTTTTGGAGAACACGAAAGAATTTTGCATGCGGAGCTGATGATGATTTCGGTTTAGTAAATGCCTTATATCCTATCCCTCGCCTCCCGATCCCAAGCGTTTCCAATTACATTGGTGTGAATTCGAAGAAGCCCAATATCCTCCGGCTGTACTTGGAACGGTTATAGTACTCGGTCTCCGTAACGATTGTAAAAGCGTCGTTCCAATTCATTCATACGCATAATTCGTCATTGGATGGATTGCCGATGTTATTGGCTCATTGGCTAGGCCATTGATTGAGATTATTATGACAAATATAAATTACAGTTCGTAAATAGGCATAATAAAATATCGTCAACGAAAACAAAAATAAAGGCGGTGGACCCGCCTTTATTTATTTAAGTTAACGTTAATTAAAGAGAAGAGATTATGCCAAAGGTTTTGGAAACATTTTCTTCGTTTACGTCCAAAGATCCTTTCGCCGCTTGGAACATGAAGTGCTCGGCTATCGAAGCTTTGATAGAATCGTTGCTATCCAAGAACTTCGCAAACAAGGCGTCATAATCGGCGGTGACGTTCTCATTTCTGAAGAAATAAGCGTAAATAGCATCATCCTTGTTTTCTTTCGCGCTTAAAAGCAATTGTCCCCATTTGCCAGATAAAGTCGCATCAACATCGGAGAAATTCTTCAAATTGTTCAAAGCGAATTCGTTGGCGGCCAACAATAAATTCTTTCTGGTGTGGAAATGGACATAAATGGTAGGCTCGGTGATTCCGATTTCCTCAGCTATCTTTTTGGTGGATATACCATTGATCCCATATTCCGCCCCGTGGGAGACGACTTTCTTTAAAATCCTGTTGTCTAAGTTTCTCAATTTCCTTCTTGCCATATATGGAAACCTCCAATCGATATTTAATATACATTAAAATGTTTTGTTTTCAATTTATTTGATAATGAAAAGCCGCTATTTTTAGCGGCAATTCGTTAATCTAGGAGAGAGATGATTTTATTTGTGGCTTTGCTTAACAATGGTTTTTCGTAATATTCGATTTCCCCATTGTCCACTTTTTTGCTTAGAACTGGGTCGATTCCGACTTCATCTAGGCTTTCGACATCGTAATCGGCGGATGGTTTTCCATACAAATATATCTTTTTATGGCAGTCCGGGCATTCTACATAAGCCATATTGGTGACCACGCCCAAGATGTTGATGTTCATCATCTCGGCCATTTTGACGGACTTGGTGACGATCAATCCCACCAAATCCTGCGGGGTGGAAACGATGATGACGCCATCGACGTCGATTTGTTGAAAGACCGTCAAAGGAACGTCTCCAGTTCCTGGCGGCATATCGATCAACAAGAAATCCAATTCGCCCCAACGGGTGGAAGAATATAGCTGTCCGACGAAATTGGAAATGAGGGAGCCTCTCCAAATAATGGGCTCGGTTTGGTCTTCCAGTAGGGAATTGACTGAAATAAGTGGCATTCCTTTTTTCGATGAGACGGGGTCTATCCCCTCTTCGTCTCCATAAGCTTGCCCTTCTGCCCCGAAAGCCTTCGGGATCGAAGGACCGGTTATATCCGCGTCCAATATTCCGACTTTATAGCCCTTTTCGCCTAATTCCTTAGCTAAAAGGGAAGTGATCATGCTTTTTCCGACCCCGCCTTTCCCGCTGATGATGGCGATGGTCTTTTTTGTTTTGACGCTATCTAAGGTTTTAAGCTTTTCTATCCCGCGGGATTCACACCCTTCCACGTTGCAAGAGGAGCAATCGTGACTGCAATCGCTTTGGCTCATTTATTTACCTCCAAAAATCGAATGAATTATAGCATAATGCCTTATTAGGGGCGATAATTACGCTATGCCTATTTCAACAAAGAAAAAGAAAGAACATACTTCCGATAGGGAAATATTAAGGGAAAAGGAAAGAGAGAACGACTACGACTCTTCCTCATATAAATATCGCGACAATTACGACGCCGCGTAATGCAAGGAAATAAAATCGGTTCTTACTTATTTTCCGATTTTTCTTTCTATTTTCTTTATTAGCAACTCCACCTGGTCTTTATCCAAAGAACCGTCTTTTTCGTTATCGAATATGAAGTCCGCCTCATATTTGGAGGGTTCCACATATTTAAGATGCATCGGCTTTACGGTGGAATTATATTGTCTTATAACCGATTCGGGGCTTCTTCCCCTTTCTTTTACGTCTCTAAGCAAGCGCCTTCCTAAACGCGTATCCGCGTCGGCTTTGACAAAGATAATGTAATCGAAGAGGTCTTTTTCCCCGACCCATAAAGACAATATGCCATCGACTATTATTATATCCGACGGCTCTATTTTCTTAGTTTCCTTCCTTCTGGAATGGGTGCTGAAATCATATAAGGGAGAATCGATTGCCTCCCCGTTTTTCAATTTATGTAAGTGCTCTTTAAACAAAGCTTCGTCAAATCTTTCGGGACTATCGAAATTGAGCTTTGCTCTTTCTTCCATGCTTAAAGACGAGGCGTCTTTATAATACATATCCAAAAGCAAGGTCGTGCTTTTAACGAAATGCTTTTCCAATTCGGCGGATAGGGTGGTCTTGCCAGACCCACTTCCCCCGACTATAGCGATTATAAATGGCATGATTGACTCCTAACTTATGCTTGCACTAAATACTTTTTTGGGATTAAATAACTTTTGCGCTTTTGGGGTGTAGCCAAGCGGTAAGGCATCGGACTCTGAATCCGAGATGCACTGGTCCGATCCCAGTCACCCCAGCCAAAAGGAATAAAAAGGCACTATAAAGTGCCTATTTTTTATATTTTGGCCAAGGCGATGACAATTTCTATCATCTTGTTGAATTCTTTCAATGAAAGGAATTCGTAACGGCCGTGATGATGGTAGGAACCCGTTCCCAAATTCGGGGTCGGGCAGCCTTTGAATGAGAATGTCGCCCCGTCGGTCCCGCCTCTAATGGGCGAGAAATTTGGCTCTATTCCCAAGGATTTATAGACTTTAACCGCGTGTTCGATGGCCCTTGGGTCTTTATCGAATATTTCCTTCATGTTGCGATAATCGTCTTCGATATTTAGCTTTATCTTAGCCTTCGGATATTTCTTAGAAAGCTTTTCTATAGCCTTCTTAAAATCGTCTTTTTGCTTTTCCAATTTCTTTCCGTCGTGATTTCTCAATATGTAATGAAGATTAGCTTTATCGACCGTTCCTTCGATGGAAATCAAATGGTTGAAGCCTTCTTTCCCTTCCGTATGTTCCGGGCGCATCTTTTTAGGCAAATAAGAATCGAATTCGGCGGCTAATCTTGCGGCGTTTACCATCTTATTCTTCCCTTCTCCAGGATGAATGGAAACCCCATCGATGATTATATCGGCGTGAGAGGCGTTAAAATTCTCCATCTCGATGTTCTTATATGAGTCCCCGTCTATGGTATAGGCATATTCCGCCCCGAATTTATCTTTATTGAAATGCTCAGGACCCCTTCCTATCTCTTCATCGGGGGTGAACAAAATAGAAATCGGGCGGTGCTTTATTTTAGGGTTAGCCACAAAATAAGCCAAAGCGCTCATAATGATGGCTACCCCCGCCTTATCGTCCGCCCCAAGCAAGGTGTCCCCGGAAGTAACTACCAAGGTGTCTCCTTCCCTTCCTTTTAACCTCGGGAAATCGGTAGGATTCATCGAATAAATATCGTTTAAGCGGATTGTTCCTCCGTCGTAATTTTCGATAATCTGAGGTTTGACGTCTTTCCCGGATAATTCAAGGGCCGTGTCCACGTGGCTATTAAAGCCGATAGAAGGATAGCCTTCCTCCCCTTTTAAATGGGCATATAGCCTTCCATATTCGTCTATTTCACTTTCTATCCCCAATTCTTTGAGCTCTTCTTTTAAAAGTTTGGTCAGATTGAGCTCCTTTTTATTCGACGGGGTATCGTCGCTCATATCGTTTGATTGAGTGTCTATTTTCACGTAACGCAGGAAACGTTTGAGAGATTCTTCCATATTTGCCTCCTAAATCCGTCTAATTCTATGTAGAAAGAAGATATAAGGCAACAAAAGTTCTCCTATAACATTGCTTGACAAAAGAAAGAAGGAAGATAGGCTTACTACGTAAAAAGAAAGGATTTCAATATGTCAGATACTATTAAAAAGGTCGTTGGGGCCTTGGATGAAAAAGTTACCGAAAAGATAATGGACGATTATCATTCGGATAAGAAAAACGATATAGTGCGCCGCGCCTTGAGCGGGAACAGCGTCTCTTCCGTTGTTTTCGACACATCCTCAATCCCAAGCGTGGAGATGAATTTCTCTACGGAAGTTAAAACCATGGCCGTCTGCAACCAAAAACAATCCGGCCGTTGCTGGATATTCGCCGGCTTGAACGTTTTAAGGGAAATCGTCGCCAAGAAACTCAATTTGGACAAATTCGAATTGTCCCAGAATTACATTTCCCTCTTCGACAAAATCGAAAAGGCCAACTTCGCCTTGGAAACCATAATTTCCTTCTTGGGAAGAGACCACGACGATCGCGAAGTGCACTTCATTTTAAAGGACCCCGTTTCCGACGGAGGCCAATGGGACATGTTCGTCAATTTGGTAAAGAAATATGGCTTGGTTCCTCAGTCCTTGTTCCCTGAGACTTTCCAAAGCAATGGCACCCAGCAAACCGATTTCTTGGTAAACGCCGCCATTAGGGGCTTTGCCGCCAGGGCCTTTAACGCCTATAACGAAGGAAAAGATATAACCGAGATTAGGAAAGATAAGGACGAAACGATAGAAAAGATCTATCACATGTTCCTAAACGCCTTTGGCGTACCTCCCAAATCCTTCGACTACGAATGGACCGACAAAGACAATGTCTATCACATCGAAAAGGGTTTGACCCCTCTTTCCTTCTTTGAGAAATATATCGGGGACGAGATAGATTGCTATCAATCACTAATCAATTCCCCGACCAAGGAGAAACCGTTCTATAAGAATTACACCATCGAGCATTTGGGAAACGTTTACGAAGGGAAGAAAATCAACCATTTGAACCTCCCTATGGAACGCTTGAAGGAAGTCATCATCGCCCAGCTTAAGGCCGGATATCCGGTTTGGTTCGGATCCGACGTCTCTTTCTATAGGGAAAGAAGCCATTTCGCCTGGGACGACAAGGCTTTGAATTATAAGGACGCCTTTGGCTTCGACATCGAATTCGATAAGGCCGACATGCTCGATTATTGGCATTCCGCGATGAATCACGCCATGGTTATAGTCGGAGTAAACGAGAAAGACGGAAAGCCCAATAGATGGAAGATCGAGAATTCCTGGGGCTCGGACATCGCCAAAAACGGGTATTACGCCATGAGCGGAACCTGGTTTGACAAATTCGTCTACCAAGCGGTGGTCAGAAAAGAATTCCTTTCCGAAGAAGAAAGAAAGGCTTGCTTAGAAGAACCTACCCCTCTTCACCCTTGGGACCCGATGGGAACCTTGGCAGACTAAGGGCGTTAATGAAAAAGCCACATCCAATCGTGTTTTATGGATGTGGCTTTTTTGATAATAAATTGAATCGGTTCAGCTAAAGACTCTAAACTGAGGCAATCAATAATGATGACGACAATAAAAGCGAAATAAGCGTCATTTTCGTCAACGCAAACTATACTTGAGCGAAAACTTGAATTTTTTCTCGATTTTCGCTCAGGTTGAAAAAACGATGATATAAAAACAATAAATTAAGAAATTATCGAAACTTTTATGATATGGAAATAGAGGCTATTCGTTCAACCCGACGTAGAACTTGATGAATTCCTCGATTAAAGGCCAATGGTATCTAGAGGCTTTCTCATTAATCCAACGCCTGTTATAAACTTCGGAAGAATCTATCTCTTTTCCCAATAAGTTGGATTCTATATCCAATCCATCAAGGAATTCGTGGGTTCTACTTCCATCCCAATAAGTGGATGAAATCTTATATGTTCCGTTTTCGTCAGTTAAAGTGTCGTTTAAAAAGACGGCCATGTCCTTTATCATATCCACTTTGCTTTCGCCTCCCGGAACGACGTACTGGAAGGTGGGAAAGACCCCTTCCCCATATCCGTAGTCTTTGTTATAAAGCGAGGATAAGCCATATTCGTCTTTGAAGGATTGGTATCTCTCTTCGTTCCTTATCTTATCCGCGTCGAAAACATACATCTTGCTTTTTAAATTCATGCAGTAATCGGAAAAGAAAGAATAATCCATATAGGCGCAATCGGAGCAGCTTTCCCTTCCGAAAAGGATGGTGAAACCCGCCAAAGAGGAAGAATATAGGGCCTCCAATTGGCTTTCGGAGACGTAATAGCATCTATTGGCCCAAGAAACCATCGATTCCAACTTCCTATTAAAGGCTTCTTGGTCCTTTATGATGGAATCGGAGTCCTTGAAGACATATTGTTTGTTTATCTTGCCTTCTTTAAAGATTGCGATGGTGTTCGCGTTGCTTTGGTGTTTAATGCCATGGCTTTCTTCTAAGTCTTCTCTTTTTATATGATATATGCGCGCGTCATTATCCTTTATATAAGAATCTAAGGCGGAAAGGAAATCGGAATAGCAAACGCAAGTGTCGTCATCCCCTTGGATTAATAAGACAAAGCTCTTTTCGTTGGAGATGAAATTTTCTAACAAACCGTATTCCAAATCGATCAATCTTTCCTTAGTGGACAAAGAGGAATCATATTCCTGATTATAGGGCATTATGGCCTTTTCCTTATCCGTGTTTTCGCATGAAGAAAGGATGGATAGGATAAGCGGCAAAACCAATAAAGAAATCTTTGATTTTTTCATAGGGGGATTTTAGGCTAAAAAAGATTCGATTTCAATTACGAAAAACTTGAGGTGAAAACCATATTTTTTATTTTTGGTTTTGTTTCGATGATAGCGAAGGAAAGCCAACATTTAAACTCTTAAAATAAAATGCGAAAAAATGTTGTTGTATTCCATGAAAAAATCTATATAGTTTTTTCGTGATTTTTTACCCCCGTTTTTTCGGTAAGGAATCACCCCGGGATTTTGACCCGGTATAAGGGGAAAAAATGGAAGAAAACGATGTGATTATCTCCCTCAGGCACGTCCAAAAGAAATTCGAAGACGATTTTATGGCCGTTTCTGACTTCGACCTTGATATCCGCAAGGGCGAATTCGTGACTTTGCTAGGTCCTTCGGGATGCGGCAAGTCCACCACTTTGAGAATGATTGCCGGCTTTGACATACCAACTAGCGGCTCCATTCTTTTAAACAACGAGGACATAACCAAATTGCCTCCCTATAAAAGACCCATTAACACGGTCTTCCAGCATTACGCCCTCTTTCCCAATCTGGACGTATATGACAACATCGCCTTCGGACTGAAATTGAAGAAAGTCCCGGTGGAAGTGAAAAACAGAAAAGGCGAGACCAAGGTCAAGATGAAGAAGCTTTCCAACAAAGCCATCGACCAAAAGGTGGCTAAGGCTTTATCCATCGTCGACATGGAAGAGATGGAAGATAGGCAGATTTCCAACCTTTCCGGGGGCCAGCAGCAGCGCGTGGCCATCGCCAGGGCCATCGTAAACGAGCCAAAAGTCTTGCTTTTGGATGAGCCATTGTCGGCCTTGGACCATAAAAAGAGGATCGAGATGCAACTCGAATTGAAGGAAATGCACAAAAAACTGGGCATAACCTTCATCTACGTCACCCATGACCAAGAAGAAGCCTTGACCATGAGCGACACGATCGTGGTAATGAGAGACGGCGAAATAGTCCAAGTGGGTACTCCTGAGCAGATCTACAACGAACCGAAATCCGCCTACGTCGCCGACTTCATCGGTGAATCCAACATTTATAACGCCACGGTGGTGGGAGAGAAGAAAGTAAGGTTCCTTTCGGCGGTCTTTAATTGCGTCGACGATTTCCCCTTAAATGAGAAAGTGGACGTCGCTATCCGTCCGGAAGACATAATACTTAGCAACGCGGAAGACGGCATAGTCTCAGGTGTGATAACCGAGACCGTCTTTAAGGGCGAAGATTATTCATACACCATAAAAATCGGCAAGAAATCCGAAGTCAGCTGCCGTTCCCACGATAAGCACGAAATCGGGGAAAAGGTCGGCGTTTCCGTCCTTCCGGAGAATATCCAGGTCATGGAAAAGGACTTGAACGAAAACTCCTGGGACGACGCCTATATAAACGATTTGAACCAAGTGGTCATCGGGGACGACGCCTTCGAATGCGACGTCACCCAATTGATCAAAGGCTCCGTTTTGGATGAGGAAGGCTATCTCATCGATACCAAAGCCAACAAGAAATACAACCTCAAGAACGCCCCGGTCAAAGTCACCTGCTCTTTGGACGCCCCGAAATTGAGCGACAACCTCGAAGAAGGAGAAGCCCATGGCGTCATCATCGAGGCTTTATGGAAAGGCGACCACTATAGGGACATCGTCCGCACCGAAGAGGAAGAAGATTTCGTCATAAACACCCAATACGAATGGAACGAAGGGGACCAAGTCTCGGTAAGCATTGAGAAATCCGCCTTCAAGTTGGCCTTAAAGAAGGAAATAGGGGAATATGAAGTCGAATAGGAAGGAAAGGGGCAAGCGCCGCTTCTTCGTCTTAAAAAGGAAATATCTTTCCATTCCCTATGGGCTTTTTCTGGCGCTTTTCGTCATAATCCCCCTATTGCTAATAATTTGGTACGCTTTCACCGACGCCGAAGGGAATCTTTCCTTCTCGGCTTTGGTAAGCTTCTTTACCTCCGCCTCCAAGTGGTCGGTATTGCTCCTTTCGATCTTTATGGGCATCCAAACCACCCTCATATGTTTGTTGCTTGGCTACCCTATCGCCTATTTCTTGGCCGATAAGAAATTCAAGGTCCCGGCGGTTTTGGTCATATTGTTCATAATGCCGATGTGGATAAATTTCGTTATTAGGACCGGCGCTACCAGGGATTTGCTCGATTCTATCGGATTAAGCGGAGGGAAGCACCCTTGGACCGCAACTTTAATCGGCATGGTCTATAACTACCTCCCATTCGTGATATTGCCTTTATATACCACGATGATCAAATTGGACCATTCCCAAATGGAGGCGGCCGCGGATTTGGGCTGTAACCCGGCCCAAGTGTTCTTTAGGAACGCCTTGCCGCAATCAGTCCCCGGGATAATATCGGCGGTGGAGATGGTCTTTATGCCGGTAATGTCTTCATATGTCATATCCGACACCTTATCTGAAGGAAAAATAACCTTGCTTGGAAACTACATCTATTTGGATTTCACCCAAGGATTATGGAACGAAGGCTCCTTTATGGCCTTGATAATGCTTATCATCATCGCGGTGGCGACCTTTGCCACCAGGAAATTAAGAAAAGAGGATGACGCGGCGGTTAGGAGGGGCGGATTATGGTAAAGAAAGCCTCTCTCTGGAAACGCATATTGGCCAATACCTACGTTTGGCTGTTGCTTCTTTTGATGTATCTTCCGGTCCTGGTCTTGATAATTTATTCCTTCAACACCTCGACGGGACTCTTCCGCTGGGATCATTTCTCCTTTGATTTGTATAAGCAATTGTTCAACGACAAGGAAGTGATGAAGGCCTTAGGCAACACCTTGATAATAGCCTTCATATCCGCGACCATCGCCACTTTGCTCGGATCCATCGGGGCCATAGGGGTCTACGAATCCAAGAAGTGGGTTAAGCGCGGAATGGAATTCTCCACCCAAATTCCGGTCGTCACCCCGGAAATAGTCTTGGCTTTGTCTTTGATCATCATGTTCGTTTTCGTCGGAAACTACATTTTCAAGGGCTTGGAGCTAAGCTTTTGGACCTTGCTCATCGGGCATTTGGTCTTGACCACCCCGTTTGTTTATCTCTCGGTTAAGCCGAAGTTAGTCCAAATGGACCCGGCCTTATACGAGGCGGCTTTGGATTTGGGCTGCACCCCGGGAAAGGCCATGCGCAAAGTATTGATCCCCGAAATAATGCCAGGGGTAATGTCTGGCTTCTTGCTTTCTATTTCCCTTTCTTTGGACGATTTCATCGTGACCGCTTTTACCCGCGGCCCGGGATTGCTTTCCGGCTCGGCGCAGATACAAACCTTGTCAACTTATGTCCAAGGCATCATCAAAAAGCACCCATTGCCCCCTTATCTGAGGGCTTTGACAACCATAATCTTTTTGGCCGTCTTATTGGTGGTTATTTCTATCACCGTCTATAACAACGTGAAGGCCAAAAAAGGGAAAAAACGCAAAGGGAGGGCCTACTAATATGATCAACGCATTGTTTTTGTTGGCTTTGTCCGCTTCTTTGGGCTTAAGCTCCAATTTGAATATCGGGGAGCAAATAAGAAACGAGGCCAAAAAATATCTAGCTCCCAACACCACCCTTTATATCTATAACTGCGAAGACTATATCTTAGACGAAGAAGGCGACTCTTTGATCGATGACTTCGAACAATACGTCTATGATACGGACGGAGTTAACCTAAACGTCGTTTATTCCACTTACGACACCAATGAGACGATGCTCAATTCCGTTCAGACCGGGGCTTCGAGATACGATCTTATAGCCCCTTCGGACTATATGATCCAAAAGATGATAACCTTGGATTTGTTGGAGCCTTTCGCTTCCTCGGAAAATGAGAGAAAAGAGCTTTACGGGGATAGATACGAAGGTTGGGAAGACAATTACGAGACATATTCCTCCCCTTTCCTAAAAGACTGGTTTGAGAAGATATTGACCAAGGATTCTAGCGGGGAAAACGTTCCTTTGAGCAAATACGCCCGCGGATATATGTGGGGCACTTTGGGCCTTACTTATAACCCCGATTTCTCATTGTACGGAGAAAGGGAATTAAGCTCAGATGACGTCAAAGTCCAGCTTTCCGATTGGAACGCCCTTTGGCACGATAACTTCCAAGATAGCTTCCAAATCAAGGACTCGGTGAGGGACACCTATGCCATAGGGCTTACCAAAACCTACGATGAATTGATCAAAAAGCTTAAGGACGACTATATTTCGGGGAATATAACCGAAAACGAATATTCCTCTTCCTATTCGATAATCTTTAACAACATCAACCACATCGACGATTTCAATGCATTGAATAAGCGCTACTTCCCCGAGGCGGAAGAAAAAACCATCCAAAACGTGGTCGATGAGGTCGGGGCCAATTTGGAGAGTTTAAAGAGAAACTGCTATGGCTTGGAAGTGGACTCTGGAAAAACTGACGTGGCCTCTGGATCGAAATCCGGGATAACCATGGCTTGGTCGGGAGATGCCATAACCTCCATGGATTTGGCCGAAAGCGAATATGACATAAACCTTTACTATTCCATCCCCGAGACCGGCGGGAACATCTGGTTCGACGGCTGGGTGATGCTCAAATACAATGGTTTAAACAAGGAATACGCCCAGAAATTCATCGATTTCATCTCCTCTTCCGAAAATGCCGGGAGGAACATGGATTATATCGGTTACACCCCTTTTATCGCCGGCGAGGGCATTAGGGACTTAGTAAGGGAATGGTATGATCCTAGAGCTTATCTAATTTACGCTTATGACAACACCGAAGACGCTTTCTATTACGATGATGATGAAAACTACGTTTATAAAGACGGCTCGGGAATTAAGAAAGTCACGATAGATAATAAGGAGCACGAAATAGATTTCGGCGAGTCTTCCTATATCGGCTCGACGTTCTATGACGACGATAACCCCGTTGGGCACGTTAATGTCGATGACGTTATCTCTTCTTGGGACGAAATAGCCAAAGATAACGAATGGACTTTAAGGGACCTATCTTATTTCTTTGACGGATCGTTGGACGAATGCAAGGACAAATCGGCCTATTTCTATTCTGATGAAATCGAGACCGTGACCGGTCTTGACCTTAACGGAAAAGAAAAAACCGTCCAAGTCGGAAGGCAGTTCTTGGCCCAATATCCATCTAAGGATTCTCTAAATAAAAGCTCTTCCTTAAATCAGATTCCCTCTTTGGCGGTCATGGAAGACTATGGCGAAAACAACACCTACGTTTTAAAGATGTGGGAAAACGTCAAATCCGGCGGGACTTTGACCACGCCCATCATCGTGATATTCGCGGTGGAGGTAGCGGGATTTATCGCATTGGGCGCCATATTGGGCGGAAAAAAGCTCTATTCCAAGAAATTGAGGAAGAAGCGCAGAAAAGAAGCCAAACAATAGTAAAAGGCGGATTTGAGTCCGCCTTTTTTAAAATGATTGATCGCTAATTTTTCAAACAGCCGATTGGAACGACGGATACGCCATTTTTGCGTTTTTTAAATTATGCGATAAAATCTTCACTTTTTAGCAAAATTATCGCACTTGGCGGAAATTTATTATCGCACTTGGCGGAAATTTATTATCGCACTTGGCGAAAAACCAAGTCTATGATTGGCGTTTGTCTTCGAAGCATAGCTCCAGTGTTTCTAACCAACAAACCCAATCTTCTGAACGATAAGTAGGCGAACCGTTATAGCAATAACGTAACAACGCGTATTCATCGCATGTTTCGCTTCTTTAATTTCATACACTGTCAAAAAGTCATATGTGGCAGGCTTTTATCTTTTGATAAAGTAAGTTATCATTGAACGTCAAAAGAAAGTTATGACAGAAAATCAATTTTCCCTCATCGCTTATCATATTGCGGGCTCATACTCGCTTCATTTTGCGGACTTCCGCTTATTTTAGGTATTATGGCTTCGGCCTTAATATAAATTCTCAATAGAAAGGAAAAACATTCAGCACAACTATGAAAAAGAAGAAACTTCTAGTTCTATTGCCTGCCATGCTGTTGATGTTGGGTTCCTGCGATGGTGCCGATAGCTCTTCCAGCGTCGTCCCTCCAGATCCTTCATCCGACACTTCGAGTGTCACCCCCCCATCCAGTAGTTCTTCCTCCGAGGAGGTTAAGACCGGAAAGGTCAACATCATCTCCGCGCAACACGTCACCGTCACCGCGGACAAAACCGAGGCAAAGGTCGGCGATATCGTCACCTTCACCGTCAAAGTCGACGACACCTACGAATTAAGCTATTTCAAGGTAAATGGCAAGGACGTAGAGGTTAAAGACGGAAAGGCTACCGCCGCGATGGTCGAAGGCGGATTAAGCGTCACCTTCTCCGCCGTCTCAATCAAATACGACGTCACCATAACCAAAACCGACAACGTCACCGTCACCGCCGACGTTGAAAAAACCATAATTGGCGCCGTCGTTACCTTCACTATCACCCCTGACGATGGATACGCTCTCGTAACTTTCAAAGTCAACGACAACACCGTCGATGTAAAAGATGGCAAAGCCACTTATAACATGGTCAAGGGCGGTCTTACTGCCGTTGCTTCCGTCGAAAAGATCAAATACGCGGTAAGCATTGATAAAAACATTGTAAACGGAACCGTCACAGCCGACGTTGAAAAAGCCTCTGAAGGCGATGATGTAACCTTTACCATCACCCCTGACGATGACTTCGAATTGGATACTTTCAAAGTAAATAATGAGACTGTCGCGGTCGAAAACGGCAAAGCCACAGTCAAGATGGTAAAAGACGGGTTGAACGCTACCGCCACTTTCAAGGGTATAAAGCATTCCGTCACCATTCCGACCAATATAGTTAACGGTACCGTAACGGCCGATAAGACCGAAGCGACCACGGGAGAGAACGTCACCTTCACCGTCACCCCGGCTGATACTTATGACATCGGTTCATTCAAAGTCAACGGCGTCGAAACCACAGTTAATGATGGCACAGCCACGGTTCCAATGGTCAAAGATGGATTGACCGTAACCGTCGAATTCGTCGAGCATTATGACGAAGTGAATGCCATTGACGACACTTTCGTGGCTAAGGTCGAAGCCGCCGACGTCGCAAGATACAAACTTATTGAAGATATAACTGCCAGTTCGCTTCCTTTGGCAAAACAAGAAACCGTTGTTGATCTTAACGGAAAGACTTTAAGCGTTTCCGAGAGATCGGTATTTGTCGCTTCCGAAGGGCAAAAGATAACCGTCAAAAACGGCAAAATCAAAATGATTTGGGAGCCTGATGAATATAGCACCAATTACTTCAACGTCGCAAAAGCCTATTCGTTCACCCTTTCCGATGTCGAATTGAGCGATACCAAGCAGCCTAAAGGAGCGTCCGCTGCGATACATGCCTCGAACGCCACTTATTTGACCGTTTCGGATTGCGTCATCAATACGAAAACGACTTTCGGCATTTCCACCAACAATTTGGAAGGAAAATCCAAAGGCGAATTCAAAGTCATCGATTCAACCATAACGGTCGCGACCACGGATAACGACAACTGCGCCATGATCGTAAACACCAATTACGATACCGAAGTCACGATAGAGAATTCGAAATTGACCGCCGATAGGCAGGCCATTATCGCCCGTACCGGCTCTTGGAACATCACCGGTTCCGAGCTTAATATGACTGGCAAGTGGGCGGCCGATTCCAATAACGCCACAAAAGATGCGAATCGCGAAGCCAATACATGGGAAGCTGGAAACGAAGTCATTTCCGCCGCCTTGGTGGTTGGCGATACTTCCACTGGAGCCTACAATTGCGACGCTTCCGTCAAATTGGATGGTGTCACCATCTCCTCGATTGGAAAGAACGCCATCGTCGGACGCACCGACGGAACTTATAAGACTTCAATCGAAATGGATGCCTTGACTTATCTCAACAATTATCAATCGATCGACGTTGCCGACGGCGTCACCATGACCAAGAACAACGTGATCGAGAAGACCGTGGCCGAGATGAACGAGATGACCGCGACCGATGACAAGAACCTTTACGTAGTGACTGCGAAAGTAAAAGAAATTACCATCGCTCAGTATGGGAACGCTACGCTTATCGACGATAACAACAACGAAATTGCTATTTACAGCGGGTATACCTCATCTTCCGCCTTTGGATATTATCGAAAAGACGACGGTTCCTTCAATATCAATAAAACAGTTGCTGGCGTCGAATGCATAGATTCCACATATGTTGGCAAAGAAGTCACTGTGTTTGGAATTTTCAACATAAACAATGGAACTACCAAGCAAATCAAGAACGCCATTACTTTCTTACATGATAATGCTGCAACGATAACCGCGGAATACAATGCTGAGCAAGGCGATGTTACTTTAAGCAAAACCGAGAACGTTAAGGTAGGAGACGAAATCAATGTGAACGTTGCTCCGAAAGACGGCTTCAAAATCTATTCGGTTAAAGTCTCTAAGAATGGTGGCGATGCTGTCGATATTACCGAAACCATGAAATTCTATGCTGCCGCAACAAATAAAGTCACGGTTGAGTTTATTGCTGAAGGTGTGGAAATCAAAACGGTAACTTTCCTTCCTGACGGAACAAAAAAATCACAAGGACAGTTAATTATCACTAAAGACGATATATCAATTTCGTTTACTAGCTGCGCCAATTACAGTGACGAATTCCGCATTTATAAGAACTCTACCTTCACGGTTAGTGTTGCTTCAGGCTTCTGCATTACGGAAATCACTTTAAAGGTTTCTAAGACCTACGCTGAATATAAATTGGAAAATCTTTCCGCTGACGGCTATAAAAACGGCTTGTGGTCCGGCTCTGCCGAAAGCGTAAAGTTTTCTAACGGCAATGTAAATCAAGTGCGGCCTTCGGAAATTGTCGTGAAGTACATATCTAAGTAATGCGTTAATTTCTTACCGCACTTCAAAGCGTCTCTTCTTGCCAATCGGCGGGAAAGGGACGCTTTCCTTTGTTAAGGCAGCCATCTTTATGAAAGTTTTGCCCTCGCTCAGTTGCTATCGCTCTTAACCGATGCTATATTTATTCACGCTGCATCCGTAGCCAAGCGGTAAGGCAACTGACTGCAACTCAGTAATTCGGCGGTTCAATTCCGCCCGGATGCTCCAAGAAAGCAACAAATCCCGATTAATCGGGATTTTTTGTTTAACGGAATTAGAATATGATAAATAAGATAGGAAAGAAGGAACGTTATGAAAAAGAACATCAAGATATCGCCTTATATTTATCCCATGCCGGTCATTATGATATCAACCTATAATGAAGATGGGACGGTCAATATGATGAACGCGGCCTGGGGAACCGCCATAGACACCGACATGATAGGGATATGCTTATCCTCACATAAGACGGTGGACAATTTCCTAAGAAACAAGTCCGCGGTCATCCAATTAGCCACCGAAGAAACCATAAATGAATGCGATTATGTCGGAATCGTGTCCGGGAACAAAATAAAGGACAAGTTCCTTAAAACCGGTCTTCACGCCACCAAATCGAAGTTTGTGGATGCTCCGATAATCGATGAATTGCCATTGGCTTTGGAATGCGAATATGTCTATAAGGACGACGAATCCGGCATGCATTATTTCCGCATCAAAAACGTGCAGGCTGATGAATCGTTGTTTGATGATGACGGCAAATTGGATTTAGCTAAGGCCCACGCCGTTATCTATTCATCTTTGGATCATAAATATTATTCGGTGGGCAAAGAGATAGAAAAAGCCTTCTCTTGCGGCTTGAAACTCACCAAATAAAGATAAGGATGACAAAAGGAGGCAAACCCTCCTTTTTTCTTTCGCCCCCTTTTATTTATGCGTTATATCGGCGTTATTTCCTATCTTTTTGCAAAAAATCAGTTAAATATTCAATCAATTGTTGACAAGTCGCCAAGAAATATAAAAATAACGCGTATCTTGAAAGGAACACCTCTATGAAAAATAGAAAACTAAGTCTGATTTTCCCTCTTGCGGCAGCCTTGTTGTTATCTGGCTGCACTACCGATGACGGATCATCCGCATCGTCTTCGGCAGATCCTTCTTCCTCGAGCCCGACTTCCTCGTCTAGTTCGTCTAACTCGTCGTCCTCGAGTTCATCTTCTTCCAGTTCGTCTAGCTCTTCCTCAAGCTCTTCTAGCAGCGAGGACAAAAAGGTCAATATCACCATCGATGACTTGCTAGCCCAAGACCGTAAGTATTCCGCTTTGGTTTCTAAAATTAGTGGTGGCACGATAAATCACAAAACGGTGAGCGTATGGCAAGATGACGACAATACCGCAACCTACGTCTATGGAACTGACGCTAACGGCGACACCATGAAGTACACCGGATATTTTGGTGGCATCGTCTATGTCATGAAGGACGGCAACAATAAAGTTGTAGCTGTTGAAAAAGATAATGAAGGCAACTACGCCAAAGCCACCGATACTTACAACAAAGTCGCCCCATATTTCTCCAACTGGATGGAATGGAACAGTTCTTATGGCGCGGAGGGATTCTTCTCCGATTTGGTTGCCTCTGCCCAAAGAAACGTCAACAAGGATTTCTCGGGCTACAAAGAAAACGGAAATCTCTATTTCAGCTTCGGATATCACGAACACGATGACGGCGAAGAACCTCTCACTTTCTGGAAGGTCGATGTTGTGGCCAACGCCTCCGACGCCGAATTGGCGAATCTCAAAGTCACTCTTGTCCAATATACGTTGGCAGGTGGCAATTATACTTACGATTCTTCGACTGACACCTGCACTTTGACAAATGGCGCAACCGCAAGTCAAACCGACACTTATACGATAACGCAAACTGCAGGAGATAGAACCTACCAAAACGAAGTTGATCTCAAATCCTTCGAATTCACCTCCATCTCTTTCAAAGATTCGAATGGAAACGTCGTTAGCGAGTCTTCTCCATTGAACATGGATACGGGCGGCTTCATAGAGTTGTCGGTGGAGTTCGGCCCCAATACCGCCAACATCGAGTTCGATGTCCCAACAACCAGCTACACCGGTCCGGAAGAAGGCATTTTTGTGAGTTTCAGCAAAAATTATTCGAGCGGTGGATACACTCTTTCTATAGACGCTTATAAGGCCGGAGATTACGTCGTAACGGTTAAAACCGCAAACTGCGAAGAAAAATTCGCCATCAAAGTAACGGAAAAAATCGTCAATCCCGTTTACATGGCCATCCGCAGGTACGTCGAATCTGGCGTTTATGATGCCAATTACGGTTCTTATGACAGTGCCAAGATGCTAGATGGCGATACATTCACCACCCACATTGATGTATCCAACTATTTCGTTCCGTTCTTCAAGCCTTATGATGCCAGCAAAGGAATCGATGTCACCGTTTTAGATTCCGATGGTGCGGAAGTTGACGAAGACGATTATTATCTGGACACCGAAAGCAGCATTTATTCCGGGGACGAAGACTATGAGCAATCCGCAATAGAGATTTCATTTTATAATGAAGGGACCTACACCCTGAAGTTAGCCTCATCCGTTGATGCCACTTATAGCCAAACTTATACCGTGAATGTCGAAAGCGATGATTTTAGGACAGTCTTGAGTAAATCAGGCTATATGATTCTTGCCAACGGCACTTACGGCAACGGCTCTTACTCATTCGTATTTAACCCAAGCGATACCGACGAAATGTCCGGAACCGTCACGATTACCGATCGCGGATACTCTGATTCCGCTTCCGGACTCGCTTACACGATTAGCAAAGTCGATGGCAAAAAGTACTATGAAATAAGCGTTGAAGACAACAATTGCTGGTGGGGAGATCTATTTATTGGCGCAGATTACAATTTATATGCCAATACACCTTCTAACAATGACCTTTATAAGCTTTACGAATACCTAACCATGGACTTAATGATGCCTAAAACATGGTACGGCAATGATACGGACGATTCCGGTTATAGCGTCGACTACCTCCGCTTCTATAACGATGGCACAGTCCATGGAAGAGTATCCGAGCCAGATAGCGAAGATGACTATTTGTTAGATTGCGAATATACCATCCGCAAAAACGCCAACGACGATAGCTACACCGTGGTCTTCTCATTTGATGGATATCTCGAAGATACCAATAATGATTGGTTTAAAGATGAAGACATGCCGGTTACTGCAACCTTAAGCGGCGATTTATCCACCTTGGAATTCGACGCTTCTGATCTTGGAGTCCGCTTCTCTTTGACCCACGAATAGTCTCAAAGACAAACCATCCCATATCTTAGCGGGATGGTTTTCTTTATGCTAACTTTCCTTGTCTCTACAAGGAATTGAATATAATATTTTCTAGTTCGAGGTGATTGATATGAAAAAGAAAACGATATTGTTTGGATCCCTTTGCTCTTTGGCTCTTATTCTGGCTGGATGCGAGAATAATCCTGACTCCTCTTCAGATATTAACAGTTCTTCGGTTTCTAGCGACGGAAGCTCTTCTTCCGCTTCATCTAGCGGTTCGGAAGAGATTAAGAAGGAATGGAACGCTGAGCAAATAGCTTTCCTTAACACCTATTGCGGGGAAATCCTTCCTTACCCCTCTTTGCTTAACGGGGAAGTTACCTTCATGGAACTAAATAACGGGGGAAGCAAATATCTCGCCATATTGAATAAGTCTGAGACATTTACTTTAAAAAGCTACGCGACGGAATTGAAAAATAAGGGCTGGGAAGTCAAAAAAGACTATAAAGGCAACGAATATCAATATTATGACGGAAATAGTTATTATGAACTTACCAAAGACGGTAAAGAGAATGGCTATGAAATCATGTATTACCATTCAAATGTGGAATTAAATAATGAAGTAGCCCTTTATAACGTAATCATTTGCCATAATGGCTTCTCTTATGAAAAAAGAAAAGAGACCTCTTGGAACGATAAAGACAAAGAGGCCATAGAATACGTTACGACCAGGGATATCCCTTATTTTGCCTTGGGGAAGGACTATTCGCTATATAACACCAACGAAGACACCTTGGTAATGTTCGATTACCTAACGAAGGACTTAACCAAGGAAATAGCCGCGGTTTTGGAAAATGACGGATATATCTATAGCAACGTCCTTTCTTCAAGAAACAACGCCTATACGGTCATAAAGAGCTTTAGTGACGGGACGGATATAGAAATCGCCATCCGTTATTATCAAGGGAATAACGTTTATGTTTATTTCACCCCCAAAGTAACGGCATATTCCTCTTGGCCTTCTTCTTTCTTGTCTTCCTTGGAAGAAAAGACCGGTACTGCAATTCCTTCATTCCCCATTTCCGAAGGTGGCAATTACCTAACTTATATAAAGCACGGGACTTATTACTTATACACCGTAAACTTGCTTTCGGGCTTTGATTACACAAAATATCTTGATAACGTCACCAGCAAGTTGTTCTGCTGGGACGAAAAATTAAGCCTCCAAGCTTACATTTTAAGGGATGACGAAGACAACGACACCGGCTTCATCATGTATTTGAAAGAAGGGAATCCATCTAGCACTTTCTCTTCCTCTTGGCCTAAGGATGACTTGCCTACCGCTTTAAAGGAAACGATAGAGGTAGAAGGGGTGGATATCCCGGCCTTGGATCTTTCTTCCTTAAATATCGAGCACGACATCAAATATGTCAAAGTGACCCAAAAGGATTTCGATGAATGCTACGCCTATTATTTGGCTATGTTCACCTATCAATATAGCGATAGTTTCTCCAAAGAAGAGATTGAGGCGTTGGCCTGGGATTACGCTCAAATAAAAGCCAGAAAAGGCGTGACGATATCCGTTTATGACGTTAAATGCAAAGAACAAAAGGACTCGGTGACCCGTTACGAAGTCAACGAAGCCTATAAAGAGGCCTTATATAACGCTGGTTGGTATTTGGTCCCGGAAAGCGGAGGATGCAAATATGAAGATCCGACCGGCAGTTTGCTCATCGAAGTCAAAAACACCCCTTATTCCGATTACGGATACACCAGCATTTATATCTCCAAAGGAAGCGGAGAAGCCCATACCCCCGAATTTCGATTCGGAAAAGAAAGCTATGAATTGTCTATAGGCAACAAATTGACCCTCCAGCTCAATCAAAACATGTTGCCTTATGAAGTGACTTATTCTTCTTCTGACACTTCAATTGCTAACGTCTCTTCTTCTGGGGTTGTCACCCTTACTTCTTCGGCCGCGGCAGGAGATAAGGTCACCATAACCGCGAAATGTAATGATAAAGACGGAAAAGAATACGCCGCGACCTGTTCTATAACCGTCGTTAAGGAAGTTAGCTATTCAACCATCCTTGATGACATCAATGACCTTTTGGTTAATCTAGGATACGACTCTTCGACCTTTACGAGGGAAAACGTTATAAGCCCGGGTAAAAAAGTCATCGGCGAGAGATTGACCGTCAATATGGGAAGTTCGAAGACCAAAGACGAAATAAAATCGTTGGTTTTAGACTCTTTGATTCCCGAGAATTTCGTAAAGGGCAAATGGGAGAATTATTCAACCGATGATGCCTATCGTTTAAAAGACGAGATAAGCGATATCACTAAGCTCATGGCGAAAAGCTCGGCTTCCGACAAAGAATGCCTCTATTGCTATTGGCAAAGCGATTCTACGAGGTTCACGTTGAGATATTTCGTATATACCGATACGAATGGAGATATTATCCTTTATATCGAATCAAGCAATTATTAAGGAAAGAGGCGGGCTTCCGCCTTTTTCTTTTAAAACAAAAGGGACTTAATCCCTTTATTTTGCTAAAATAACGGCATGCTAGATATTTCTTTGCTTGATTCGTCTTCCGCTACTGAGAATGGAGAAAATGCTGAAACGGCCCAAATGGGTCCGGGATTTTACATTCCGTTAATTATAATCGGGGCGATTCTAATCTTATTGGTGGTGATAATGATCATCGCCAAAAGGAAGGGAAACGAGCCGATGCCAAACCAATTGGTGTTAAAGATGCCCAAAGCCACGTTAGCCGTTTCATCCGTCTTTGTGGTGGCTTTCGTTATCGGAACTTTTTTGGCTTGGTTCTTGTTGCCAAAGGATATGGAATATCGCTTGCTGTCTCAGATTTTGGTCACGGTGGTGACTGCTATTATGGTCGTTATTTTGCCTTTGAGCGCCAGAGTGAGGCTTTCGGTGGAAGGAAATGAACTTTCCTATCGCCCGATGATCGGGAAGGAAAGGATATATTCTTTCAAGGACATTAAATACATAGTCATCAAGGCCGCCGGATTTGACGGGAACGCTTATAAGTATTACGACAAGGACGGAAAGAAGCTCTTTTCTTTCGCTTCCACTACCCCTTATGCGGACGCTTTTTTCGAAAAAGTGAAAGCCACCAACAAAAAAGTGGTCATAAACGACAAGAGAATCGTCGGCCCGATGGTCAAAAACTAGATTTTATCGCATATAAACCTTCATTTTCTAAATTGAGAAGTTTTTTATGTGTGGCTATAAATGATTGTCTTACACAAAAAACCTAAATGGAATACGCAAAAAAACCTAAATGAAACATTGAAAAAACCAAAATGCAAATAAAATAGCCTTGAGGTTTAATATGAAAGAGCAAAATTATTATCCGAGAATAGCCGATAAACAGCTCGATTTGAAGCTAAGGGCCTTCGGGGCTACAAACATAGTAGGCCCCAAATGGTGTGGGAAGACAAAGACGGCTTTGCAAAGGGCCAAAAGCAAGATCATGTTGCAAGGGGACTTCAACAAAGACGAATTGATTGCGACCGCGAACATAAACCCACTTGCGTTACTGGACGGAGAAAAGCCGAGACTAATCGACGAATGGCAAGACGCTCCATCGTTATGGGACGCCGTTAGATATTATTGCGACGAGAACCCCGGGCAAGGACATTTCATATTGACTGGGCCAACCTCGAAAATCGGACTTCGCAGCCATACTGGCACAGGCAGGATTTCGACCTTGAAAATGTATCCGATGTCATTGTTTGAATCCAAGGAGTCCAATGGAACGGTGTCATTGTCGTCTTTGTTTAACAAAAATGAAGAACTGAAAAACGGCTGCCACAGCGATTTGTCGTTGGATGACATAATTTTTGCCTCTTGCAGAGGAGGCTGGCCAGCCAGTGTTCTTATGGGTGACAAAGAAGCTCAGCTAGCCATAGCCAGAGACTATTTTGAGCAAATCTACAACAGAGATTTACATTGCGTCGACAACGTGAAAAGAAATCCGGCCACGATGAAGGCGGTGCTCAAGAGTTATGCCAGGAACATATCAACATTGGCCAAAAAGACCAGTTTGCTCAAAGATATAAATTCGACAAATAAGATTAGCGAAGCGACCCTTGACAGATATATAGAAGTCCTTGAAAAACTTTTTATCGTCGAGGATATTTATGGCTGGTGCCCATCCATAAGATCAAAAACGTCGATGAGGAGCGGGAGAAAAAGAGAATTCGTCGATCCTTCGATTGCGGTGGCCGCTTTAGGCGGCTCACCATCTCTTTATAGATGCGAGCTAAAAACTTTCGGGTTTATATTTGAGACGTTATGCATAAGAGACTTAAAAATATATAGCCAGTCTTTGGGCGGCGAGGTTTCTTATTATCGAGATAGCCTCGGTTTAGAGGCCAATTGCGTTTTACATCTAAATGACGGCAGGTATGCCTTGATAGAATTCAAACTCGGAAGCAATGAATTCGATGAAGCGGCCAAACACTTGAACAAAATAGAGGAATTGATTAAAAATCATAATGATGAAAGCGTAGACAAAATACGTCTTCCAGATCTTAAAATGATTGTATCCGGAACCAGTTATGGTTATAAGAGACCTGATGGGGTGTTTGTAGTTCCTATCGGCTGTTTGAAAGACTAATGTGCCAAATTTGGTATCGAAACGTGGCCAAACTTGGTATCGAAATCGCGCCAAATTCGGTATTTGAACTTTTATGAAAGTGAATTTGACTTTGCCGACGAGCTTCTTTTATGCGCTAAATAATTAAAAAATCGAACCGCTTGGGTTCGATTTTCATTAGGCTTTCAATTTGAATTCCATCGTCGCCGGCTCGTGGTCGGAATAAGCGAATCCGTCCAATCCTTTTTTGCCGTTTTTGGTTTGGATGTTCTTATGCGAGATAATGGAGATATTGTCGGAAACGATGAATCCATCGACCACACACGTATATGTCGTTCCAGGAGTCCATTCGATGTCGTTGTTTCTGCAACTTGGGGAATTGTCGGAGGCCACGACGCTATAACCGTCTATCAGTGGAGACGTGCCGTCCTCATTGAACCAATTAACGACCCAATCTGGATCTTTTTTGGTCTCTTTAAAGGGTCTATTGCTCGGAGAATAGGAATATTCGGGATTATAGGTCAATAAGTCATGGTTGTAATCCCCGGCGACGATTACGTAATCGCCATTGTCTTTCCTATCTTTCAAGAAAGAATTCAATTCCTCCAATTGCTTGGCTTTGATGACTCCGCCTTCATCGTATGCTGACATATGGGAATTGACGAAATAGAAGTATTTGCCGTTGGAAACCTCCATTTTCTGATAGGAGAAGCAACGGTCCAAATCGAAAAATTTGGAAAAGGAGGTGGAGACGGTATATTGCTTTCTTTCCGCTTCGATAACCGAGAATTTGGAAAGGGTGGTTAAGCCGGCGTTTACCGAGCCATGCATATCATAAAGGGGGTAAGGCAAAAAGACGGTGTGGTAGTTTATGGCATGGGTGTGATCCATGTCGGTAAATACCTCTTTTATCAT
Source organism: Alistipes shahii (assembly GCA_963598795.1). Taxonomy (GTDB): domain Bacteria; phylum Bacillota_I; class Bacilli_A; order RFN20; family CAG-826; genus UBA4951. Next base: position 24,826 of record CAVBUY010000009.1, read on the forward strand.
TTCATCTTGGTCGACCTTATAAGATCTGGTGGCTTTGGTATCCACTTCCTGGAAGGCGATGAAATCGGGATTGAGCTCTTTTATGGTGCTTATGGCCCCGTTGACGTTGAATAAGACGTCATCTTTGCTTCTAGCTTTGCTCCAATGCCCGCAGGTGGGGTTGCCGTCTGCGTCGTAGCCGGTATCCAAAAAGAAGGTGTAATCCTGGGAATAGGCCCCAAATCCTATGTTATAGCTGGCAGCGGTGTAGCTTTCTCCAACAGAGAGTTTTTCCTTCGTAGCGCCTTTTTCTATGCTTAGTTTGGTATCCCCGATCCTATTGTAGGACAATAAGACATAAACGACGTATCCGCCGGCTATGGCTATGACCGCCCCCAATATAGAACCGATGATGGTAAATACCTTAGCGATTGGTTTCAATTTCTTTTTGGCCATAAAGTTATCTCCTAAGAATTTCTATTCTAATCCTTTTATAAGAGATAGGAAATTGGAAAACAATTGCCTTTTTTAGTTGATAAAACAAAGGGGATTGACTATATTAATAAGGCTTTCCGCCCGTAGCTCAGCTGGATAGAGTATCAGACTACGAATCTGAGGGTCACGTGTTCGAATCGCGTCGGGCGGGCCATAAGCTGAAAGATTTGGGGGCAGCGCGACATGCGCTGCCTCTTTTCTTTAACCTTCGAATCGAAAAACTATCTGCTTCATGACTTGCCATATGAATTGCATTGCGCCTTGCTTAGACCTTTCTCGAGAGTATAATTATGGGGCGCTCGGGATATAGCGCAGCTTGGTTACCGCGTCTGCTTTGGGAGCAGAAGACCCTCAGTTCGAATCTGAGTATCCCGACCATTAAAAATCTGAGTTTGACGCGATTGAAACGTCAAACTTTTTTTATTAGGTCGCTTTTTACAACTTATTTATGCTTGCACGGATGCGACATTTATAGATTACGTGATTTTCTAAGCCAAGCGGAAAGGCAATCAATGGGTGTGTGAGAGAAAAACAACGTCAAAGAAACTCCTTCTTAGCTTCTAAAGCCATCAATCTACGAAAACCATTGAAACACGTGGATTTATTCCTAATGCAAAAGAAAAGAATGGTGTATAATCATTCTCGCTCGGGATATAGCGCAGCTTGGTTACCGCGTCTGCTTAGGGTGCAGAAGATCGCCAGTTCGAATCTGGCTATCCCGACCACTTATGAAATTAACGGATAAGCGTATGCTATCCGTTTTATTTTTTGCTTATAAATCTTCCAGCAACAGGAAATCTTTGAAGCGGTTATGTCTTACATTCGAAGTGGAATAATCGATATCATCGTTTGTTATGATGATTCTTTGATTGAGGTTGTCCAAATCTTTGAAGGCCTCGAATTCCCTCTTATAGGTCTTCTCGTCAAAAATGGAATAGGCGACTTGAATAAGATAGGTTTTGCCATTTTTAAACGCGATGAAATCTATTTTTTTTGCCTTTGTTGTCGAACGCCTTCAATTCATATTCCCTATAAAGAAGTTCGTTATAGATGATATTTTCCAAGTTGTGGTCAAGGTCATAACGCCCGTCGTCGACCTTCAAGGAGTTGAAACAAACGTCGGAATCGTAGATTTTCGGATTGAAGTTTAACTCTCTTTTCACTTTGGCCGAATACTGCGGTATCTCATCGATGACGTAGGCTTCTTGAAGATAATGCATATAATTGCAAATCGTGTTTGATGAGCAATTTATTCCCTGACCAATCAAGCATTTGTGTATCGATCTAGAAGAAAATGTCCGAGAATTGTTCCTTAAGACGAAATGAACGAATTTCTCGAACAATTCTGGCTTCTTGATTTTATATCGCTTGATCAAATCTTTGATGACGATAGTATCCTCCAAATCTTTCAGGTACTTAATCGTTTCTTTGATGTCCGTCATTTCGAATCTCTTCGGGAATCCGCCCCAAATAAGGTAATCCGTGGGATCGATTGTTTTTCCCAACTCCTCGGCGTAAATTTTGGCCTCCTTAAAAATAAAGGGTCTGATTCTAAAAGAGACATAGCGGCCCGAGAGCTCGGTGGAGAATTCTTTGGAAAGCAGTTTGGAATTTGAGCCGGAAATGAAGACTGAATTGTTGTGTAATCTCAATGTTTTGACCGCAATCGCCCAATCTTTTACCTTTTGAACTTCGTCCAAAAAGATATAACATTCGCCTTTCTTTCTCGTTTGCATAACGAAAGACAGGAGTATTTCGACAGTTCCGTAATAATGGCATCTTCGAAATCCAAATATAAGATGTTGTCGGTTTTCGTCGCAATCTCATCAGATACGCTTTTCAAAATAACGGACTTACCACATCTTCTGATGCCGGTTACTATCTTAATTAGGTCGCTTTCATAGAAAGGTCTTATTTGTTTTAAATATTTTTCTCTTTTGATCATAAGAACGCCTTGATCTAGATAAATTATTCTGCGCAGTTTTTCAGCTTCATGCCATTTTGCGCAGTTTAAACGGCTTTTTAGACTGAAAAACTGCTATTTTTAGTGTTTGTACTGCGCAGTTTGACAAAATATACAAAAAGTGCGCAGTATAAATCACATAATTTTCTTCCAATTAAGTTATTTCCCGTTGCTAGGATGCGAAATAGTTTTGTTGGTTGTTCTTCAAGCCAAGAGAAATTACCGTCTTGACATCTTGTCGCTCATATTTTGGGTATTTCAGATGGTCGCCTCAAAGATAAATCCGTTTGTGGCTCTTTAAGGCATATACGTAGAGTGTGATCGCCGCTTTCTCAAATTCCTCATCTTCATAGGATATATTAGAAAGATATGATATCAAATAAGCCTTAATATCAAAAATGCACGCCTCTTCGCATCTTTTCGCGTGTATCTGTGAGGAAAAATGATATATTAAGTTGTTATTTGGAGAACCAACAATGAAAAAATCCCTTCTGAAAATCGCGTTGCTGTCCGTCAGCTTCCTTTTGGCTGCCTGCGAGACGACCAATCCCGACCACTCTTCTTCCCCGGCCGATAGCGGATCTTCCGATGCAGGAACATCTTCCTCTGTCACGCCGACCCCAGCCACTTCGTCTTCTTCATCCGGAGACCAAAATCCGACCGCTTGGACTGCAAGCGACATATCCGCGATGAAAAAATATTTAAACGGATACTCCAACCTTCCTTTCCCCGTAGGCATCACTCCTTCTTACGTTGAAGCAAGTGGAACGGATACGGAAGGAGAATGCTTCGTAATCTATGATTCCGCCTGTGGAGATTTGACTGCTTCTTACGGCAATCAATTGACCGTTGCGGGGTTCGAATACGATGACAGCGAGGCCAATGAAGGCTATTTTTACTATTATTACGATATCGAGGGAACCAACGATTCCATCTACGTGCAAACCGATTATTTGGAAGGATATTTCGAAATATTCGCCTGGTATTACGAGGGCAGCCCAGTTTATAAAGTTTTCCCTTACGAGTTGATCGCGGAATTCCTCAACAAAGATAACGTCGATGAAAGCATCGTTCCTTCCTTTGCTTTGGCAGAAGGCGAGAATTACGACGTCCTCGAGTCTGATACATATTTGATGATTTACGGGAATTACGACACCTCTATCGACGAAGACGCTTATGTAGCCTCTTACGAAACCAAATTGACCAATGTTGGTTATACGGTCGATTCCGAAAATGGGACTGCCATACACGAAACAAATGCCATTGAAATCGAATATACGGCATTCGATGGAATGTTTGCGATCCAAATTGAAAAATACGAGAAAATCGAACCTCCTCAGCCAGGCGATCACGCAACAACCTTCACCGGTGACGATTTCGGGAGCTATGGCGAATTTTCCTTTGTGAAAGACAACATTAAATTCGCGGGCGATAGCATAATGAAGAGTGCCGAAGGGGAAATACAATTCAGAAACAAAAATAAAGGAGCGGGATATATCTACAATTCTTCGACTATGGGCGAATTGACTTCCGTAGTCATTACCATGAGCACCCAAAAGGACGCCAAATATAATGGTGCCCTCTCTTGTTACGTTTCTTCTTCCGTCATTTCATCCACCAATCCGGGAACCATTGTCACGCCTACATTGAACAATGGCGTTTACACTTACAATATCCCTTCCGGCAATTCTTATTTCAAATTGATTGACGAAACAACTTACGCCTCTTATAACAGCTCGATAGTCATCAATTACGCTGGGGAATAAAACCCCGTAAATATAAGACCTGATGCTTGTCATCAGGTTTTTTTGATGGGATTCTAAGAGTCGATTTTTCAATAAAAACGTAGACTTTATAAGAAAATATCGAGGTAATATGGCAAAAATCCCTGTCTTTATTTTTTGGTTTTCTGAAATCATACCTTTAGATATAGCTAATCATTCTAATAAATACGCCCCTAATCCTAGCAAAATCAAAATTATTAGCACTCAACACTTGCGAGTGCTAAAACTAGTCCTATAATAGAGGTGTTTCAAAAAAGAGAAACACTCTTAGGAGGCAAAATATATGAACGAAATGAATGGAATGGAAGATTATTCCAGAGACGAAAATATCTTGGAGAAATTCGGACGTAACGTAAACGCCGAAGTAAAATCTGGGAAAATCGATCCCGTTATCGGGAGAGACGAAGAAATTAGGAAAGTAATCCAAATCTTGGCCCGCAAAACCAAAAACAACGTCATTTTATTAGGAGAACCAGGCGTAGGCAAAACCGCGATTGTTGAAGGCTTGGCGGAGAGAATAGTCAAAAACGACGTCCCTCAGACCCTCAAAGACAAGATGATTTACGAATTGGATATGGGCGCTCTTATAGCCGGAGCCAAATATCGCGGGGAATTCGAGGAAAGACTTAAGGCGGTTCTAAACAAAATCAAGGAATCCGAAGGAAAGATAGTTCTTTTCATCGATGAAATACACCTTATCGTCGGCGCGGGTAGAACTGATGGGGCGATGGACGCCTCCAATATGCTTAAGCCTATGTTAGCCAGGGGCGAGATAGACTGCATCGGGGCTACGACCTTAAACGAATATAGGCAATATATCGAAAAAGATAGGGCGTTGGAGAGGCGTTTCCAAACCGTGATGATAGAAGAACCGACCGTGGAAGATACCATAACCATCCTCCGTGGATTAAAGGAAAGGTTCGAATCTTATCATGGGGTTAGGATCACCGACAACGCCTTAATATCCGCGGCGACATTGTCTAATAGATATATAACCAACCGCTTCTTGCCAGACAAAGCCATAGACTTGATCGATGAGGCTTGCGCCGGGATAAAGGTGGAAATCGAATCGATGCCAACTGAACTAGACGAAGTGAACAGGAAAATCCGCTCTTTAGAAGTGGAACGCGTGGCCTTAATAAAAGAAAGCGACGAATCTTCCAAGAAACGCTTGGGGGAATTGGACGAAGAATTGAAAGATTACAAAGAGAAATCCAATGAGCTAAGCGAAGAATGGAAGAAGGAAAAAGCCGATATAGCCGAGGCTAAATCGCTAAAAAGCAAGTTAGAGGAAGCCAAGATCCAACTCGGCATCTATTTCCAAGAAGGCAATTACGAGAAAGCCAGTAAACTTCAATATCAAACGATTCCGGAATATGAAAGGAGAATAAAAGAAATCACCGATTCGACTTCTGAAAAGGAAAAGCTTGTCGATGAGATCGTCGATTCCGAATCCATAGCCAAAATCGTTTCCAAAGTAACCGGCATCCCCGTTTCCCGCATTTCCAAGGGAGATAAGGAAAAGGTCTTGGATTTGAAAGACACATTAAAAAAGAGGGTTATAGGGCAAGACGACGCCATAACGTTGGTTTCCAATGCCATCTTGCGTCAAAGGGCCGGCATCCAAAACCCCAATAGGCCGATAGGATCCTTCTTGTTCTTAGGTCCGACGGGGGTTGGAAAAACCGAGGTAGCCAAAGCCTTGGCCGAAGCCTTATTTGACAATGAAAGCAACATAATCCGCATCGACATGTCCGAATATATGGAAAAATATTCCGTATCCAGATTAATTGGCGCGGCCCCGGGATACGTGGGATATGAAGAAGGTGGGCAGCTTACCGAAAAAGTAAGAAGAAACCCTTATTCTATAGTCTTGTTCGATGAAATCGAAAAAGCGGACCCCGAAGTCTTCAACCTCCTTCTCCAAATCTTGGACGATGGCCGTTTAACCGATTCCCAAGGGCACTTGGTCGATTTCAAGAACACCATAATAATCATGACCAGCAATTTGGGAAGCGAATATATCCTCAATAACGAGAAGGACAAGGTGGAAGAATTGCTCCATCATACCTTCAAGCCGGAATTCTTAAACAGAATCGACGAAATCGTTTATTTCAACCCGCTTGATAAAAACGTTCAGTATAAGATAGTCGACAAGATGCTAAACGAACTCAAAAAGAGGCTGGAAGACCAATTCTATTCGGTGGAGTTCTCCGATAATATCCGCAAATGGATCATCGATTCGGCCTACACCCCTGCCTTTGGGGCCAGACCGATAAAGAGATTCATCCAAGATAAGGTCGAAACGGCCTTGGCGACTTCTATCATAAAAGGAGAGATCGACACCAAGAGCAAATATCTGGTCGACGTTTCAAATAACGAAGTAACCATCAAAAAGTAAATAAGCGGAGGCTATCCGCGAATTCACTTAAAGATTGTTCGCGATTTAAGAAACAATCAAAAAGAAAGCCATGCCCAATGGATTAAACCGGTCCTAAGGGCGTGGCTTTTTTTGATTAGTCTTTTGCTTAGGCTGGATATGATATTTCTTTTATAACGTTCCAATTGCCGTTAGCAATGTCTTTTAGGTTTAAGAAGTTCATTGCCAATTGGTCGTTTAAGATCTTAATTTTCAATAAAATGGTCGCAATGTGCGTTTATGCCAAAAAATCCAATTTTTAGATGTTTCTAGATAATTATTCCGATAATAAGCGACTTTTTTAATTTGATATCTAAGCATTTCTAGATGTTTCTAGATAATTTCTAGATGTTCTAGAAAAAGTTTTAAGGCAATATTGCATGTTTATTCTTCGTAAACAATATCTATCTAGATTGCCGATCAGTTTTTTATACGGCGGTGGATTTTGATAAGGGTTGTTCAAAAGGACATGCAATAGGATTTTGGCTATATTCAAGCCCTGTTCTTTTTAAAAGCGCTTTTTCCTTTTTGCGTTCTTGGTAAATACGACCGACCACATTTACCACCCTGATTAGAAAAATGCATTTTTTCGCGGGTTTATTCATATCCTTTGGATGCGCCTAAAACCGCATAACGCTTTTTGCGAGATTTTTAATCATCTAGCAAGAAATCTGCAAGGTGAACAATTTTTATGCCATTAACATTGCCGCTTGCATAATCATCGAGAGTAACTATCGTTTTTGGATAATTATCTTTTATTTCCAAAAGGTTCGCTATTTCTCTATCTGACTCTTTTGGAAGTTCTCTACATACTTGAATATAAATTTTTTCATCGCGAGAAGTTGCGACAAAGTCTATTTCTTTGTTGGCGTTTTTTCCTATATAGACATCATAGCCACGACGTTTAAGTTCGAAGAAAACGATGTTTTCTATTGTCGAAGCTATGCTTGTTGGGTTAAATCCATACAAAGCGTATTTTATAGATTGGTCGGCAAGATAAAATTTCTCCTGTGTTTTTAAAACGTTTTTTCCTTGTAGGTCATATCTTTTGCAACGATAAATTACGAATGCTTTTTCCAACCATTCCAAATAATTGTATATTGTTTCGACCGATATAGTTCTCTTTTCAGATTTTAAGAAATTCACTATCGAATTGGCGGAAAATGTTTTGCCAACATTCTCGACTATAAACCTGACAACTCGGTTGAACAAATCTATGTTAGATATTTGATGTTTGTTGGTTATATCGTTGACTACAACCGAATTATATATATCTTCCACTACTGAATATGCGGATTTTTCATCAAAATTGGCTATTGCAACCAATGGGAAACCGCCGTAACGAATATAGTCTTGCAAATGTTCTTTGGTTGACTTACTTGGATTGTTCTTAAAAGTTAAATATTCTTTAAACGAAAGAGTATAAACAGGTATTGTGATATATCTACCCGTTAAATAAGTGGATATCTCACTACTCATAAGTTTTGAATTCGAGCCGGTTACATAAATATCCGTGTTGTAATCTTCAAGCAAAGTATTGACAACTTTTTCCCAACCGGCTATTTCCTGAAGTTCATCGAGCAAGAAATAATATTTTTCATCATCAACCATGAAAGATTTTAGTTCTTCATACATTTTCTTAGAGGAAAAAGACTTGCCGTAATCTTCGCTTGTATATTTTCTTGTGATTATATGTTTTTCATCAACGCCACGAGAAATAAGTTCTTGCTCTAACATCTCCAAGATTGTAGATTTGCCACATCTTCTAATTCCGGCGAGTATTTTAACCAACTTAACGTCTATAAATGGTTTTAATTTTTCTATATAACTTTCTCTTACTATCATAACGTAAATTCCTTCAGCAACTATATATTACCAAAAAAAGTTTATAAAATTCATTAGTTTTTCTATTCAAACTAGAAATACTTTGTAAAAACATAATATTTTTCGGCTTAATTTATCATCAAAATCTCATTTTTCCTGTTTTTATGCATATCCGTCTGGATATTGTTAGCTGTTAAATGATGCGTTCGTCTAACAATACGTTTTGTTTCGCGTCATTTGAAACTGAAAAGCGAAAAAATCGATTTATAGATGTCCTAAAAAACTATGAGGCAATATTTGCCTTTGTTATTCGTAGTGAGACCACATGTAATGGATGACCACTATATGACTGTTATCGTCTATTTTGTAAATAAGGCGATGCTGTATGTTTATTCTTCGTGAATAATATCCATTTAAATCGCCAATTAGTTTTTCATATGGCGGTGGATTTTGATAAGGGTTGTTCAAAAGGATAGATAATAGGATTTTGGCTTTTCTCTCAAGCCCCGTTCTTTTTAAAAGCGACTTTTCCTTCTCTGCGTTCTCGGTAAATACGACCGACCACATTTACCATTCCTCGTTTGGATCGTATTTTTTCATCTTGGCAACGTCTTCTTTCTCGCCTTCTTTGATCTTTTTCACCAATTTTGGCCGAGACATGACATAAACGGTTTCCATGAGAGAATTGTAATCGTCTTCGCTAACTATGATGGCATTTCCGTTTTTGGTGGTTACATAGACAGGCTCATTGTGTTTGATGACCGAATCGATGGCATTGAAAAGGTTTTTTCTTAATTCAGTCACGTTGGTAGTTGGCATCTTTATTCCCTCCCATCAAGTTAATTATCTTAAATTTACGTACGTGTTCAAGTACGCCTTAGATTAGCATTGATTTCGAATCGATTTGATTTTTGTCTAAAGCCAAATGCGTTACTTTGCTATAAAAAAACGACGTCCCAATAACTTGAAACGTCGTTTTATTATCGTCTAATTAAGCGATTCTAACATAAAGAACTATCTTGTCGGTTGAAGAGTCCTTATAGACATTGTAGTTGATGGAAATGCTATTCCAGTTTTCATCCATATAGGAATAAGAATGGCCTTCATATTGGGTGCCATCATCATATGCCATGTCGGTTTCCCAGGTGTCGTAATAGGATTTAAAACCGCTAGGAACCAAGTTTTTGTCGACGAAATCCTCCAATTCCGCGAAAGTGGCGAATTCGGTTTGGACTCTGAAATAATAAATTGCCCAATCGTCGTTGTAGGTTATTTCTAATTTGGCGGCCTTTTCGTCGGACTCGGTTAAGTTATAGTAATCGTTATATAGCTTGGCGACTTTTTGAGCCGCAGTTTCCTTTGTATATGAAACGGAGACAGTTATTACGCAAGTGTCGGAATAGGTGTTTCCAGCCGCGTCTTTCACGGTGGCGGTTATGGTTGCTTTGGTTCCACCCTCGGCTTCCGAAGAGACATGCACCTGCCCTTTGTCGTTTACGCTTATTAGGCTATTGTCCGAAGAATATTCGACTTTATCTAGCGGAAGCATATCGATGGACAAATCCAAATTATAGTAAGCTCCGGCGTTTAAGCTCTGTTCTTTGGCTTCGAAGCGGAAGGTCGGGGTGTGGGCCTTATTAGAGCCATAAGTCAAAGTCAAAGTAGTAACGTTGGCGTAAGTGCCGATTCCGACGCGGATGTTCCCTTCGGCGTTTTCGAATGCTTTCGTATATCTATAGTCGTATTCGAAATTCGTTGACCAGCATAAATCTTTCAAAGTCGTTTCCAATTTGTCGTAAACCTTGAAGATTTTGCTTTCGCCGTACTCGTCATAAACGCCTTTATCGTAGAATTTGATCTTCAATTCGGTTTTCTCTTTGGCTTTTTCGTCGGCTTTGGCCTTTATTTGCTCCTCGGTCGCGGTCTCTGACAATCCATAATCTTCCGGAGAGGCTTTTACGGCTGCATAAATCGCAGGATATACGTCATCGTAGTTTGTCGCGGACACGCGGACTTTGGAAGAGGAAGATAAAGAAAGAACGTCGAATGCCGGGCAAGTTCCCTCGATGTTGTTGTCTTTTAAGAATTTGTCTATGGTTTCTGTTGGCCAGCCATCGATCATATCGTCATAAGATTTGTCTAACATCCCAAAGCTATAGCCGAAGACTTGGCTAGAAACTTGCTGGTCATAGCCCATTTGAGGCCTTATATAGTATTTTTCTTCCCAATCGGTGAACCAGCTGTGGTTGTTATCCAATACAAGGAGGTTTTCCAAAGTCATTTGGAGATTGGTGTAATAGGCGGAGGCATCGCTGATATAGCTATAAATGGTGGTCACGCCTTTCTTGGTGTAATAGTAATACCCGACGCTCGAATAGAAAGTCGGCAAATCGAATCCGGTCTTTCCCTTAAAAGCGGTGGCCAAGGCCGAAGGCCATTCGGAAGAATATTTGGTTTCCACTTGGTAGGCGAAAGTGGCGATATTGCCTCCGGAATAGAATAAGGAAGCGATAATGGTCTCGCTCTCGCTAACTTTCTTTTCCAATACATATGAGCCTTTGTCTTTGCTTAAGGCTTCGTTTAAGACATAGCCGTCGTTTTTCAATATTTCGGCGTTTTCTTTGCTTAGATCCTTGGCTAAGGTGTCATAGACGTAAACCATGTCTTCACCGGATTTGTCTACTTTGCGGTTTGTTCCGGATTTAAGTAAGGGCGGAACGATAGTCAAGGCATTTTGGAATATCGCCTTTTCTTCGTCTTTCCAAGCCGTTTCGCTATCTATTTCGTAGCCTAAATCGTTGAAGCATCTTATTAAGTTGTACTTCTTGTCCGTTTCCTCGTTTCCTTCGGAATAATGGCTATATATTATCTCGTAGCCTTTCTTGCTTTCCGCGTCTATCTTGGTCAATTCGTAATATGTTTCCCCGTCGGAGCCGACTTGGTTTATGTTCCCGTTATAATCGCGTACCCCTTTCCAAGAGGCGGACTCTAATTCCTTATAATAATCGGATAAAGTGAAGGTCTGGCTTTCTTCGGCGATAAGCAAGTAGGTGGTAGAAGTATTCTCGTCATATTGTTGGGTGAGAGTGATGGAACTTTGGTCCGCATAGGCAGAAGGATAAGGCAAAACCTCCCCGCAATATTGTTTTAACAATTCCTTTTGCTGCTCGCTCCAATCCAGAAGCATGATGTCCGAGCTGGCTGACGATCTATCCTCTGAAGAAGAGGAATCTGAGCTGGAATCGGGATTGTCGCACCCAGTTAGCAGCAAAGTGGCCGAAGCCAAAAGAAACAACTTTTTGATTTTTTGCATGATATTACCTTTCGTTTGCACGAGATAATATTGTAGTACTAATTTTTGGGTAGTAAATCGGTCTATTTGCCCAAAAACGCGAAATAGGCTGATTTTAATGAAGGATAAAACGGACAGATAAAAACGCCCCTTGGAAATTTATCCAAAGAGGCGCTTTTGTTTTCTTTCTGGGAATCATTATGCCGGGAATGCCATTACCCTGAGGGCTAAGTTCCCGGATGAGTCGGTATAAACGTAGAACATAAGATCCACGCCATTGCCATATTGGTCTTCCCAGACGTAGCCGAGCCATTTGTTTTCTATGCCATCGGCGAATTCTCCGTCGTTCCAGGTTATTTCTCCTTCGTGAGTGAATCCGGTCGGAACCAAAGTGGAGACCACTAAGGCCTTTAATTCGTCTTCTGTTACGGAAGAAGGATTGACATTAAAAGTGTAATAGCTATAGACGGTGCCTTCGTCCACGTTGGAGACCGTCACTTTTTCCGGTTTGGCCGCCGAATCGGAATCCGCGTCAAAGTTAAAATGCTTGTTATAGGCCTTAGCCACTGCATTTATGGCTTTCTCTATGTCGTAGTGTTCGGTGATGGTGATAACACAAGTGTCCGAATACGTTTTGCCGTTTGGATCGGTCAATGAGGCAGTGATGGTGGCGGTGGTGTTAGTTGTAGCTTCATCGCTCACTGTCACATTTCCATTTTCATCGACCGTGACTAAAGAATTGTCGGATTCGTAAGTCACCTTATAGGGCAACATGTCGACCGTTAATCTTAATTTGGCCGTGTCGCCGGAAGAGACACTGATTTGCTTTTCCTCGAATTTAAATACCGGGGTGTGGGTCTTGCCCGAACCATAGGTGATGGTCACGGTGCAAATACCTTCTTTGCCGCTTTCTAAATCCGTGGCGAACAAGAATTCTCCGGTCGGATCTTCATAAGCGATATCGTAATGAGTGTCCCCTATGTATCCGTTAGTCCTGCTCCAGCCCAAGCTCTTCATATATTCTTCCAAATATTGGTCGACCTTATATTCGGTGTGTGTTTCGTCGATCCTAATTTCCGGATCGCGGATGGAAATCTTTATATAGGAATTCTCTTTGGCTTTTTCCTTGGCTTTTTCTTCGATGGCTTTCGTATCTGTTTCATCTTCAATGCCGTAAGAAGAAGGATTTTCTTGGACGGCTTTTAGCCAAGTTGGATAGACGTCTTCATAGTTAGCCACTTCATAGCGGGTGGTGCTCTTAGGGCTTCCTAACTTTGAATAATCTATGCTCGGGCAAGCCACGCTTATTTTGTTTTTATTTAAGAAGTTATCGACCATTTCACTTGGCCAGCCGGTGGTGAAAGAATGGATTTTCTCATCTAACTCCCCGAAGCTGACGCAGAAAATGTCGTTATAGGCTTGGTCCCTTACGTAGAACGGGCTAACAAAGAAAGTCTCTTCCCAGTCGGTATAGAGTTCTCTAGAAAGCAAAGATTCGCGGTAAAAGACCAAATCTTTGTTGGTGAGATCCTTGACAAAATAACTGTCGACGTACCATTCGCATTGGGCCATGATGGTCACGACGTTGTTTTTAGTGTAATAGTAATATTTCTCAATGGATCCGCTGTCGTTGTTGAATGCCGGTATCTCAAATCCGGTCTTTTCTTTGAATGCGGCGGTGGCTTCACTTGGCCAAGTGGCGGATTCCCTTAACGTGTATATGTAATTGAAGACCACGAAATTTCCGCTGTTATAGAAAAGATAGGCTTCGATCCTTTCTTCTTCGTTTACGGTTTTATATAAGACGTAAACGCCGGATTCTTCGCTTTCTTCCTCGTCCAAAGACCAACCGTTGGCTTTCAAAATGCTAGCGTTTGTTTCGGTGGCATCCACGGCGCATTGGTCATAACATCTGGTGGCGTCCATCCCATAAGCCGAAACGACGTTTATTTCGCCAAGCTTTACTTTCGGCGGGACTATAGTAACCGTCGAATCCAAGACCTTCTTTTCTTGTTCGTTCCAATCCTTTTCCACTAGTTTGTTGGCGAAGTCGTTATAGCATTGGATGACGTTATAGTGGGCGACCATAGAGGTGTCGACGAAATAAATGAGGTTATATCCCTTATTTTCGTCGGTTTTCACCAATTCGTAATACGGCGTTCCTTTGGAATCCGTCTTTTTGATGTTCCCGGAATAATCCCTGGCTCCCTTCCACGAATCTTTTTCCAAATCCAAATAATAATCGTCGATGACGTTGTCTCTCGATCTGTTGGTTATCTCTAGATAGCTGGTTCCGGTATCCTCGTCTTCTATAACCCTAACGCTGGCCGCTCCGACGAATCCAGCGGGATAAGGCAAAACCCCTCCGCAATATTCCTTCATCAAGGCTTTGTCTTCCTCGCTCCAAGAGTCGGTTTTCTGATCGCTTGAGCTTGAGCTAGATGAGCTAGACGAGCTATCTGAGCCGGAAATCGAAGAAGATGGCTCTTCTCTAGAGTCTGATGAATCTGATGAATGGTCTTCGTTGCAGGCTCCGAGCAGTAACCCTGCCGCGGCCAAGACCAATATGCAATTAGCTTTTTTCATGCTTAATCTCCCAATGACCTAAAAATGCTAGACCGATTAAAACAAAAGTAAATGATTTTTAATCATTACTTCATCATATGCTTTGCCGGTATTTCCATAAGCGATGGTCAATTATCGAAGAAATATGGGCGATTTCCTCTCCACTGCATTCCCTCATCGGCTTTTTGCCTTTCCTACGCATGTTGGTATAATCTTTTCGCGAGGTAAAGGAATGGTATTTAAGAAAAGCATGTTGCCCATTGCGGCCTTCATATTCTTCGGAGGCGTCTTTTTGATAGTGGACGTGGTTTTCTGGTTCATCTTGATAGGGAATGCAGATGAGTATCCATTGAATCTTTCTAACTGCCTTGTCGCCTCAACCCCATTATTGGTGGTCCTTATCGATATAGCGGTTATGATCAGATATATATTCATAGCCAAAAAGGCCCTAATCGTAGAAAAGGACAAGATAATATTGACTGGGGCTAGGAGAGCCGTCGTTTTGATAAAAGACATAGAAAACGTCAACTTCATCAATTATTTCCAAAGAACCGGTGTCCTTAGCCCAAAAACAAAGAGTTTCAAAGGCGGGACGATGTTAATAAAGCTAAAAAACGGCGAGACAATAACGATGAAAGATATGAAAGACGTTGAAGAAGCCACCAAAGCCATCAAAGATAACATGGATAGATACAACGAATTCGAGGCTTTCTAACTTAAAAGGGATATAATTGGTTTATGTTAAAGAAATTCAATTGCGTGGCCTTAATCGGGATATTGCCAATCGTTATGTATGCTTGCGAACAAACGAGTGGCGACATAAGTAAGATTTATGGGGAATTGGCCCTTATATCGGACGAAGGGGAAACGGTAGCTTGTCCTTCTTTCTCGCTAAGCGGTGATTTAGTCAAAACCTATTGCGTCACCACTTTTAAAGAATACGTTTTGACTGTCCGCCCAGTTATGAAAGATAACAAAGACGGGGTTAAAATGGATCTTTCTTCCTTTTCTTTCGACGCGGACGCCATTCTTTTGGAAAATGCCGACGTGACCGTTTACTTAACGGATTACGCCGAATTGGTTTATCAAGAAAGCGGAGATTGTTTGACTTTTAAGGCGACATTCACTAGGCAAGGCTCGTTTGATATCGGCTTTAATTACGGAAACAAGCATTCGAGCATATCTTTCGATTGCGACAACGATTCAACCTATTATTCTTCATATTATAAAAAGCTCGGCGATGTTTTATCTTGGAGCAAGGAACTAAATTCCGAGAACGTGACCGAGGTTTGTAACGAAGACGGCGCGTTGGGCGTGGCCCCTGGTTCTTTATTGAACGTCTATCGTTCTAACGATTCAGAAGATATAAAAAACGCCTTATCGATCTTTGATTCGGACGTTATGAGGGTAAACACCAGTGCCAGTCAAGTAAGTGGTGGGTCTTATTCGTCTTATTCGTTTAAGACAGAAACGGGAACGAATAACGTATTTATCTCCAACAATTTTATATATGTCGATGGCGTTTCTTACTATTATTACGGGAATAAGCCGGCGTTTGCCTCCCCTTATCTAAGCGGTTATAAATTCACCGTTTACGGGACCAATCCAAGCAAGGTTTACGAAATATCTTCCGTTGACGGGAGTTTGATCCATCTAGAAGACATAGATTATCTATCTAGCCTCGAATTCGTCGCTTATGAAGGCGATACGAGTTTATTGACTGATGCGAAATACAAAATAGAAGACTACAACAAATTGTCGTCTTCCCTATATGTATATTCCAACGAAATATTCTCCTATATGGATTCGTTCTATAAATTGGCCGGAGAGCAGAAATTCGATTTCTATAAATGATGATATGAAACGCCACTGAGTTGGCGTTTTTTTAATAGAGGCATATGCTTAAGATAGTTTTCATGAATGATTTTTGATTATATATTCGATGAAATCTAATAAAAGCGGCATAATTCATATCCTTTGAAACTTGATAAAGCATGGCCATTTCCCTAAAAGTCGCTCGGAATTTCTTATATTTTGCCAGAAAAGTCGCTCGGAATTTCTTATAAATTCAACGAAAAGTCGCTCGGAATTTCTTAAAAGAGCATGACTATTTATGGCTTTCAGATCCCCGGTAAGCCGTTATTTTTGGCCAGGAAATTTATTCAATCATGCCGTTTGTCGTAATCGGCGTAGCATTCGCAGAATTGTCCAGAGAGATTCGGGTCCTTATCATCATTTAGATGCCCCGTATCCCCGTAGTTGGATATCCTGAATATGGCTTGTCCTTTTCTTCTTTCCTCGCTCCAAACGGTGGTGATGGAAGAAGGCCTACATATGAAATGATGCCATAACAATTGAGGGGAAATGTCCGTCAATCTCGATAAGCAAGCGCATATCGAACCGAAATGGGCGAATATGACTATCACGTCGTGATTGGGATTTATAGCCTCATACATATCGCCTTTCCTTTTATATCCATGGGCTTCCAATAAGCCATCCATCCCCCTATATATCTCATCCATCCATTTTGGGAAGGACGAATTCCTCACGTTTTCATTATCTTCCCACTTATGGACATCGTATATCGTTTGATCAAAACAAAAATCCGATGGCAAACGATCTCTTAAAACGAATTGCTTGCCTTCATTATCTAAATAAAAGCAAGGGGTTTCCCTCAAGAAATCCTTTATTTCCATAGGAATGTTTATTTTCTTGGCTAAGAACTCCGCGGTTTCCTTGGCTCGTCCTAGCGGAGAGGAATATAGATAAGAGATGGAAAGCTTCGAAAGCCTATCCGCGGCTTTCTTGGCTTCTTTCTTCCCTTTCTCGGTGAGTCTGTCGTTAAGATAATCGGGATCCCCGTGCCTGACGAAGATTATCCTCATTCTTTCTTCTTCCCTTCCTTTTTGGAGGCGAGGTTATAGATTTTGAATCCTATTATTATCAATTGGAATACAGAGCCTATCGAATTCCCGATTATCATGGGCCAATGGTTCATCAATAACCCTTCGATGAACCAAAATATGAAGCCCAGCGTCAACACCGAGAAGGTCAATAGGTTGACGTCGGAGGTGTTTTTGGTTTTTATCACCTTGATAACTTGTGGCAAGGCCGCGGCAGCGCAGCAGAAAGTGGCGATATATCCTACGATCAATATGGCAGATTCGCTGGCATTTATAAGCAAAGAAATCATATTCATTCCCCTTTAATAACGTCTATAAGGTTACTCTTTTGTTGACTTAATTAAAATATGTTGGTCAAAAGGTTTCATATGAGTTAGCATAATTATCCGTAGACATTTTTATCAAACAACAAGGAGACCTTTTTGATGAAAAAGAATTCTTCCAAATTGAAAGCTGCGATATTGTCCGTGGCTTCTCTTTTGGCGTTGGTTGGCTGTGATTCAATCGTTGCCCCGGATTACGGGAACGAAGTCACCAACAACACCCCAACAATCGGCGAAAACGGCAACTGGTGGATCGGGAATACCGACACTGGCGTAGTCGCGGCCGGAGAAGATGGCTCTGATGGCCAAACCCCTTATATCGGGACCAATGGCAACTGGTGGATCGGAACGACCGACACCGGAGTTGCCGCCGCCGGAAGCAAAGGCGACAAAGGCGATAAGGGAGACGACGGAAAAGATGGATCCGACGGCAATGACGGTAAGCCCGGCGCCGACGGAACCTCGGTATTGACCGGGAACGGCACCCCTGACTCTTCTTTAGGCAAGGATGGCGACTCTTACATCAATTTGCTCACTTTCGATTTCTATGTCAAAGTCGACGGAACTTGGGATAAGAAAGGAAACATCAAAGGCGATACTGGCACCCCGGGGAGTGATGGTAATAAAGGAAGCGACGGAAGTGACGGAATTAACGGCAAGGACGGAACCGCCCTTTTGACCGGAAACGGCAACCCTTCTAACGAAATAGGCAAAGACGGCGATTCATATATCGACCTTGATAATTTTGATTATTACGTGAAGAAAGACGGGTCTTGGGTCGCCAACGGCAACATCAAAGGCGGAAAAGGCGATAAGGGCGACAAAGGCGATAATGGAGAAGACGGAGTCTCGATAGTTTCCATCGAAAAGACCGGATCTAACGACAACGTGGACACTTACACCATCACCTATTCGGATCAGACCACTTCTACTTTCACCGTCACTAACGGCCAGGATGGCCAGCAGGGCATTCAAGGTGAACGCGGACCCGACGGACATACCCCAGTAATTACCATAGGCGAAAACGGAAATTGGTATGTCGATGGCGTCGATACCAATATCTCCGCCAAGGGACAAGACGGGGCCGATGGCGCTTCCGTTTTAACCGGCCATGGCGAACCTAATGAAGATAACGGGAAAGTCGGAGATTCCTACATTGATTTGGATAACTATGATTTCTATGTAAAAGAATCCAGCGGTTGGGAGAAAAAAGGCAACATCAAAGGCGCTGACGGGGAAACCCCGCGTATAGGCGAAAATGGAAACTGGTGGATCGGGGATACCGATACCGGCACCAAAGCCACTGGCTCGGCTGGGCAAGGCACCCCTGGAAATGATGGGGCTTCCGTCCGCACTGGAGAAGGCGCCCCAAATAGCAATCTCGGAAAAGACGGCGATTCTTATATCGATACTAAAACTTTCGATTTCTACGTCAAAGATAACGGAACTTGGGAGAAGAAAGGCAATCTGAAGGGCGAACAAGGTGAGCAAGGTCAACCCGGTGCCACTGGCGCTGCCGGAAGCTCTGTTCGTACCGGTCAAGGAGCACCTGAGAATGATTTAGGTTTCAACGGCGACTCTTATATCGACACCGACACTTTCGATTTCTACGTCAAAGCTAACGGAACTTGGGATAAGAAAGGCAACATCAAAGGCGATAAAGGCGATACCGGCGATACCGGCGCAGACGGAACGGGCATCCAAGGCGAAAAGGGAGCCGACGGATACTCCGTTTTAACCGGAAGCGGCGTGCCTTCTTCTAATACAGGCAAAGACGGCGATTCCTATATCGACACCGACACTTTCGATTTCTATACCAAAGCAAATAGCGTTTGGGTCAAAGTCGGCTCATTGAAAGGCACAGACGGTAGCAAAGGAGAACAAGGCGATAAAGGCAACGACGGCAATACGCCTTATATTGGCGAAGACGGCTATTGGTACATCGATGGCAAGAGCACCGGAGTGTATGCCGGAAACAAAGACGGCTATACTTTAAAATTCGATGCCAACGGTGGAACATTGCCCGAAGATTTCAACAACCCTATGCATGTTGACGCGCATAGATACGCGACCTTGCCTATACCGACCAAAGAAGGACGTACCTTCATGGGCTGGTATACCGGATTTGGGCCTAATGACGGCAAATTAACCAACATAACTCCGATCGAAGCCAATTTGGATTTGGTTGCGGAATGGGATAAATACACCGTCACCTGGGTTAATGACGATGACACAATGTTCGACCAAAAGGTATATAACGCCGGCGAGACACCGACTGATCCAGATACCAATCCAACCAAAGATTCCACGGAAGATTACAAATACGTATTCAAACAGTGGGATGTGACTTATTCTCCACTTCACAGCGACATAACCGTGAAACCTATCTTTGATGAGGTAGAGATACAGAAATACACCATCACTTGGTTAGACGGAAATGGCGATGCTTTAACCACTACGACCGTCAAAGAAGACGAGAAGATCGTCGCTCCGGACGTAACTCCGACCAAGGCAAACGACACCGACGGGACGAGCTATAAGTTCACTGGTTGGGATTATACAGAAGGCACGGTGCCGACTGGAAATATGACCATCGAGCCGAAGTTCGAGGCCATAAAGGAAGTCGTCTCGGTGGAATTCTCCGAGACCAGCGGAACTAAGGAAGTTGGCGAGACTCTCGACCTCTCGGCTTTATTAACCGTGACGATCCACGGTGGGGCTGAAACTACCGTTAAGTATGAGAGCAGCGATGCGTCCGTTGCCACAGTTGACGACAGCGGCAAAGTGAGCGCCGTTTCTGACGGAACCGCGACCATAACCGCGACATCAACATTCGACAGCAGTAAGTCCGCGACATACGAACTGACCGTTGAATGGCCGGAGAGCAAAACCATAACATTCAAGGAAAAAGAATATTCGAACGGCAAAACGATGGAGACCATCGATGAAAATGGAATATTCGAGATTTCCTGGGACAAAGCCGGTGCTTCAAATCCAGCAGCATATTACAATACAGGCGAAGGGGTACGCGTTTATGCAAACGGCAAATTTACGGTCTCATCAGCAAAAAATATCAGAAAAATAATTTTGAATTACTCGGCCGAAGACTGTACCATGGGCGATGGCGCAACAGGAGTCGGAAGTGACGATGCAGGCATTTTCGTGACAAAAGGCACGGCATCCGAATGGAGAGGCAATTCCTCATCAGTAACGTTTACCTCGAAAAATACTTGCAGGCTCCAATCGATCATCGTCTACTTCATAGAGCAGCCGGTCGCGCTCGAGTCCATAACGCTCGACAAGACCGAGGCATCGGTG
>CAVBUY010000010.1:0-26386 GCA_963598795.1 Alistipes shahii
CTAGTGAGGAAAACAACTTAGAAAAAGAGTACATCGAAAAATCATTTGATAAAGAACTAGAATTCCTTTTAAAAACCGTCGGTGTTGTTCAAATAGTTGGCCCTAAATTTTGTGGTAAATCAAGAATTGCAAAAAGACTCGCAAAAACAATCATTGATTTAATGAAAAAGAAAGGAACCGATACGTTGCGCTTGCCAACAATGCATCTGAAGCTTTATTAAACAGATGGGAAAGATCTATATTAATTGACGAATGGCAAGTTGTTTCGTTTATTTAGAATTCAATAAAGCAAACTGTTGATGAAAACGGCGTTCGCAGGGTTCCGTTAGGGTGTTTAAAACCATAGGCATATTTTAATCTCTTAAAAAGGCTTGCCATACTTTGCTTATGATAGCGAAAAGGCCCGTCCCGCGAGTAAAGGTTATGCATTCCTATTTCGATGCATGTGGAACCATTGCGTTCTTAGAAAAAGACAACACACCAAAATGCTGTCATTCTCATTTTAACGATTGATAACATTTGTCTTTTAAGAATCTGACAATCTCGCCTTTTTGATCTTCATCCTCGTAATAGGCCACTAAAACTTTCTTGTATTCATTTATTAATTCGGCGGGAACAACGATTAATCCGCCGGCGTTTTTGATCAACACATGATTAGCGAATATAACTGCAGTTCTCTTGTTTCCATCTAAGAACAGCTGCTTCTTTTTGACATATAACAAAACATTTATTGCTTTGTCTAAGACCGGTTCACCCGAATTAATAATGTTACATATGTCTTTTTTCACTTGCGATTCAAAAGGAAGGGGTGGAACGTATTTCGCTCCCCCAATAGCAACAGGCACGCTTCTTAAGTTACCAGCGTCATAGCTTAATCCTTCTTGGACAATTGCGTTAATTTCAGATACAAGCGCAAAATTGGATGGGTATTCGATAACGCCTTTAGAAAGAATAAATTCCCACGCATGTTTAAGATTAATGACTTTTTGCACATCGTCAGCTTTCATGTTGTTAACGATTCCCCCGTTGACCAAAGTCTCGGTATCAGAATATGTTGTCGCCACACCTTCTAGCATTGCTTGTTTATATATAGATTCAACGATATTTCTTTTTGCTAAATCAATGTTTAATGCCACGTCTTTACTAATCGCCTCTTCAACATAGTTTTCTTTTGATAACTCTCTCTTTATTTCTCTTAAACGCTTTTTGTATGTTCTGGCGATATTGTTGTTTTCCAAAATAACGTTATATAAATCAGAAGAATATTCACCAACGTATTTGCTTCTTAATTTGCCGTTGTCCCGGAAATGAACGTATATAAATTTCTTGTTCTTGTTCGACCTCACTTCAACAGAACCAAAGATTAGTTTTTCTAACCTGGATTCAATTAGATTCTTTTCCTGTAATAATTTCGCAATTTCCATAGATATATTGTGTGTAACAAAACTATAAGAAATATATTATTTTGTTTCACATAATTCAAGCGTTATGCAAAAGTTTTATTGCCTTTTTCTATACGCCCACCAAGATAGTCGGAAATGAAAGCCATAACCGACTACTAGAACCACAAATAACGAAGAACACGAAAAGTTCATAGGAAATAAGACAAATCAATTCAGACGACTCTGCCTTTTCGACAAAGATCAAAAGACATACATATCGGGGCAATGAGCCTAATGGAAATAAAAAACGCTGGCGCTTATCCGGCCAGATGAAACGTACCCCTTACATGCAATTAAGAGTTTTTTTAAAAATAATAATGAAGCAACAATGAAGTTTGCTGGGAGTTTCTTAATTTCTGTGTGAATGCAGATTTCCGCCGTTCCATATACAGCCTATTTTTCCATCGAATCAACCATGATCCTTTAACACCTCTTTTTTCGTGGACAAACCCGTGTTGAAATGTGAAAACATGGTTATGAGCTTTTTTCAACGAGTATTCTATGCACGAGACGGTGAACGGCCTCAAAGAGGCCATCGCCTTCTCCGGATACACGCCGAAAACCATTCAGACCGACAACGGCTCCGAATTCACCGACAGGGTCGCCGTGAAGGGCAACAAGTCGAAATTCGGGGAATGACCATGCCTTTTGGATTCGTTCCGTGAATCATGTGGCATAGATCACAAATGCATCCGCCCCAGAACCCCCGAACACAGATGGAAGGTGGAAAGATCGCATAGGGTGGTCAAGGAGAAATTCTACAGAACCCTGAAATTTCATTCCCTCTAGGATTCGAGGGAGCAGGACAAAAGATGGAGGTCAGATACAACAAAATGTCCAAGCTGACCCTAAATATGAAGTCTCCCAATGAAGTCGAGATTGAAAAACTGAGCAAGCTGATGCGAGATACCGAGGGAGATAAGGTGTTTGAGGCTCTTCCAATATCTCGCATCATTTGACAACTAA
This sequence comes from Alistipes shahii, assembly GCA_963598795.1. GTDB lineage: Bacteria > Bacillota_I > Bacilli_A > RFN20 > CAG-826 > UBA4951. Next base: position 2,409 of record CAVBUY010000010.1, read on the forward strand.
CATTCTGAGAATCCAGCGATTCTATGGATTGGCATTTACCAATCGTTGTTTGATAATTGTGTTTGTGAAATTATCGGTAAAGAATTCTATATACCAAGCCGTCATTAGCAATAAATGGTTGGATATTTCCTATATTAATAGTAAGGGCGAATCCACAAACTATTATATTGGCGTCATTGATATAAATTGTGAAAAAGGCAGGATATATTGCGACATATTTAACCCCTTCAAAAGCAATAGCGTATTTGATAATAAAAAATCCCCGTTTATAAACATCGATGGGATTAAGTCTGCATCGATATTGGAGCAAAGCTACTACGAAACGCCCAAAGCCTTATTGGATAAAATCACTGCCGATATAAAAATAGCTAACTTCCTTGATGTAGTTAATTTTGACAACAACATCCTTAAATATCTTTCGGACTGCTATAGGCTAGACAACGACCCTTTTTTGAAAGAAATTGTTATGGTTGATGGGATTGACGTTAATGCCTTAACCAAAAAAGGTGAATATCGATTAAACGAAAAGCAATTCGATTCCCTACTGGACAAAGTATTCAAAAGGCCGAAATATGAGGCTGAAATCATCAATCGTTACCAAGTCTTGGCCATAAACAAGTTTTCAATAGATATGAACGACAAGCAATATGTTGTAGCATACCGCACTTTAACTCTCGATTTCAAAAACAAAACGCTTAATATATCCAATAAATCATCCATCAATAAATCGTTTTTGATTTCAGAAGAAAAGAAAATGACCTTGGGAATGTATTTGGATATGGATCCCGATGTTTTTTGTGAAAATTATGACGCAAAAGAAAAAGAATATATCGAATTGATAAAACAAAATTTCCACAATAACGAAAAGGTTAATACGCGTCCAACGATATTTTTCTTGATGCGCAATAGCCAGCGTGGCGTTGAATTGGCGTTCGAAGCCATTTATCAGATGGACCAAGAAAATAGGCTAACAATTCCCTTGAAAGCCTTTTTTGGCAGAAACAAGAATCGCAGCGGAACAGGAAAAGATGTAAATCTCGTCGTATTTAACAAGAATAAAATCAACATAGACCAAATGAGGGTTGTTTATAATTCGATGGTCAATCACGTCACATATGTGAAAGGCCCTCCAGGAACCGGCAAAACCGAAACCATATTCAACGTTTTATTAAGCGCTTATTATAACGATAAAACCGTTTTGGTTTGCTCGAATAACAATCATCCCGTGTCCGACATCTTCAATAAGATGAGTGATTCGATGACTATCAAAAAGCCGTATTCAAACGAAAGGGAAAAAATTATTTTCCCGATGATTAGGCTTGGAAACAATCTCGAAATGGAAGAGGCAATAAAAAAGCTTAGAGAAGTCATAAAATTTGTCTCAAAACACGAAAAGAGCAAAGTTAAAGAAGAATTTACCGAAGCGAGCAAAAACAAGTCATTATCCAGTTTTAAAGAATTGAAGAGTCTTCTTATGGAATATGAGAGTCAAATCGACTTAAAAGACAAAATAGACACCCTCCAAAAAATTAAAAGCCTATCCGCAATCAGCCAAATCAACGCCAAACTAGATGCCCAGATAAAGAATGAGTATGCAAAATATAAAGCATTTAAGAAAATCAAAAACGAAGATGTTTTGAAATATGCCATCTCAGCCTCGGAAGACAAGAATTTCCAAAACTACGTATACTATTCGTCCTTATTGAGATTCAAGAGATTGTCCAACGATACTTATAAAGAGTTAATAGATATTGTTAACACCGAGGATTTAAAAGAAGGAGTTAGACAATTTAACAAATGGCTAAAGGATGACGCAAATTTAAAAAGGCTTCTCAACATTTTTCCAATCGTTATTTGCACGAATCTTTCATGCGATAAGCTGGGAAGCCCCAAGCCACAATTCGATTTAGTTGTTATGGATGAGTCCGGTCAATGCAATATAGCCACATCCTTAATTCCTGTCGTAAGAGGTACCGATTTGTTGCTGGTGGGAGACACCAACCAACTTCAACCGGTCACGGTTATTGAACAAAACGTAAACGAAAATTTGTTAGAAAGATATGGAGTTTCCAAAGAGTACGACTATGTTCACAACTCAATTCTTTCTACGATGCTTAGAAAAGACAATAATTCTAAGAACATTTTACTTAGATATCATTATCGATGTGGCAAAAAGATTGCTAGTTTCGTTAATCAAAGGTTTTATGGCGAACAACTTGAATTGTTGAATGACTCTTCTGGGGATTTAATATATTGCAATGTCAAAAATGCAAATAACCCCAATGCGAGAAATTCTTATAAAGAAGAAGCTGCGCAAATAGCGGAAATCATAAAACGCAATCAATACAAAGATGTGGGTATAATCACCCCATTCGTGAATCAAGCAGCCTTGATAAATGAATATTTGTTCCGGGCGGGCGTAAAGAACGTAACGGCAGGAACCATTCATACATTACAAGGCTCGGAAAAATCGGTAATCATCATGTCTGCCGCTTTGTCGGCGAAGACAAGTAAGAAGACAATGGATTGGATCAAAAACAACCATGAACTTATTAATGTTGGCGTCACTCGAGCCAAAGATAAATTAATATTCGTCGGCGACAAAGAAGCCATCGACAAATTAAGCGGCGATGATGCCAATGACATCAAGGTCTTGTCGGATTATGTATTTAAAAACGGGGAAGTCTTGGTCCCAAAAAGCGACGCTATTATTTCTTATGATTTTTCCAACGATTCTAAAAACGAAAAAGATTTCTTTGATACTATAAAACCATATTTTAACGGGAACCCCAAGTTCAGAATTGAAAGAAACGTTCCGGTTAAAAATGCGATAAAACAAATCAATGCTGAAGATTTGAACGTTATAGGGAAAAAAGAATTCGATGTCATAGTTCAAGCCATTAACGGCCGCTTCTTAAGGCGCCAATATCGCACCATTGTGGCTTTCGAGATAGACGGCGGAGAGCACATCGGAAGCAAGAAAACCGCTATGTTAGATCGCCAAAAAGAAGAAATCTGCAAAAAGTATGGCATCAAATTGATCCGAATTGCCAATAGCGCGGTAAAAGATTACGAATCAATTATCAGTTTCTTTACCTACGCGGTTAACGACTCGACTACATTCGATGACGCTTGCGTTCAAATGAATCTTTTTGACGATAATTGATGTTATTGGTCTTTTGGCGATCTCTAGAACAAAGGCGCCTGATCGCTAGCAGTAATAAACGCGTTAATTGTTCGACCTAAGGACCATATCTCATCATTTGATATTAAAATAGCTCCTGATTGCCTAAAAGATTTTTTTGGGGACCGCGGACATTTTACTGGACTTTTTAAAATGACAATCTCATTTCTTTCCCGTTATCAACCGCGCTTTTGTGTCCCAATGATTTCATGATTCTTTTTTTCCCTGAACCAATTCTGATAATCCGTTAGAAATAACAAAACACCCAAAATGACCCTAAATATGAAGTCTCCCTACGAAGTAGAAAACGAAAAACTGAGCAAGCTGATGCGAGATGCCGGAGGAGATAAGGTGTTTGAGGCTCTTCCAATGTCTCGCATCGCTTGGCTACTAACAATTCATAAACGTCCTGATCTAAATTATAACTTGCTAGAATTCGGGCGCGGGCAGGTGAGTCTCACAAGGCTAATCCACGTGTGTCTTAGGCTTATAAGACGTGTCTACTTTCAGGTTACCAGTGCAATTACCAGTGCACTGCTTGCTGGAAAAGGGGGCAAAACTTGTTATTTTTTGGTTGGAAAAGGGGGCAAAACTTGTTATTTTTTGGTTGGAAAAGGGGGCAAAAATTTATATTTTAGTCTTGAGTTATCCGATAATATCAATAAAATTCATATAGTAGGAGTTTGGTCGTTATGCTATATAGAAAATTGAAGCCGAATATTGAAAAATGGATAGATGAAGGGAAAAAGCCTTTATTGATTGCCGGAGCCAGACAAACAGGTAAATCATTTTTGATAAGAGAAACTTTAAAAGAAAAGAAAGTCGATTTCTTCGAACTCAATTTTGTCGAAAACAAAATGGCAAAAGAAGCGATTGAAAAGGCTTTGCCAAATGGCGCAAATGACTTTTTGCTAACATTGAGGTTCTTTTCAACTGAGTCTCTTAAAAAGGGGGCGATTATCTTTTTGGATGAGATACAAGAAATCAAAGAAACGCTCACAATGGTTAAATTTTTGGCTGAGCAAAGCGAATACAAGTATATTCTCAGCGGATCATTGTTGGGGGTAGAACTTACTTCTCTGCGTTCTGCTCCGGTAGGCTATTTGGAAACGCTGGATATGTATCCAATGGATTTAGAGGAGTTCTACATCGCCAATGGCCTAAGTGAAGAAATGCTTTCGTATTTGAAAGACAAATGTCTAAAAAGAGAGAAAATCGACGAAGGAATACACGAAAAACTCATCGATACCTTTTATAGATATTTGATCGTTGGCGGAATGCCCGAAGCCGTCCAATGCTATATAAACGAAATGGATTTGAACAAAGTGATGAAAATCCAGCAATCAATAATCAGAGAATATAAAAGAGATTTCACCAAGTACGAGGAAAAATCTAGGCTCAAGTTGATAAAAACTTACGAATTGCTCCCAAGCGAATTGAGTTCCAAAAACAAAAGATATCAATTTTCGGATTTGGACAAAAATCTAAAATTTGATCGTTACGAAAACAGTTTTAATTGGCTTATAGACGCCGGGGTTGCCATACCGTCGTATAACGTAACCGAATTCCAAATCCCATTGGAAGCCAGCAAAAAGAGCAATCTATTCAAATTCTTTTGCTCGGACGTTGGATTGCTTACATCCTTATACGGAAGTTCGACTGTGGCCAAATTAATACAAAGAGGAGAAAGTATTAATTGCGGCGCCATTTTCGAGAACTTCGTGGCTCAAGAACTACACGCCCATGGATTCAAAAACTATTATTTCAATAACAAAAAGCATGGCGAAGTCGATTTTCTCGTAGAATATCAGGAAAATCTTTTGCCAATCGAAGTAAAGTCTGGCAAAGATTATAAAACCCACTCCGCATTGACATATTTCATGAGCACATCTTTTTTCAAACGCGCATTGGTGTTTTCTAATCACAACGTATCTGCTGAAGGCGATGTCATATATCTACCAATGTACATGACGATGTTCATAAACAAAGAAGAAGTCATCGCGAACATAGAAAGCGATAGTTTGTCTCAATTGAAGCCACCGTATGAAAAGTAGTCGCCCAAGTTTAGCGGACGTATTGCAAAAGAAACGCCTAAGAAACTTTTAACACAGGCATTTAGAGAGTCTTTGCGATTTGAATCCTCTGGTTCTTTTTAACTTTCCGGCATTTTAATGAAAAATAGAAATTATTAGCCATTAGACGGTTTCAAAAACACCAAATTGAAAAACCGCATATGACAAACGTTTTATAACCTTAAAAAAACACCTATTCTTTCCCAGTTCTTTACGTTTCCAAAAGAAAACTCCCTAACTACGTAAAAACGGGAATTTAAATAAAAAACTTACACATGCGCGCGGTTGCTCCTTGAAATCTAGGGGGGGAGAATTACAATTTCTCTCGGAAAAAAGAGAGGCCTGATTCTTTGCCGCCAACCTTGTTAACGATCCAAAATATCGCTTAGAAAACGATGTTCAACCGATTGACAAAGGCGTTAGAAAAGTTGTGCAAAAATCCAAAAGGCCCCTCCGCCCAAAATGGGAAAAAAGGAAAAGAAAATGAAGAAATCCAAAATCAAAATGCTGACCGCGGCCGCCTGCTTGGCCTTGGTCGGAACCGCCTCCGCGGCCTGGGTCTACGCCGGGACCGCGACCGAGAGCGCCAACATCGGCGTCAAAGTCGCTAGCTATGCCAGCGCTGGAAAAATAACCGTTACTGGCAATGACAACTATTATCTATATTTAGATAGAGGCTCAGTTAAATTCAAACAAAAAGTCGAAGGCACAAATTTGATTGCCACTCACGACACCTCGGAGTTTGATAGCACCACCACTAGTGCGAAGACTCCGACGCTAACTTACACAATTACTCTTACTGGATATTTATCTCAAATTGTTGAATTTACAGATTGCGATAACGAGGCAACAAGCGACAATGACGGAGTTTTCACTCGCGTTTCTGATGAATATACTTGGGAAAGCGGAAAAGCGATTGCCCTTCCAAATATGAATTGGGCAATTCATTACGACACAACCGGCGATACCACATATCATGGCAAGACTTATGACAATATGTATTATGTTGAAGATAACTACAAATCATTAATAACAAAGCTCAATGGCACCGGCGTTGGCACTGATTGGAATAAAAACGACGAAATAGACGTTAATGACCAAAATCTCATCACAATTAATTTCAAAGCAGTGGTTGCGGCCTAATCAAAACTAGGACAAGGCTAAAGCTAATACTTGATTGAAGTTCAAAAACCGCCCCTATTCCGATAAAAGGAAGGGGCGGTTTTTCTCTTCTTTTCAATCTAGAATCAAACCACAAATAGGATTTGCCTTAAGATTTCGCGTTCGTGATCCAATTAGCCCATAGATGGATGATATTGTCGCTTAGTTTAGATGAATAGGCAGACAATAATTCATTTACGTGCACGTCCTTGGTAAACGGATTCCCACCCGTAGAGGCGGTCTCCGTCCCGATGCACCAGCCAGAGAAGGTATAGCCATTATTCCATTCGTTTGGCAATACGATCAAATCCAAGCCGGAGGTGTATTCCAAGCCTTCGAAGGTTATGTCGCTTCGCGTAATAGAAGAAGGGGAGGAAGAAGAATCTTCCGTAGAATCCTTGCTAGGTATATTCAAATGAAACTTAACGGAATATAAAGATTCGGTTACCGTGCCGTCGTTCTTTTCTATGTGGTTTATCTGATAAGCGGAGAAACCTATGGATACCGAAACGATGCCTAAGGCCGCAGGTAATAAGAACCACAATAGCTTACGAGGGTTTTTCATCGTCATTCTCCTCCTTCTGTAGACGAAACGTCATTAACTCCAACTTTAAGATAAAGATGGAACTTGGTCTTTTCGTCTATCAATGTTTTCCTTATATCCGTATTTAGCAAACATTCTTGTTTCAAACTAAAAGTCAATATCAGTTGAGAGGTCGTATTGGGGTTAAAGTTAAAGCTAGGCAAGGTCAATAAATTCTCGGTTGGCTCATAGACTATATTGTCCGACGAAGATATATCCACGGAGGTAGATAATGAAGAGGACGTGGATTCCACCACCGTCCAAGGATTGCTGTTAGATATATATGTGAAATCCGAATCAAAGAAGGATGTCACCCTATCTGAGTTATTCCATAATGATAGGTTACCGACCATATATAAGCTGTCCCTCTTTAATAAGGAAGGCAGGTCTTTGTATGTCACGTCTATGGTGTATTTTATGGTCCCGGTTGATGATTTGTTATCATCCCCCTCTTCATAATAATATCTGCCTAACTTCGTACCGGAATAAGTTATGGACATGCCGGTTATGGTTATATCGTCTATGTCCGCCCCATGAATTTCCGCCGAACCTCCGACGTTGGTGACAAATAGCCAAGAAGATAAGCCAATAGAAAAGGCGGAGACCAACCCAAGGGTCATAACACAAGAAATGAAGGCTATCTTGCTGTGCTTGTTCATGAAGCTGCCTCCATTGGCTTTAAGGTGGTAGGATCTAACATACGTCCATCGGAATCAAAGCAATATAAGCCAGCGGTTATGTTAGCGCCGTTATATTGCTTGTTGTTGGTCCTATAGACGTAGAATGTCTCATAAGTCGTTGAAGAAGACTTCACGATAGAGCCGTCTTCCTTGGCGTAGTAGTAATAGCCGTTATAGGCAAATAAGCCATGGCCGTAAGCTACGGTGTCATCCGAGGAATAACAGGCGTTATTGCCCGCCACATAGGGATCTTCGGTATGGATTATGCCGTTGGCGTCAATGTTATAAAAACCAGAGGACATAGAGCCTAAATCATTGGCAATGTATTTGCGGGTGCTAGTTAAAACATAGCTTTTCAAACCACCATCGCTATCCAAATCACCATCGCTATCCAAACCCTTCCCGGAAGATATATAGCAATAATCCGTTTGCTTACCAGAGACTATTATCGCTCGAACGCCTTCCTCTTCGAGCAGGACACCATTTTGTATGAAATAATATTTATCGTTTCCGTGTGCATATATCGAGCTATCGTAATGGAACAATCCATATGTTCCTTGAGCGGAATTGAAGGAATCGGACAATTTGCCTTTGCTGTCTTTTTCAAACAAATACCAGTTGGTGGTCGTTCCATCGGGAGACGGCAATTGAACAAGGCCTTCGGGATATTTTTCCTCAGAGGTGAAATCGTATGAATAATTCCAGGAACTGCCATTATTTATATTCACCCATGAGTTACCGTAATAAGCATAGAAAGTCTTAGCCTCTTCATACCTAGCCGATAGCTCGTCGCCAGGCTCGTATAAATTGCCGTTTTCTTTATCAATCCAGCCTATGACTATGCGACCTAATGAATCAGCGGCAAAGCCTGCTTCCTCGGCTGTCGGGAAAGTAAATCCCGTTGCCTCGGTAGGATGTTTATAGGTAATGGAATAACTATTAGAGGTGTTTGTTTCGTCTTTGAACAGCAGAGTAACGTCTATTGTTTTTTGTTCTTCTCTGACCCATTTCTTTTGATCGGCGTCGTAGACCATGACAGCACTCGTGCCTGCCTCTAGATCCGTATATTCTTCGTCTGTGCCTTCGAAAGATGAGTCATTTTTAAGGCGGGCGTTTACGACGGGCATTTTTGTGTTCTCAATATCACCTGCCGTAGTATTGGGCAGTTGGTAAATATTAGATGCATCAGACGCTAAACTAAAATCAACTATTCCGCTGCCATTGGATGACTTTACGCACGCACCACTGTTCGTAGTATAAAAATGGCCATTTTGAACGTTAATGGTGCCGTTTACATCTATCATCGCATCAGGAACGGAGGTTATTGTCTCGTTCGTGACCGGATCAATATATTTTCTGGTTGGCTCATTTTGGGTGCCTCCAATATAATCAAGAGGTTTTAAATTGCTACCGGGAAACCATGAGCCACAATCGCTAATATCATAAACATAAACGTTCTTGTCGTTATTTATTGTAAATGTTGAATCCTTGTCGATATTGATTGTTGCACCCGGGAAAATCGCCAAATCTTGATTGGTGGTCACTGTCGAGTTTATTAAATCAATTGAAAGACCAGAATGAATTGGCATTATATAGTCTTGCGAATTAATTTCCTTATAGACAGTCACTGTTATAGGTGAAATTGATGCCTTCCCGTCGGAAATCACAAAATGAATTCTATCCAAAACAGAATCGTAATATTTTTCAATATAACCGCTCGTCATCCTAAACAGCCCCTCATCTTTGCTGACAAATTTAAAACTCGTAGTAGTAGTGCTCAAACCAAATAACTTAGTATCAATAGTTATAGCGGTGGATAATGTTTCGTTAGCTCCTGCATATAATTTCAAATGTGATTCAATGTTTTGAACATAATATTGATTGAAAGGAAATACTTTTTGTTCATTCGACAACATACCACTGGTACAAGTGCCACCTCTAAAGTCGCGAATCATCATAGTTTCGTAAACATTTGAACCACTTGAAGCGTTAATTGTTCCGTCGCCAACGATATAGCCCCAACAATACAAACTAGAGCCATTATTCATGTTAATTGTTGAGTTTACATTCATTACTATTTTTCCGTGCGGTCCATTTGGAGTTCCATTATGACCTCCAACTTGTCCAATAGCCGCTAGATTAGAATCAACAAACAAGGTGGAATTACTGCTGAAATTAAGTGTTGCGTTATCATTTAAAGTCAAAATAACAAATGGAGATGGCTTACTATATGTGGTTTCGAAGTTAGGCGTATCCGAATATGTATATCCGGAATCCTTTGGCACTAATAAAGTGACTTTAGATGGAATCGTATAGTTGCCATTTGAAACAAATCCGGAAGAAACAACAATAATTTTGTTATTAACATCGGCGTCAGTAGCCAGGATTGCTTCGTTTAAATCAGTAAATCTTTTTGTGCCCACCGCAAATAATGCAGGCTCCGAACTGATTAATTTCGATCTAAATAAAGGAAATACAATAGTGTTCTTGTCTGGCGTAAAATCAAATATTTCCTGACCTATACCTTCAAATATGTTTTCCCCAACACACCATCCATAAAATGAATAATTTTCATCCGGAGTTGCAATTAATTTGTATGGAATTTCGGTTGAATTTTTATATGCTGTATTTTTTTCAAGAAACGTCCCATTATACGAAACCGTAAAATCCCCACCTGTGCTAGATGCAAAAGTTGTTTCATATTCATATATTTCTACAAACCTAATGTTGCTTATTGTCAAAGTAGACCAATTGTTGTTATCTTTATTGCTACTATGCGTAACGGTAATCGAATCGCCTCCTTTGACGATTTTTCCATATTCGCTGTCATCGTATGTGCCGTCATTACCTATTGAAATGGTATAAAGAATTTTTCCCTGATTTTTTTCTGAGCTGACTGTAAATTTAATAGTATTTATTGTTTGCGTTATCTCACCACTGCAAGAATCAGACTGAGATTGAACTTTGCTTATTAGAGTTGTACCCGTAGAACTAAATTCCGAATAGTCGGCAGTGCCGCTACAATCAACATTCAAACCCTCAACTTGAAATCCGTCTACGCTGGCAGAATACCCCTTCTCAGTCCCCACGGCCACGCCAATACCAGCCACGGATATAGCAGCAAAGAAAGATAAAAGGAACTTTATGAATCCGCTGCGCCTATCGGAACGTTTCTTTTTCATATAGCCCCTCCTTCCTTGCTCATCTCGCATTCTTTGTTATTTGCTTGTCTCTTAGGAATAAATAACAAGGCTAACAATGATATGGTTCCTATTCCGATAGATACCAACGCCCATATATGTCCCATATGGAAAACGGACGTCGAATTGCTTTCTCTGAACCATTCAAGAACGAACCTTACCACCCCATAGGAAATCATGAATGTCGGATAAGCCAAGCCATTGGCTTTACCGGAGGTTATCCATTTGAAGGCAAATACCACAAACAAGGCGTAATAAACAAGTTCCAACTCCCTGGTTGGCACCCTAACGCCCGAAGAAGTCATTATCCCTTCGCAACACCCAGACCTTAAGCAATTGCACCTGGCCACAAATATTCCAAAAATCATCGGAATAAGGATGATATCAAACACATCTTTGAACGGAATGTTCTTAATAATCGCGTGAATGCAGAAAAATATAGGTGCTAAGAACACCACGCCGAACATTGACATATTCCCGGCTTTATCAACGTCAAATCCCGCTTCCAACAAAGCCCAGAATCTGACACATAAAACCCCAATGGCCATATAAGCGAAAGACATTATCAATATTTCCCACCACTTGGCTTTTAGTCTCTTTCTGTTCCAAACATAAAGGTAAACGAAAGTGAGCGATGTCGCGATCAGTAACATCGTGATTAGAAACCACCATGACTTTAGGAATTCTTTCACTTTCGTTTTCCTTTCTCTTTCGTTTTATTAGGCTGACACGGCCTCCCATTTGGCCAACAAAGTCAATTTCCCGGTAACGATAGTCAAATCCGTGAATTGGCCGGAATTTGGGTTGTCGGGGTTTTTATACCAGCCCTTGAATATATGGTTTTCATATTCCGGTGTAGGAATGGTATTAAGAGGCATGGTGTTTCCTACGACCATGTTCACTGTCGTTGGATAAACGCTATCGCTCCCTGACCAATGACCGCCATTTGGGTCGAACATGACCGTGCAATATTCTTCTTGGCTATCATCATCGGCCTTCATGCAGAACATCTCTTTCCAGACGCCGTTAGTCTTAAGAAACACCCAGCCAGTCCTTATATTGAGATAGAAATCCCCATCGATGGAATTAGGGGTATTAGAATCAGTCGGATTAGTCGTCCCATAATGCCACTTGGTGGTTTGAGGTCTATCGAAAGGAATATCTTCCACGCTGCCATCGGAATAGGTGACGGTAATAACGTATTTATCGCTGGTTTGTTTTTCCTCGTCCACATACATCGATTCGATTCCCTTGCCGTTTTCGATGTCGAATTCCACTGGGGTCATCTCCTCATCGGTGAAGGTGATGACCAAATGATAGCCGTTCGCGTTAGGGGTCGCGGTGATGGACTTAATGCCATTGCCAGAGGGAATGGTTATCATTTGGGAAGTCGTATTATCAGAATAAGTGAATTGGATGGTCGTATTCCCGTTTTCGTCCTTATCCACCGTAACGCCCGTAACGGAGACTCCCTCATAATAGGGAATGGTTAGAACTATCGGGGCGATAGAGCTATCGGAGAAAGTAATATTAATCGTGTATGAGTGATCGTCATCGTTCTCGGTGACGGTCGCGGTCTTTATAGATACGCCATCCTTACCAGAGGCTCCCGCGGGGATAGTCACGGTGAAAGGATCTCTACTTTCGTCTGAGAAATAGAAAGTTATGTAGGTATTCCCGGTTTGAGAATCGTAGCTAGTGTCATAAGAAGAGATGCCATTGTCATCGCTCGGGAAAAACCCGCAGCTAGCCAATCCCGTAACCAATAACGCGGACGATATAAATAACGTCAGTCCTTTCTTTTTCATAAGCTTTCTCCTTTCTGGTAATTGTCTTGCAAGTCTTTTATCTGAGGGGCTTTTCCGAACAAAGCCGGGGTTTCGGTTCCGACCTTGTCGTTGGTGATGAACTTGAATGGGTGGGTGCCCGTGGCCATAAGAACGGCCTTGGCGAATATCTGGATATACCAAGTGTCGCTTATGAATTCGTTCCCGATGTTGGCTTTCACCAAATCGACGGGAATTGTTGACGAGAAGTCATTTTCGCCGGTAAGGGAAGAGATATTCCAAGTGGATGAATTCAATCCCCCGCCATAATAGGCAAGCTTGGTGTTGACGTAGGATTTCCCATCCTTTTCATATAAGCCGCCCATTTCCTTTAAAGAAGCCTTTAGCATCTTCTTTATCGGGAAATAATCGTCTATGGACATTGTAATGTCTTTCTGGGCCAAGGAGGAAGCCATTGAGGATATATTCTCATCGATTAACGATGAGATGTCTATGCTATCCACGTCCTTCCAATCGTAGAAATTGGTGTTCCCGGATATCTCTAAGTCAATGGGTCTGGAAGTCCCTCCGATTTTATTGGGGGCGATGGATCCTCCAAGAATCTGTAAGACCATCTGAATCGGACTAGGGAGACCGGAATATAGATATCCTCCGTTAAAGGAAGATTCGAAGGCGATAGAGAATATGCCGGAGTTATAGAAATTAACGTTATTGATTTTCATATGGTCCGGATCAGAAGCATATTCGGCATTGTCTAAGGCATTCTGGCAATAGGCCAACAATTCCTTCATCTCATCGTCCGAATAATCCTTATAGGCATCCGTGACATATTGCTTGATTAAGTCCATGTATTTGTTGCCAGAAGAGGATTCGTGCCCTCCGAAAGCCCCGGCGATGAAAGCGGAATAAATAGAGTCCGCCGTGCCGGATTTAGCTTCGGTATTACCAAAGAATTGACCCATCGTCTTATCAACCGTCTCGTTATGAACCGTATATTTGACTTTCTTTTCTTCGTTGGGCTTAGCTATGTCGTTGGAGCCTAACTTAAGCAAGAATTCGTTGGCGTTCCTAAGGATGCAATTATCCAAGGTGAATCCGTCCGCGTCGAAGGCTCTTACAGCCGTCTTGCCGTTTTGGATTATGGAATTAGTTATCTTGTTGTTCTTGCCGTGTACATCGATTACCGAGCCAACGTAGGTTAGGTTATACATCTCGTCCACGTTGTTGGTGTTGGAAACCAATACGTTATCCAAGGTTATATTATCCCCATCTAAATACAAACCGACGTTATCCTGTCCTAAAGCCTTTACCATGAAGCTTCCTTCAAGTGGGCCGATGGTAACGAATGGGAGAGGACCTTTAAACAAGTCTTTGTCCCCAGGCATAAGCTTTCCGTTATCTCCAATTGAACCATGGGTAGGATAAGCCAATTCATGGAAGTTCAAGCTAAAGCCGTTTCCATAGAAGTCTTGCTGGACGTGGATGCCAGAAAGGACTTCCGCCTTAAAATCTGTTCCCATCTTTTCGTTATATTGATCGATGAATTCATGATTGTAGGTGGTCTCGAAGCGATAGACTTCGGAAGAGAAGCTGAATTCCTTGGTTTTCCAATCATAATGGCCCATTAACTCGGTGTTTTCTTTAAGTTTGGCGTTGTTATAGCCCCCATGGGCGTATACAAAAGTGTTTTGCAATGATTCCAAATTGACTTGTAAGACGGCTTTTTCGCCAACCGAAGACAAATTGGTGGCCATAAGCAAATCATCGTAGGAATAGATATTATAGGCCCCATCGATGACTTCGAATTCGTATGTTCCTTTGATCCAAGATTGCTCTTTGCTAGCCAAGGTGAAATAAGAATCCCCAGAACCTCTTATGATTATCTTCCCGTTTTCGTAATCCAAATTCGAAGATTTGTCCACCAAGGTCACTTCTTGGCCTATATCGGTCTCGAAATATACCTTTGAATCAAAATTTATTTCCGCTGGTTTTTTGTCGTATTTGTCTTCTTCCAAAGAATCGTAAACGAAGTCATACATGCCATATGTGCGTTTGCCTTTGATGGAATTGCCACTTCTGGGGTGTTTGTCGTTGATGGTAATGGTCCCGTTTTCATATATGGTCGCGGTGAAATATCTAGACACCGTTCCCCTAACGTTGGAGCAAGTGACCTTCACTTCGCCTTCTTCCAAGGCATATAGGAAATAATTGCCGTTGCTATTTTCGACTTTGGCTTTGTTGGTATCACTCCCATTAATTTCGGAGACCGACCAAGTGAGTTCGTTTCCAGGGGCCAATATGAGAGAAGAGTCCACTCTAGCGGTCGCGTTCAAGGCTATAGGATTTAATTCGTCGACCTTATAGGCCATGGAGTCCAAATAAGCCCAATCTATGCCCAATATGTCGGAAGCGACCGTGTTATTCAAGGCAATGATGGAAACGAAGGCCAATAAGGCTACCACAAAGGGGATTATGAGCAAGATAGGAAGCGTTTTGTTTTTCATAGACGCACCTCCATGTTCAAGAAAGCCTTCTTATAACGTTTTCCGATATTTATAAAGAACGGGGCCAAACAAAGAAGGACGAATCCGCATTCGATCAAATAGACGTAAAGAACGTCCAACAAGGTATAAGTGGTAAGGGCAAAATGAATGCCTAGCAAAACCAAAGGCAAGATTATGGGAACCACGTTATTCCAAATTCCCAACTTCGATTTGGCGGAGCTATGGTCATGCATATCCGCATATAGCCCGAAGGCGTTGTTCCATAAAATCATCAAGGTACCGATGAATAAAGAAGCCAATATGACCGGATAGCTAACCGCGGAGGTTATCAGTAACACCAACAAGGTGACGATAAAGCTCCCTTCCGAGAATATGACGGGAATAAGTAATTTGCAGACTATCTGCTTAGATAAGGGAATAGGGGAATATTTGACTATCTGGATGCATTTCCCTTCCCTGGACATAGACATTGAAGCCGAGGAGTTGATGATGCCGGCAAAAAGCAAGACCAAAGCCAAATTTATCGCGGACACCAATTCGGGGAAATAAGTCGCATAGAACTTCAAATCCGAGAAGATAACTCCATTTAATGAAGAAATGACCACATAAGTTAGGAAGGGGGCCATTATCAGCAAAGAGGTGTAGGAGAACATATTGGTCCCATCTTTAAATAGCAAATCCATCTCTTTCTTAATAAGGGCTTTGGAAACGGATTTTATCTTGAAGGGCTTGTCTTTCTTATAAACTATAGCTTCCCTGGAGTTACCACTTCTTAGCATCTTGGAATAAACCAAGGAAGAAACCCCGATTCCCAAGGTGAGGGATAATATGATCATCCCCAACAATATGGCGATGTTTTGCAAGATGTTGGTCTTGCTTACCACGATCATGGTGATGTTTCTAACCGGCAAGAAAAATACTGAGGCGTCATGTATTCCGTTAATAAAGGAATCGGAGAAGACCCCGCCGACCGAAGAATCGCTCAAAGCCAATAAGAACATGTCCAATACGACTTTATAGGCGAAGCATAAGCCGATGACCAATATGGCCGCGATCAAAAATTGGGCGATGTCGCTTTGTTTTATCTTCTTATATATCCATTGGTACAAAACCGACAAAAGCAAGGAGATGCCAATGGAGAACAAAGATATGAATATGGGATAAAGGATGGCAAACACGAAGAACCTAGCCATCAAGCTATGGGATAAACCAAAGCAAATAAGCAAAGGGGTGGCCACGAACAATTCGAGCAAGACGTCCTTTAAATACAAATAGATGATTTTGGATAAGATGATGTTGGTCGGGGATATCGGCAACCTGAGGATTATTTCTTCGTCCCCGGAATCGAATATGACTTTTCTAGCAGAAACCGTGGAATAGAAAATCCCTATAACCATCACGATGAACAAGAAGAAGACCAAGAAGTCATATGACCCATAAGGGGAATATTTGTTTATCTTCTTATCTAATGAAAGGGCGATAAAGCATTCTAAGGCGATAAAGCCCGCCAACAATACGGCTTTGAGCAAATAGGAAAAGACAGCCGAAACGACAGACTTGTTGGACAAGTCCCTTTTGGCTATGAATTCCTTTCTTATCAGCTCAATAAGCATAACTCAGTTTAATCCCTCCACTTCGCCATAAGTCTTAAAGAAGATGCGAGAGAGATCCCTTCTCTTAAGCGGGGTCTCGTTGAAGTCTATCAATTCGGATACCACCCCGTTATTGATGATGGCGACCCTATCGCAGACCTTGGTCACCAAATCGATGTTATGGGAGGTGATAAATACCGTCTTGCCGTTCTTGGCAAAATCCTGAATCATCTCCAATAAGGTTTGATAAACGATGATATCTAAGCCAACCGTTGGTTCATCCATCACCCAGATCTTGGGGTTATGGATCAAAGAAGCCATAAGACAGACTTTCTGTTTCATACCGTGGGAATATTCCCTTATTTTTCTGTTTAGGTCCGCCTCAGGCATTCTGAATTTCTTTTGAATGAAGGCAAAGTTCTTATCAAAAGCCTCTTGGACCATATCGTATGAAGAGGCCACGAATTCGAGATATTCTTTGCCGGTCATCATCTCATAAGCGATAGGCTCGGAAGAGACGTAACCGATGCTTCTTTTAGCTTCCAATGATTCCTTCTTGGTGTTGTGATTGCAGACGTAAATATCCCCGGAAGTCGCTTCTTTTAAACCGACGATGCAGTCAATGGTCGTTGATTTGCCGGCCCCGTTTTTGCCGATGAAGCCGAAAACCTCGCCCTTATGGACTTCGAGGTTGATTCCTTTTAGAACTTCTTTTTTCCCATAGCTCTTTTTAAGGTCCTCAATGACCAAAACATTGTTGGGATCTTCATAAGATAATGGTTCTTTCTTTTCTTCTTCCATCACTTTTTGCTCCTTCCAATCGTGGTCAGCCAGACCAAGTCGCGATTATATTGCGGGAATATTGAATAGGCCGACGAACAATGCCCGCATAAATAATTCTCTCCGGTAAAGGTTATATCCTCGCTTCCGCAGAACGGGCATCTTTCGTGATATAAGCCAATCGGGGATTCGAATAGCATCATCATCGAGGCCAAAACGTTTTTGATGATCGTCCCGCCATCGTCTTTGTAATAGGAGAGATTGACGATGTCGGAGAATTTCTTCACCGCGTTTCTGGCGGTTATAAGCAAAGCGTCGTCATATCCGCCTTTGGATGATAATATGGCTTCTATGGCCTTTTGGTTCTTCACGGTATAGGAATGGGATACCAATAAATAGTAGGAAGCCTTTCTCTTTTCGATGTTCTTCCTCTTCCCTCCCATATAGAAGACCTTGCATTCGATGCCTTTGTTTTCTCTATCCAATCTGAAGGAAAAGGAGAAATTGTCTTTTCTTATCCTTAAGGATTGAAGATCTATCTCGTCTTTTTCATTTAAGGAGATGGAAGGCTTGTTGTCCGCGACAAAGAGAGGGTTTGATACGAAATATTTGACAAAGCTCGTAACGACGTAATTGTAATAAAGGCTATCGTTAGCGATGTCTTCCCCATTATTTTTGTTATAAGTCGCAACATGCATCTTATAGCAATAATTGTAACGGGGGTCATGAATCAAGACGTTGGTCGGGATTATGGAGCGATTGAATTTCTTATCGGACGATAATTTGTAAAATTCCGTCCCTTTGAAGTTCTTTAATCTCTTCTCCAACTTCTTGGCCAATATCATCAATCTTTCCCTATCTTCCTTTTCTTTGGAAAGCATGAATGGGGTATAAGGGGCTTTTGATTTGGCAAAGCCCTTGAACATCGATTTTTGGCCAAAGGTCTTATCGGTTCTTTCGAAATGTTCCTGAAGCGATTCCACCAAAGGGGCGATATCGCTTAAGGTCGCTTCGATGTCTTCGCTTAATTCGTCGATGAACATGGCGATGAATTTGTTTTCGTAAGTGACAATGGAATCGACGTTTTCCACCGTATGGACATATTCGGGGGACATCTTCCCATTTTTCATCTTCCAAAGTTTCGGGTCCTTTAAGGTTAAAGAGAAGGAATCATGAGATAAGGCCCCGGATAGTTCCGAGCGAATGATTACTTCTTCCGTAGAAACCTTGATGTGGGGTTTAGCTAAGATAGCCATAACCTTTTCGCTGGCTAGGCGTATCTCTTCTAAATGAGCCAATTGCTCGTCACAGTTATAGTCCGCGTTAAAAGAGAAGGAAGCCTCCTTGAATTCGTCGGAATAAATCTTTATCCCATTGTTCCCGACGACTTCTCGGAGAGAATCGGTGAATGATTTCAAGAACGGCTTTCTCTCTTCCATCATAAGATCCTAAATCATAGTTTCCTTAACAAACGGTCTATGGTGTGGTTTGTTTGCGGGAATTGGTTTTCCCCGTAAGTTTTGACTATCAATGATTTCAAGTTCATTAGGCCGGGCTTGATGTAATCTTCGAAGCGGCCATCCAATTTGGCCACGACTTTCCTGGAGAACATAAAGTCCAAAGCGTCTTCTTTGCTTCCTCCGCATTCGACGAACACCGGGACGAAGCATTCGATTTGGTGCATGATACGGTTGCCATAAGTGATATCGAAGGTATCGTAGGTGAAATCCGCCAAAGAACGGAATTTCTCGAAGTCCTTCTCGGACATCGTATTTTCTTCTTTATCTTGGGCGTCCTTAAACAACGATTGAAGCTTATTGAAGGAAATGGAAATCTTTTTGACTTCCCCTTCGACAGCGAACGGTTCGTTTCTATCATCGAAGTTGATGGTTATGGCACGGTCATAAACCTTGTCGGTGATGGTGTAAGTAGAATCGTCCTTATTCGCTGTTCCGATGAAATAGGTATTGGAAGGGATCTTCAATATGCCATCTTGTAGATGTTCCGGAGCTTCAAAATCATAAGGAAGCTGCATAATTTTGATTTTCCATTCGTTAGTCGGATATTCCAAAACGGATAGGAAGTCCGCGAAATAATATTCGATACGGGAAATGTTTAATTCGTCCAAAACCATGAAGTTCAGATTCTTCGGTTTGTAGGAATATTCATATAAACGTTTCAAGAATTCGGTCTCGTTGTAGCTTCTGGAGAAATCATTGTAATAACCGAGTATCGAGGTCTTATCCCTCCAAGTGGCCTGGACGGCCTCAAAGAAGGATTTCTCAGAAATGAATTCGGAGAAATAGCGGGCAAGGGATGATTTACCGGTACCAGATAAGCCTTCTAAGATAATGAATCTCGAAGCGGCCAAACCGGCGATGAATTCGCGAATGGTCTTTTCGTCGTAGTAGAGTTTCAATTCCTTGGCTAGATAATTTCTGAACTGAATGCATAGTTCCTTGAGGGTGACATTGTCCTCAAATACGGATTCTCTCTGAGTAAGATAGGCATAATCCACGGAGCATAAGCCAGGGAATACGCGTTCCTTATCGCTTAAGGTCGGAGCATCAGAATTAACAGAAGCCCCTCCGATTCCTCCTACGCCAACACCAATGCCGTTAGCAGAGACTCCCTCGCCGAAGGATTCGGCCAAGGATCCTTGTTCGGCCATTATCTGGGCCTCTTTCTCCATCTCTTCTTTTTCTTCTTCAATCAAGTCGTCCCCGTGTTTACCAAAGAACCTCCAAGGTTCATCGACGCGTCTGACGTTGACCCACAAAAAGGAAATGTTCGTAATAAACAAGGCCAGTAAGACGAAGAATAGAGATCCAACGGACAATGATTCCGCCAAATATAGATAGCAAAGCCTCACGGCCTCGCTATTCCAAGGATATAAAGCGGCATAGGATATCCCGCCGAATAAGGCGGTCACCAATATGATGGTGGCAATATAAATAGTCACATCCTTGGCGGAATTACCCTTCTTGTCGTAATAGATGGCCGTGCGGTATTCGAAGATAACCGCCGCGGCGACAAATAAGGCATAGACGAAGAATACCAATAAGACGGCCCATCTTTGAAGTGTTCCGTCTTGGATTATCGGGAAGCCGAACGCTACGCTTAATTTCTGGAACGGGTTGTTCTTGGCAAAGACATTGAGATCGGTGTCCAATCCCAATCCGGCCAATAAAACGAAAAACGCCCAGAAAAAGACCACGGTAATGAATATGAGATTCTTACGCGTGAAATGAGTTTTCTTTTTCTTGCTCATAGAATGTTCTCCGTATCATCTAAGTGATCGAAGAAGGAATCGTAACCCTTCTCGACCTTTGGCTTTTTAGGGGCCTTTTTCTCTTTACCCCGTTTTTTCGAAGGAGCCTCCTCCGTTTCGGATTTTTCATCCGATTTCTCGTCGCTTCCTGAACTTATTGGAGAGAAAGGCTCATGAAGCGGTCCTTCTTTTTCGGATATCTCTATCTCAGGCAAAGAAGATATGGCCTCTGGCTTGGATTCGCTTATTGAAGCGCCTGCGCTTTCTTCTGCTATGGCTTTGTTTATATCTAACCCCTCTAAAGGGACGTTGGATATATAATCGCCAGAATCGAAGATATAGCAGTTTCCTTTGAAAACGATCGTCTCTTTGTATTGGGCGATGACGTCGTTTTTATCGTCCGTCTCAACGTCGAAGGATAAGGTGTTCAAGAGAAGCTCGGTTCTCTCGTCCATCGCCTTCTCGTATTTGCTATTTAAGCGGTCATACATCAATAAGCAATAGATGATGCTTACGATGGTGATGATGCCGGCGTTGGATTGGACGAATATTATAAATATACCTATTTCGGGTATACGCGCGCCCGTATAATGACCGATTATGTCATCGTAGGTCAAATACGCCCCATAGAAGTTGTTATCATCATCTATGGCGTTCTTATCCCCTCTGGTGTGGTAAGCTTTGCTTCCGTCTTCCAAAGTCTCGATGACTCTGATTCGATGGACTATGACGACATCGTCCTTGGATTTGTAGGCGATGACGTCATAAAGCTTTATGTCATCCTCCGAATCGTAAGGGGCCAACCCTATGATGTCATGGGCATTGAATTGGTTATCCAAATTGTTTTCTTTTAGATAAGCGTTATTCGAATTCTGCAAGGACATCGAGTCGGTCGCGATGACGATGAAGGAATGTTTGCCAAACATCAACACGTTCCCAGAAAAACGAGAATACATAGAGAACACGAAGAACGCGCATATAAGGCCCATGATCACGTATTCGGTGATCCTAAGTGCCTTTTTCAGCGCTTTCTTGGTTTTGCTTTTGTTTTGTCTGTCTTGATATACCGCTTGTTCGATCAAATCAGCATCTTCTCGGCCCGCCTTCACGCTTTCTATGTTCGTAAGATAATAGTTACGAAATAAGATTGTGAAGACGACCGAGAAGCTGATAACGCAAACAAGCGTGACTACAAGAGAGATTATCTCTATTGAAGACATGTTGATATTTGGTTTCTTGTGAACTTATGAATTTAGGATGATGTGGTTTCAGTGTTATTGGCGGTCACTTCAACGAGGAAGCTTACGTTTTTATCAATTGCGGCATCAACCATGCTGTTCATTGAATAAAGCTCAGAAATCACAGAGTTTGCCTGAGATTCGGAAGTATCCAACGAGCCAGGGTTATTCCCACCGAAAGTAGATCCCCATTTCCAGTTGGCCGTAATTTGAACAGTGGCTATCCCATCGGTTGCCTTTTCGATAGAAATCGTGAAGTTGCCGGTATTGGTGCCAGACACTGAATTTGTAACCGGAGCATTACCATTGTATTTATTTCCGTCGGTGGCTGTCGAGGCTTCGTATAACGTTACCTTCCCACCATTAGTTGAAGACGGGTTATAGATGTAGTTGCTAAATGCCAAATCAGTAAGAATTTGCGGATACGTTGGAGTTATATAGATTTGATTTAATCTCTTTACCAATGTAACGTTCGATCCACCACAAGACATCGTGAAGCTAAATGACACCGACATGTGTTCGACATCATTTAGGGCGTTCCCTGACGCTTGGATAAGGCCAGTTGTATCAGATGACTTGGGACCGAAAACAATATATGCCGTAGTTGGGTCGGTAGGTTTATAAACCAAGGTTTTATCACTATCGTTATCGGTGCCAGGAGCACACGTATTCGTATATGTGGGCGAACTTAGGGTTATGCGTTCATCGCTGATAGTGGCGACGTCAACGCCAATGGCACTAATGCTCTCGCTATCGCCGCCAGAAATAATCCAAGAGGCAAAGCCGACGCTGCCAACCGAAAGGACGGCCGCAGAGACCACTATGATGCCAATAGGTTTTTTCTTTTTCTTGCAAACTTTCATAACCTAAAAATTGCAATGCTGATTAAGCCTGGGCTTCAGGATTATTTAATGTGTTGGCAACGCTCAAAGTCACCGTTGGCTTAGTGTTTGAGAAATAATCACTAAGCGCTTCAAGTTCGGCTTCCATTTCGGTTTCTATTTCACCGTTCATTTCTGCTTCATAAGTGAACGTTTTGTCTTCGCCTACCATATCCTTGGTGTACATTGAGTTCACGAAATCGCAGAAGGTATTGCACGCCGTTTCTTGTCCTTTAATTTTCCAAAGGTCAGTGCCACCTAAAGTGAAATTCAAAGAGACCGTAGCCGTGAATTTCTTAGATCCTTTGACACTGTAGTCTTCAGAACTGGCTTCATTCCAATTGGGCGTTATAGAAGCCTCAGTGCCAGTGGTAGTATTTTCTTTAGCGATATAGACATCCTTGAACACGGTGAAAGCATCGTTATCATTGGTAATTTTAGAGGCTGCGCTTCTCATATTATTCCAATCAACTTTGGTACCAGTTTTCCCATGAACATCGGTTAACTTAGTTGCCGGAATCATGTTGGTGCTTCCTTTCCAACCAACAGTAACGACGCCAGGCTCTTTGTTTCCATACAGATAATCATCAGAGCAAATAAGTTGTAAGTCTACGGAAACGGTTAAATCTTGTTCATCCTCGCTACCCGTTTTTACAACTCCTTCAGTTCCACTATTTGCAGGATCGCTGATTTTAATTGTGTCATTCTCTTTAATCGTAGCTTTGAAATCGACTGATTTGTTTGAGACGGTGTCAATCTCGACTCCGATTTGACCATCACTGTTGGTATTGCTCGCCCCAATAACCCAGGTGGCAAAGCCTGTGGATAGCAAAGCGACCGAGCCGAATACCATCGCTCCGCCGACTACCCACTTTCTTCTTGATTTTCCATTCAATTCTTTTTTCATGTGAATCTCCTTTTAAACAAATAGAAAATTTTGAATATATATTCCGTCCGCACGCACAAAAAACAATATGAATAAGCCAATTTTCTTAGATAACGTCGATTCTATCGGAAAAAATAAAAGCCCCCCCCGAAATTAACC
>CAVBUY010000010.1:26396-40787 GCA_963598795.1 Alistipes shahii
TTTTAAAATCCTAAAAAATGAGCAAAAACGCGTTATTTTATCGCATATTTTAATTTAGATGATTTTTCGTTCGTTAAATTCTTATGTTTTTTATTTAATTAGTTAAGATATGCATAGTTATCTATATACATGATTCTAAAGTTAAATTAGATATTTTGGGTTTTGCTCGTAGTTATCTATGGTTTACTTACTTTATTGAGAAATATTTTCAAATTTTATGTAAAAATCACTTATTTATTGTTATCTATTATTTATACGCCATATTTTAATACTATATTTTTATTTTTAAGCACTTGCCAAATTTGAAAATATCCCAGCAATTCCCAAATAAAACCGTCAAACAATCATTCTTTTATATCTGAATTCATCTTAAAACAGTTATTAATCAATATGATTTACATTCAAAAAAGCCTTGCACGTATCATCGCTTTTTCTCTAATAACAATCGTGGGACCGCGAGCTGAATAGTTTAAATAGACGACTTCTAAAATCGTCATTTTCGCGTTTATAAACGGTATGTTTCCAAGATATAAGAAAAGGCCACCGCGAGGTGGCCAATCAGTTAGATTTTTATCAGAAGAACACGCCTTCGGACTTCTCTTTGATTTCCGAGGAAGCGATAAAGGGAATACGGGTGGTGTAGCCTTCTTGGGCCGCCACATACTTTTTGGCCCATAAGGCGAATATCTCGGTATTCCATTTGGCAACCGCGTTGTTATAGACCTCTCTGGCCGCGGTGATCTCTTGCTGGAGATAGGAATTCTGCTGCAAGGCATCTTGGATTTCCTGATGGGCTTTCAATTCCGGATATTTCTCCAAAACGACGTTGATGGAATTCTGGGCCACATCCAACTTGCCTTGCAATTCGTTTCTGGCAACGTCCGAATCGGAAGAGACGCCGTTTCTGGCCTTAGCCACTTCGACGAACGTTTCTTTGTCTAAAGCTATGGCTTTTTCCAAAAGCTTGGCGGTGTTTTGCAATATGGTCACGCGTTGGGTCATATAGTTATCGATGGTTGAAGCGTCATGTTGGATCTTTTGCTCCAATTGCTTGAAATATGTCCTAGCATGATTCTTTTTGATGGTGTAAACGACCCCACCGATTATCAATAAGAACCAAACTCCGACGTTTACGAATTTGTCGGTCCCGTTTAATTCTACCGGTACCTTTTTATCGATTACGTGCACCGATCTTCCTTCTTTGTTTTCTAAGCTGATATCAGTTTCATCTAATTGAGCCATAATATTTGGTTCTCCTTTCTTAAAGCTTTGCTTATATATAAGCACAATTTACTGATTATTGTTATCTTTGTCACTAAAAACTTCAGACAATACCTCATTGATGTCTTTATTGGTTTCTTCGTCAAACATCATCGATATCATCCCACGCCCGAAGAAACAGGCACTGGAAGAATCAATCAATGAAGAAAAACGAGTATCGTTCTTTCTCTTGTCGTTGAAATTCTTCCTGCTGGATCCGGTATAAGCCATATCCATGTTCCTATCGTCATCTATCCTATCGTATCTGATCCATTCGACCGGAACGTTATGCCAGTTCCCGTCATCCCCGTGAACAGGCACAAAGTCGGTCATTTTGGTCGTTTTATAGGAATAGACATGGAATTTGACATGATCCACATGCCCATTCTTATTGGCGTTTATGGATTTGATCATAACCGGCAAAGAAGGGTCGCATCCACTAGGCATGAAATTAACTTGGTTCATCGAATTAGCCACCGCCTCATGCTCATAGAAAGAATAATTCGAATATATGCCCTTCTCATAGATATATTCTTGTGGCTTATGCATCTGATATAGGGGAATGGATAATAAGGGAGCCAAATCGAAGAAAAGGCTCTTTATGAATTGATCGCAATAATTTATGAATAGTTTCTTAGATTCCGCAAAATCATAGGAAATATAGATTCCTGGGCTAGAAGAATAATCAAATAATTGGGAATGCGATGAGATTATGTAGTTGCACATCCCGTCTTTTATCATCGTGAAATCATCACCATAAGGATTGGGGTCGGAAAGCAAGGCCATCATGTTGGTTTGGGCTAAAGGAGTGAACAACAAACGGAATTCCACCTCGTTGTCCCTGTTGGTCCCGCCAAAGAAGACTTCGAATTCATCGTTGTCCATTTGGGTGAAGGTCTTTCCGCTTTCAATGGCTTCATCCGCCTTCTTTCTAATTTCCTTCATCTTCTTTTTTACTTCTTTTTCCCTGCCTTTTTCATCTAGGGAGTTAATAGAAGACGGAGTGCGGGAGAAATGGAGATGAGGCGCGGCCTCATTGCCATAGACTAAAACCGTGCTCCTAGAATAAAAGGGAGCGGGATGGGTCGAAGTCGCATGCAAGGTTTGGCTATGATGATGGGTCACGGTATGACCTTCCGAATCTCTGGAATAAGTGGTCCAGTAAATGGTCAGATAGCCATGATAAACCTTATCCCTCAGATTCTCTTCCAAGGTTTTCTTTAAGATAAAAGGATTGCCTTGGATGTTTCCGGACAATATCCCCAAGACTGATTCGTTATCACCGTCATCTCTGGCGAATCCGAACTTATCATGTAGGTAATAAAGTTTTTCCGTCGCGAAATATGGATCCAAATCTATTATTCCTGTCACGCTTTCCATGACTTTGGAAGGTATAGACCAGTCAAAGGACGCATTTAAGCTAGCCATATCGTCGTAGCATTCTTTCTTTTTAGCGTCCGCCTCTTCCTTGGTCTTATTGGCCAAAGCTTGGTTCTCTTCTATTTTCTTATTCAATTTCTTGGATATGTGGACGATAAGGAATATACCCAATCCCATCATTACCGCGGCAATGATGAACATCCACCACATATCAGGGTAGTTCATTACCCCGACCACCACACACACTATGGCAACAATGAAAAATATGACGGTCAAGACGATAAGGAATATTTTCAAACTCTTGGCTGAGCTAAGTTCCTTCTCGGCGGCCTTTAGTTTGGCATCCAAAACCTTATATTCCGAAACGTGCTTGGCATTCAAATCCACGTCGGTGTTGGCCTCTTTTGCCAATTTATCGAAATATTCTTCCGCGCCTTTATGGTATTGGTCCTTCAATCTCATTTCATAGAGATCTTTTGGCTTATAAAGTATTTCTTTTGATTCCATATGTGTCTTCCCAATAAAAATGATAGATGAAAATCGACGGGATTTACATAAATATACACGCGTGTGGGCAATATGCCTTTGAGACTTTTTAGCACCGACTTAAATCGATTGGTTTTTCTTCTTTCTCATTCTTTTAATCTTAATCTCGGGATAGGCTTTGAAATTCGGATCAAGTTTCCTTTGCTCCTCGAACCATTTTTTGCGCTCGTTAAAAGACATCATATAGTCGTTTGGCTTGTCGTCCGGTTCGTCTTCGAAACCATAGTCTTCCCATCCGCAAACAGGGCAAATGTCATATGATAGCTCGTCTGGAAAAATGTATTCTCCACACAAAGGGCAAAAATGAGGGGTTGGTTTTGGCATGTGCTCCAGCAAATATTCCCACTTTGGGTTCTCTTTGATTTTTTGCTTGTACCAGACTCGATATTCGTTCAACGACATTTCGTTAGACTCGTTCTTAAGATCAGGGTCAGCGAGTTGTTCCAAGTCATAATACCACCCGCACATGCTGCATTGAGTGGTGTTTGGGGTTAATCCAACTTGTTCTAGGTACACGTCGCTCAATTCGGAAAAATAGAATTTCCCGCAAACGGGACAATCCATGGGTTTTATTTGCTTCAATGTTTTATCCATATTGTTATTTTCTTCCCTCTTTTGTCTCTATATGTGAATTTGTTTCTTACGCGATGGAATGACACAACATATCCATCTCTGGTTACGATGGCCAATCTTCCGTCCCGCGGATCATATTTATATGTGGTGCCCTTTTTGTCGATGACACTTTTAAAATTTTGCCTGTCGACCTCGTTGGCAAAATGAACGGCTTTCGAAGCATATTCCTCTTTGGAATGGGCTCCAAATTCTCCGCCATGATCTTTAAAATGTTGTTCCAAGCCTCCTTTGTTAAAATCCTTGGCCCACTGATATCCTATCTCGTCTGATACTTCCCCACGATGATGGGCACCCCTAGTGTTTCCATAGCGCATGCTAGGTCCCTTAGTCGCCATCTCGCTCGCCTTCTTTCCGCTTAAGATCTTTTGACGGCGATTTGCCATTTTTCTTTTTGCGCAACCTCACTTCTGGGTATTTCATGAATTCGGGATCTATTCTCCTTTGCTCCTCGAACCACTTTTTGCGTTCGTTGAAAGACATGATCAACGGATGGGGCTTGTAGTCGGGGTCGTCTTCGAAGCCGACGTCCTCCCATCCGCAAACGGGGCAAATGTCCGCGCAAAGGATGTCTTTGAAGATATACTCCCCGCAAAGTGGGCACGGATGAGGCACCGGTTTAGGCATATTCTCCAGCAAATATTCCCACTTTGGGTTCTCTTTGATTTTTTGCTTGTACCATTCTTTGTATTCGTTCAACGACATCTCGTTGGACTCGTTCTTGAGATCAGGGTCGGCCAGCTGTTCCAAGTCGTAGTACCATCCGCACATGCTGCATTGGGTGGTGTTTGGGGTTAATCCAACTTGTTCTAGGTACACGTCGCTCAATTCGGAAAAATAGAATTTCCCGCAAACGGGGCAATCCATCGGTTTTATTTGTTTCAATGTTTTATCCATACGGTCTTTTCCTTGCCTTTCTTATTTACATACGTGAATTTCTTTCCGGTATGCCGGTAAGATATTACGTATCCGTCTTTTGTTACTTCCACCAGCGTTCCATCCCTTGGGTCGTATTTGAATGTGGTGCCCCTAGTGTTTCCATAGCGCATGCTAGGTCCCTTAGTCGACATAAGCCCTGACCTCCCTCCATCTTTCCTCGATGAACGAATCATAAACGTAGAATTCGGTCTTGTCCTTATACTCGTCCATTATGTCTTGAGGCAAATGTCCAATCACTATGAAACCTTTTGGCTCCAGACGTTCGATGACTTCGCCGATCCAAGCCCTCCATTCGTGCTTCTGCTCATTAAGTTTGACGAATCCGTGGACCCCGAGCGCTATGTAGGAATGCTTGGGAAAGGCGTTGAGATAGTCGTCGTTAACGACATCCGATCCACCTCGGCAATTGGGGTAAACGGGTATCCCGTTTTTGCCGTAATAGAATGAAAGCGACAGATTGTCATTGAGCTGAGACTTCTGTTTGGCCAAGGGCATATCCGAATGGACAGAGAAATCCAATCCGATTATCCCTTTGCAGCGTTTGAAGAAATTCAAATATTTCTTTGGGTTCTTGCGCACCCTCTCGAAGGTGCCGTCAGGGGAATAGAAATAGACGAAGCAGTCGCTTAAGTCCCCTTCGTAATTGACGGCCTTTGAAAATGGCATCACTTTGGTTGGCGGATTTTCCGGAACCATCCAATCGCAAAGAATCGGATATTCCTCAGTTTTGGTGAAATTCGCTCCATCCACTAAGAACGCTTGAAATGAATCTTCAATCACACCGTTTTTGTCTTTATACATTATAGTTATTCTCCTATCTGCCCTTTGGGGCGAAAAGTTTTGTCGAATATGCTACAATGCGTGTGTTAGGTATGTTTTGTAGCATATCTCGGCCCACGCCGGTATGAACGGCGTAGGCCTTTTTTGTTAGTTGTATTATGTTATGGAAATCCCTCGATGAACTATTTGCCATTTTTCTTTTTGCGTAGCCTCACTTCCGGGTACTTCATGAATTTGGGATCTATTTTCCTTTGCTCCTCGAACCACTTTTTGCGCTCGTTTAAAGACATTCCATACATGCTGGCCGGTTCATCGGGGTAGATTTCGAAACCGGTATCCTCCCATCCGCAAACGGGGCAAATGTCAAATGTGTGCGAGTCCTTGAAGGTATATTCGCCGCAAACGGGGCACGGATGTGGCGTTGGGGCTGGGATATTGTCCAGATAATGCTTCCACCTACGGTTCTTTTTGATTTTCTGTTTGTACCATTCTTTGTACTCGTTCAACGACATTTCATTGGACTCGTTTTTGAGATTTGGGTCGGCGAGTTGTTCCAAATCGTAATACCAGCCGCACATCATGCATTGCTCCGTATTTGGGGTAGCCCCTTCTTCCAGTTCTTCGTCCGTTAGCTCGGTGAAATAGTATTTGTTGCAAACCGGGCAATCCATGGGTTTTATTTGCTTCAATGTTTTATCCATACGGTTATTACCTTGCCTTTTTTGTTTGTGTATGTGAATTTGTTTCTTACGTGATAGTAGGACACGACGTATCCGTCTTTGGTTACGATGACCAATTTCCCGTCCCGCGGATCGTATTTATATGTGGTGCCTTTTTTGTCGATGACACTTTTAAAGTTTTGCCTGTCGACCTCGTTGGCAAAGTGCACGCCTTTCGAGGCATATTCCTCCTCCGAATGGGCTCCGACTTGCGCGCCATGGTCCCTGAAGTGCTTGGCCAAACCGCCTCGGTTGAAGCCTTTCGCCCATTGGTACCCTATTACTTTGGATACTTCACCCCGATGATGGGCGCCTCTGGTATTTCCATAGCGCATGCTTGGTCCCTTAGTCGACATTTCGCTCGCCTCCTTTCATTAGAAAGGCCTGCGACGGCGCTCTTCTCTTCTCATCTTTGTTGATTGTCATTGTGACATCTCTCCTATCTGCCCTTTGGGGCGAAAAGTTTTGTTGAATATGCTACAATGCAAGCGTTAGGTATGTTTTGTAGCATATCTCGGCCCACGCCGGTATGAACGGCGTAGGCCTTTTTATTAACGGAACACCCTTAGTTTTTCTATGAGGGAATCCCCTAATAAATCATTAATCGTTATTTCATAGTCTCTTTCGCTTAAGCTTGCCAAGGATAGGCGGTTTTTGTTGTATCTGACTATGACTCCCGCTTCGGGAATCGACACATCGAATATTTGGGCTATGACATTAACATCAAGCAAGTTTTCATTGCTTGCTTGGATAAGCACGAGCGAAGTTGGGGCCAATAGATATGACGCTCCGAAGTTTGCTTCTTTTTCATTTCTTTCGCTTTGTTCTTGATGATTAAGAATGATGTGCATCAACTCATGCGCTAAAGAAAACCTTTGCCTTTTCTCCCTTGTCCCAAGGTCATCTATATAAATCACATATTGCTGATCCGTCGGATTGTATATCAAAAACGAATTCGGATAGTGCATCAATTTATATTCGCTTATTTTTTTCGGGTGCTTTTTCAAAAGTTCGGACGAAAGGGTAATGTTAACTTTCATTTTCTTTGCAAGACCAAAAAGATCGATTGGCAATTCCTTGACATCATAATCCTCAAGCAAATCGGCAACCGTTTGTTTAATCTCTTCATATCTTTCGTCTTTTAACTTCATTATCTATCCTATCTTTAATTCTCCAATAAGAATTTAATTAGTTCCTTTTTGTCCTTTTCCGACATGTTTTGCGTGCCTCTGGCCAAAACCGTCTTCATGCGTGAAACGTCGAATTTGTCATTCTCGATTTCATTTCCGATCAATTCGTCTACCGTCACATGCAAGGCATTGGCGATATTGACTATGACATCGATTCTCGGCGTTCTTTCCCCGCTTAGATATTTCGACATCGAAGCCTCCGTTATGCCTGAAAGGTTAGCCAAATCTTTCTGATTGAGACGCCTCTCCTCCATAAGCATTTTGATCCTTTCTTTCAATTCCATGGTGTTTCCCTCCTTAACACTTGCCATTATTATAATTTTAACATTATTTTCATGTCAACTCGGCAATTGGCATTTTTTGTAAAACGTAGAATTCTCTCGATGCAATCGAATAAAAATTCGATAACAAAAAATCACAATGTATCTTTAAATCTTAATTACGATGAAAACACGAACAAAAAAGAGCGGACCTAAATCCGCTCCAACTTACATCTCGTCCAGTTCTTTTCTTATCGCCGATTCATTGAGGTTTTGACCGATGAATACGAGCTTGATCAATTTGTCTTTGTAGGTTTCGTCCCAATCGTGGGCGTAGCCTTTGTCTCTAATCAATAGGTTTTCTATTTGTTTCTTGGACAATTGCTCGGAATACCACTTGCCATTATCTTGCAAGCTCGCCTGCCTGCCCGCGGATTCATAGATATAGGAACGATCTGTCTCATTGGTGAAATAGATGATTCCTTTTGACCTGATGATTTTGTGTTCGTTTTCTTGAACCCAGGTGGTGAACAAATCCCTATCTATCGGGCGCCTGCGATAATAAACGAAGGTATTGATACCATATTCCAATGCGGTTCCTTCCTCTTCGTTTTCTATTCCTTCGTGATGATGGTGATGGTGATGTCCTTCATGTTCGTCATGATCATCGTCGTCGTCATCATCAT
The DNA here is from genome assembly GCA_963598795.1 of Alistipes shahii. Taxonomy (GTDB): domain Bacteria; phylum Bacillota_I; class Bacilli_A; order RFN20; family CAG-826; genus UBA4951. The sequence goes on from CAVBUY010000010.1 coordinate 34,787, forward strand.
GATGTTCGACGTCATTGCCCCAATCCTCGAATTCTTTGATCCACGCGGCGCTGCCGGCGGCTTTGTCGAAATCGAAGAGATGAAGGTCGATGAGATTATTGACGTCCACATCACAATAATCGGTCTCGATGATCTTAGCTTCCGGTTGCAAAGCCTTGATGGTCATCTTGATGCGAGACAATTCTTCTTTGTTTACCAATGAGACTTTATTAAGAAGGATTATGTCGCAGAATTCGATTTGCTGGATGATGAGGTTTTCTAAGTCTTCCTCGCCTCTTTCGGCCGTTTCCAAAGATTCCCCGCATCCAAATTCGTCGGATAAGCGTTTGGCGTCGGTAACGGATATTATGGCATCCAAATAATAAGGGGCTTTAATGCCTTGGGCTTCGTATTGCTGAACCATATAGCTGATTGATTGGGCTATAGGGACCGGCTCGCAAATGCCAGAGGCCTCAATTAGGATATGATCGTATTTCCCAGAGACGGCAAGATTGGTTATTTGCTTTATGAGATCCGCTTTCAAAGTGCAGCAAATGCAGCCGTTGGAAAGAGGAACCAAATCGTTGTCGTCGGAAGAGACAACACCTCCCTTTTCTATCAATTCGGCATCGATGTTTACTTCGCCAATGTCGTTGACTATGACGGCTATTTTATGATTTTTGGCGTCTTTGAGGATATGGTTCAACAATGTGGTTTTCCCACTTCCCAAATAGCCGGTTACCAAAGTGATTGGCAGATATGGTTTGGACATTTTATTCAATCTCCTATTCGTTATAAAGGGTTATGGTCGCAACGGCGTCATTACCCTCACCTTCTATTTTGATGTTGAATCCCCAGCCTAGCTTAGATCCATTATTTAGTCTGGTGCCATTAACGAATTGCCTGCTATAGGTGGACATAGAGAAGGTATCCCCATTATAGAACATGTTGGCGTCGCTGATGTAATCTTTGGGCTTATAATTCGAAGAGGTGTTGTTTCTGATATATTGGACCAAGTTGTAATTGATATAGCTAGAGCCTAAGCAAGAACCATATCCGTCTTTGGTGCTATAAGTGTTGGTCATAGCTTGATAAACACCGTAATACCCATCGTTCACGTTGGTGGTGATGTTGGCCTCATCAAAGACGGCGTAACCGCCGGAAGCCTTATTAACGGCCACCAATCTGGCATCGATATGCCAAATCCTTATGCCTGTAGCGGTAGGCCCGGCGTAACGTCCGGTATATTTATTGTAGGCATCAAGCTCATTCATGCCGGTCGGAGTGTAAAGCTCAACCAATATGTATTCGTCAAACGGGGAATCGTAATCGTTCCACAAAGGGGTTAACAGCAACAAATCATGGTTGCTTTGGAATGGCTTTAAAGTATATTCGCCAGGTTTGGTTGGAATATATGGATCGGCCCAGCCAAAAGCCATCATAGAGAAAGGGTCATGCCCTCCGACGTTATAGTCTTGCATCGAGAACATTCCTGCCGGAGTGTAGCCTTTGTCGCCATAATCATATAAATCATCCAACCCGAAGGCGTGTCCCATCTCATGAATGAAAGTATGGGTATCTATGGACATATTGGTGTTGTCCCCGCTTCCATATGAGGATCCGGTCTTGGAATAGGCAGTAGAACTATCATACATAAAGTCGTATGAAGACCAAAAATAGGTATTAATGCCTGGGCTATTGACGTTTTTGTTGCCACTTTCCTGCATCCAATAGCAATAAGCCCAAAGATTGTCGTTGGAACTGCCTGAAGCCCCATAATCCGGGGCGGCGTAAATGATGACGACGCTATCCAAATATCCATCGCCATTGCCGTCGTAATTCTTGCGGCTGTCGGTTGGGTTATTATTAAAATACCAAGTTACCGCGCTGTTAAAGACCTTGTTGGTGTCAGAAGTGCTTGTTATGCTCGAGGATTTGGAATTATATGTGTACCAATCGCTAGTCGTCCCGTTTACGGTCAGTTTCCCCATGGATTCGCCTTCATAGAACGTGCGAACCGAATGCCAGCCCGTTTCCGCGCTGGTCCCAAAGAAGGCCGCGTCGATGTCTTTTCTGACCGCGTCTTTTTGGGTGGTCGTCTTAATATACGAACTGGAATCGCTAAACCATACTGGGATGACCAAAAGGTTGGCGTTCCCGATGGTTGGGGCGTTATCCGTTTCGTAAATGCAATTCTCGTGATAATCGTCGTAAGTCTGTTTTATTTCGGTCTTTGTGAGTTCATCGTCTCCTCCGGTAGAAGATGATGAACTGGAAGAGGAGCTAGATGAGCTGGAAGAGGAGCTAGATGAACTGGACGAAGAAGAAGTTGCACCACTAGAAGAGGTGTTGCTAGAAGAAGACGAATCATTGGATGAATCGGAACTGGTAGGTCCGAAGTTTATATCGCAGCTAGCGAGCATGAATATGGCCATTAACGCAGGTATTGCTTTTAGATTCTTTCTCATGGTTTTACCTCCCGTTACGATGATTTATTTATGTATCTCAAAAAAGAGCCTAAATAGAATGGACTTATATAAAAATAAGTCAATCTTTACTTTTTCTTTTTTGCGTGACGAAATTCGACTATTGATTAAATAACATCTTCTAAGCCAAATTTGACTTCCCTTCAAATAATTCTTGACCATTTTTTTAAGACTTATATAGTTTTCCCATCGGTTTTGAAGAGGAAGAGTAACTTCGCTCAGTAACCAATAGAGAATCCCGGATGGTGGAAGCGGGGTGGCGAAAGGGAAGCGAACATGGCCTTGGAGCCGAAACGGTGAACCAAAGTAACCGTTTCCGGGTAAGCCCGTTACAGCTTCGGGGTGTAATTGCACTTCATAAGGTTTGGTTAGCGATAACTGAGCGAATTAAGGTGGTAACACGGAATCATGCGGTTTCGTCCTTAAAAGACTTTGAGGATGGGCCGATTTTTATTTGAAAGGCCATATCCGGAAAGGAGACTATGGCCGAACTTGAAATCAGACACATAAGCAAAAGCTTCGGCGATTTCAAAGTCCTAGACGACATATGCCTGGAAATAGAAAAAGGCGATATATATGGAATACTCGGATTAAGCGGGGCAGGCAAAAGCACCTTGGTTCGTTGCATCAATGGCTTAGAGACCTTCGACGAAGGGGAAATCCTTTATCAAGACAGATTGCTATGCGACCCCAAGCATCCGATATCCAGGAATGACAGGACTTCGATAGCCATGATATTCCAAAGTTTCAACCTCCTTCAACAAAAGACGGCTTTGCAAAACGTGATGTTTGCCCTAGACGTCAACAAGACGCCGAAAAAGGATAGGAAAGCCATCGCTTTGGAAGCCTTGAAGCGCGTGGGATTGGAAAACGAAGCTGATAAATACCCCTCCCAATTATCGGGCGGGCAATCTCAAAGGGTGGCCATCGCCAGAGCCTTGGTGTTGAATCCGAAGATAATATTGAGCGACGAGGCCACTTCAGCCTTAGACCCTGAGACCACACATTCAATATTGCAGCTTCTAAAGTCCTTATCGGAAGAGAGGGGAATAACGATCGTCATGATATCCCATCAAATGAACGCGATTGAGGAGATATGCAACAAGGTGGCGATAATCGACCATTCCAAAATCGTCGAATCCGGCCCATTGGAAGAAGTGTTCCTAAGTCCCAAGACGGAGATTGCCAAGCGCATCGTGTTTGTAAACGCCGTACACACAACCTACAAAGAAGGCTCGTTTATAAGAATCTTGTTTGAGGGAAACACCGACGATCCGATCATTTCCAAGATCGTTTCCGAAGCCGGCATAGAAGTCTCAATCGTTTATGCGGACACCAAAACCGTTGACGATAGGATTTACGGCCAAACGGTCATCAAGAGACCGAAGGAAGAAAAGGATGTTGCCAGACTAAAGAAGTTCTTGGAGCTAAAAAACATCAAATATGAGGAGGTGGAATCCTTATGAACATCGATTGGGGGAAAATTATCGGCGAAACGATAGGAATGACTTTTATATCCACCTTATTGGCTTATTTGATAGGCTTACCACTTGGCATATTGCTAAAGAACAGCTCGGCGAAAGGGCTAAAACCCAATAAGCCTCTCAATCTGATATTGGGGACCATAGTCAACTTCCTACGTTCTATCCCTTGTCTTATATTAACCGTCATCTTGCTTCCATTAACTAGAGCAATACTAGGAAGGGGAACCGGAGAATGGTACACGATGATAATACCGTTGTTCTTCTCTACCTTCGCCTTCGTTTCCCGCTTGGTAGAGCAAAGCTTAAATGACGTCGACTCCGGGGTTATTGAAATGGCCAAATCCATGGGGGCCTCAAATTGGAAGATAGTCACCAAAGTCTATTTGTCCGAAGCCCGAAGCTCGTTATTAATCGGCGTATCCCTAACGTTGGTAAACGTAATCGGATATACGGCCTTCGCCTACAACTTAGGGGCCGGAGGAGTCATCGCCGAAGTATGGAGCTTCTATACGAAAAACACCAGGAACTTCACCGAATCGTGGATATTCTGGGTGTTGGTGCTAATCGCGGTATTGCTGGTCACCTTAATACAGGAAGCCGGACTAGCCATATCTAAAAAACTTGATAAAAGGAGAATCGCAAAATGAAAAAACACATTGCATTATTAACCGGAGCAATCTCGTTGCTCGCCTTAGCCTCTTGCGGAGACAATTCGACAACCATCACTGTTTGCTGCTCTTCCCTCCCACATGAGCAAATATTGAACAATGCCATTAAGCCATTGTTGGAAAAAGAAGGCTACAAATTGAAAACCACCGTATTGGACTGGACCCTCCAAAACGATGCGGTCGCCAACAAAGAATATGACGTCAACTATTTCCAGCATCGTCCCTATTTGCAATCTTGGGAGACCGGGAATTCGAATTACGACACCAATTATTCTTACACCACCTTATTCCCGGCGGCGACTTTGCATTATGAACCATTGAGAATCTATGCCGGAAAGAAGACCGCCGCCGAATTCCAATCGATAAAAACCACCGCAACTTATGTTATTTGCAATGACGGGACCAACGAAACACGCGCATTAGATCTATTGGTCAAAAACGGGGTGATTTCTTCCTATGAGACCGATTCCAGCGGAGCTCCTATTAATTTGCCATCCAACATCAAAGCCGTAAGTGAGGAAACTTTGGCTTCCTCTTTGGCCGATTATGATTACGGCGTATTGCCAACAAACACCGCATTGACCGGCAATATAAAGGCCGACACGACTTTGCCGGTTGAAGGAGACGATGTGGCTGATCTCCGTTCCAATGTCATCGCCGCCAGAGTCAAAGACTATGCTTCGGATTCGACTTACAAAGCCAAAATCGACGCGTTGGTTAAGGCTTCTTTAGACACAAGCGTGGCCACATATATCGCCAACACCTGGAATAACGTAATCGTCGCTTATCAACACAGCTTGTTAGCGTAACGAAATCGCGAATTTTCTAACACCGTTAGGGAAATATTTGAGTACCTAGCGGTTTTTGTTTAAATAGAACAAGAAAACTGGTTGCACTTTTGCAACATGTACCGAACATTTCGATTTTTAAAAGCAAACCATAATAATCTATCAAGTATTATTCCGCTAATTTGGTGAAATGGATAAAAATTGGACACTTAGAATGTATATAACCATAAAACAAGCCGAAGAAACTAGGTGTTTCCGAAAGAGGAATTTGCGTTCTTTGTACTTAAGGCAAAAATTAATGGGTCATTTAATGGGCCATGATAATTTAAGCTAGGTAAACGAATGATAAAAGTTTTCTTTTGGGAAAATTCCGGTTAACTACCTGAACTTTTATAGGTTTCTAAACCCATTTGGGTTCCCCTCTTTTTGTTCTATTTGGTGGACCTAAGTAAAGAGGAGACGAACTGAAACGTAACCCTTAAGTCTTTCTGATTCCTCTGCCCAACTTTTTGAGTCCGCTTCACTTTTAGCACCATTTTTTAAAATCATTTTCTGTTGTAGTACATTATGCAACATAACTATCACTATTATAGAGT
>CAVBUY010000011.1:0-13400 GCA_963598795.1 Alistipes shahii
GAAAAAATTTATACCTTATTAAAGGAAAGAAACAATATTACTATTGCTCAAATATCAGCTTATGTTGGTACTTCAGAAAGAACTGTACAACGGATTTTAAAAGAATTGACAGATGATGGCAAAATCGTTCGCGTTGGAACAAAAAACGGTTATTGGAAAATTTTAAATAAATAGTATGGCTTGTCACTTTCCGCGAATCTAGCTGTTCGGCCTGAGCCTAAAAGTGTTAGGCTTTCACTTCAAGGCGTTCGCTTGGATTAAAATACTCACAGGAGGCCATATTTCTTAAATTGGATTGATACGATAACTGTCAGTCCTTTTTTATTAGATTTTATCGATTTTTTCCGAGCTTGTTTGTCGATTGTGTTGATAAGGGCTTGATTGGTGATTTTAGTAATGGCTTGGTGGAGTGGTTGAAAATAGGGGTGGTTCCTGCTTAGTGATGGCTTTGCGATTAATCAGAAGTTGTGGTTGTCGGAGCAAAAACACAAATATTCTTTAAGTGTTTATCCATCAATTATAAGTAGCATTTCCTATCAGTTTATCGGCACTCTCTTGTACCATCTATAAAATATATGTCCAGTTTTTCGTTCGCATCGCCCTCTCTTAAGATCGAAGCTATTGAATAAAGAATTAATCTGAAAATTTTCATTTTAACTATTCTATTTTCTTTCAAAATTCCGAATCGTTTTCTTTCAAAACACCGAATTAAAATCTTTCAAAATGCCGAAAATAGTTGTTTTATTTATGTTTTTTGATAGCAGTATTTACAAAAATATTGGTGACTAACGCAGCAAATATCGGCTTTTTACCTTGAATTCGGCTTTCGTTTGGCAGCATATCGCTTCCAAACTGTCGATTTTGCCCTATACGTTGTTGGATGATATGGATGATTTGAAGGCGACCTATGTAGCGTATTCCGCGAGACATTCCTTCCTCACGCCTCCATGGCACGCAATAATGCTTTATCTCGAAAATGAATGAGTTGACCGGCTGCAGGGCCTTGTGGGCATCAGGGCCGATGGATTTCCACATGTCGCTTTCGCCTTAGACTGCGGCGGCGAGCGCGTCATAGCTGAATATCCCAATGCGGAAAATTCGACTGTCTTTGCCGTTTGCTTAGCGATTGGATTATATCATTTTGCTCAGCTTGATAGCCGATCTACATTTTGTAAATACTATTTTTAGTTACTAAATGGACATCATCTCTTCTAATGATATTAATTTGATATTGTCATCTTTAAGCAATGATAAATCTTTTGAGAAGCCTGATTTTGAAAAGAGGTAGTAATAGACGTTTTTATAGTTGTGTTTGAATATGGAAACGTTTTCTTTTAGGTGTTCCAAAGTTTTCATTGAAACGTTTTCGTTTTTAAATTTTATTTCTCCAGCAAGTAGAGAATTGCCATCTAAAGAGTCGGAAACTATGTCTATTTCCACCGAACGGTTTAAAATGGAATTATCAACTTTGTAATTTTGGAATCGGTGGAAAACGCTCGGCAATTTAGCGGTTAAGTTAAGTTCTTCTAGATAAGCGATACTCACATCTTCAAAGCCGTGGCTGATGCTATCTGAAACGATGTTTATGTTTTCCTTGTATAGTTGTTTTCCTAACCCTCTATCAATTTCGCTTAAGTAAGGATAGACATTTCGATAATAAAATTTAATAAATGGATCTGATATTTCATAATAAACGCTTTTCTTGTTGCCATTGAAAATTAATTTTCTTTCAATAGTTGTCGTTTCAAGCATTCTAGAAAGATATGTTGATATATTTTTTCTTCGATTGCTAGGCAATCGGATATTTCTTTGATTTTCCTTTTTTGGTTGGCTATCGCTTTGATAATGGCAATATATGTCGTGTTATTGCTAAAGCCTATTGGCAAAGTCGTATTTGGAACGTCGGTTAATATCGAGGTATTTGTGAAACATAACGAAACAATGTTTTCATCAAAAGATTTTGTTTTATCGATCTTGTCTAAGTAATATGGACGCGTGCCAAAAATCGCTAGATATTTAGCTTTGTCAATGACGCTGACTCCATCAAGCATTTTAATTGCACCAGAAAGTAACAATGGTTTGACGAATATCCTAAATGTCGCTCTTTGATACAAAGGTTTTGCTTTGTTTTCTAGTAGATCGAGCATAAAAGACATATTCGAACCAGAAAGTATTATTTTTATATTTCTGTTTTCTCTTTTGCTTTTATCTATAAAGCCTTGGAGAAAGGAAAGAATACCCGGGTAAGCTTTAGCAAGGTATGGAAGCTCGTCAATAATGATTATTAATTTTTCGTCATTTGCTTTATTTAAAAAAGAGAGAAACAAATCGTCAAACGAACTAAAAGCAAAATCGTAATCTAAGCCAAGGTATTTCCAATATTCTTTTGAAAAATAATCCAGATTATTCTGATATGTGTCATCTCTCGCTAATAGGTATAGACACTTTTCTTCCTTAACGCTTTCGATGATAAGAGACGTTTTTCCAATACGTCTTTGTCCATAAATAACTCCAATCTCACATTGATTTGAATCTAATTTTTCATGAAGTATATTTAATTCTTCTTTACGACCTATAAACATAGCAATCTCCTTACCGACAATTTTGTAGCCAACATTTTTGTCGGGTATATTTCAAAATATCGAAACAATATTTCAACATTGCATTTGGTGTGGGGCTCAACGCTTGGCTTGTTGAGGGCATTCGGCTCTATTGGAATGTACGAACCCCGCTAGTAAGAAACGATCAAATTGATATCAAAATATAAGTTCTTTTTTAATATTTGGAGGCTATTTTCGTTTATTTTGCATATTTTGCTTAATTTCAGGACAGGCACTCTTTTCGTAAAACGCAGATTCTTTCGAAAGTCTTTTTGATTGGAAGAATGTTATACCAATCAAAGGGGAAAAATGGATTAAGACTCGCTAGCAAACGAATGATTTTTAGGCATTTTCAATAACGGTGTTTTACAATAAGAACGTGGAAAACAAACAACATATTTTGAGCGATAGCCCTTTGCTCGACCATGAAGGAAATCTAAACGAGGCCGGATACGCTTTTTCCTTAGTTAAGCGATATGAGAGAAAACACATAAAAGCCAGCAAATGGAGAATCAAAGAATGGGATTATTATTATGTTGGCAACAACGATTATGGGATTGCTTTAACCATTGACGACAACGGATATATGGATCTTTGCTCCGTGACCTTGCTTGATTTCGTTAACAAAACATACCAAGAAAAGATGGTTGTTCACCCATTTAGTTTCGGAAAACGCAATTTGCCCTCGTCTTCAAATGAGGGAGAAACGGTATATGTTGACAAAAAAGTCACGATGAGATTCACGCACAAAGACGGGAAAAGGCATTTGTTTTGCGACTTCACGAAATTCGGCAAAAACGGAGAAAACTTATTCGTTGACATCTATTTGGCCGAAACAAATGGCAAATCGATGGTTATAGCCACACCTTTTGAAAAGAAAGGACATTTCTATTACAACCAGAAGATAAACAATCTCGAAGCGTCGGGATATGTGAAATTAGGCAAGAACAAAATCGATTTTTCTTCCGATTGCTATGGGGTTTTGGATTGGGGAAGAGGAGTTTGGACCTATAAAAACACCTGGTATTGGAGCTCATTGTCCGCGAAAGTGAGCAAAGATACTATCGGATGGAATTTGGGCTATGGGTTTGGCGATACCTCCAAAGCCAGCGAGAATATGCTTTTCGTGAATGATAAGGCTTATAAGTTAGATGACGTTATATTCGAGATTCCCCAAAAGAAGGGAAAAGATGATTTTCTTTCTCCTTGGCATATATATTCCAAAAGCGGGGACATAAATTTGAATTTCACGCCAATATTAGATAGGCATGGCGGGGCGAATTTGCTCATAATGGAAAGCAATCAACACCAAGTTTTCGGGAAATTCGACGGTTATTTCCTAATCGATAACAAGAAAGTGGAAATAAAGGATAAGATCGGTTTTGCCGAAAAAGTTTATAACCGTTGGTAGAATTTTATCCGCCCAGCGAATCAAAAAAAGAACATAAAAATTTAAATTTTTAAAGGATGCTATATAATGCCTCCGTTTTTGTTTGGTATTAGCGAAAGGAAAAACTATATGAAAAAGAATAAATCAATGTTGAAATCACTCACTCTTGCGGCTCTTTTTTCCTTAATTGGCGTAATCTCGTCCTGCGATGCGATCCCTGACTCTTCTGATCAAAGTTCGGATACAAGTAGCTCAGATTCCAGCTCGAGCTCTTCCTCTTCTTCCTCGTCGAGCCAAACCGGCGCTTGGAATTCGGAAGAAGAGGCCTTGATAAAGAAATATTGCGGGGAGGTTTTGCCTTATCCAAACGGCATGCTTTCCGGAACGGTTAAAGTAAACGAATTGCGCGATAGTGAGCAAAATTTCACTTATTTGGAAATCTATGACGAAAGCGCGGAATTCTCCTTGAAGAATTATTACAAGCTTTTGGAAGAAAAAGGATGGTCCACGATTGTCGCTTATGGGGATAATAAAGTCCAATATGACACTTCGGGCATTCCATTTGTCGAGCTAACCAAAGCCTCAGCTGACGGAAAAGAAGGCTATGACATAATCTATTCCTTCGATAGTCGCAATGTCATCCATTGCTACACGGAGATGTCTGGCAAAGCGACTCCTAACACTTCTTGGAGCGATACTGAGGCCGCTACCATCAAAAAGGCCATGACCGTGGATTTGCCATTTGTCGCTTTGGGCGAAGATTATTGGGTTTCGGTCTCTAATTTTAATTATCTTCAAATATATGACGTTTACGTCAAGGATCTAACTCATGAATATGCCAAATTGCTGCAAGAAGACGGCTTTTTGCTTAGCAAACCTTTTAGTTCTCAATATGGTCTTTATTACTTGGTCAAATACCTCGATGACGGAGCCATCTTGGAAGTGCAGCTATATTATTACGGTGGTAACACATTCGTTTTCTCTTATAGCGGCAGCGCCACGGAATATGATTCTTGGCCGACCGAACTAACCGATCAAATTAAGGAAAGCAGCGGAGTTGATATCCCTCAATTCGAAATAGCGGAAGGCGGAAAGTACCTCGGATATAAAAAGGGTGACACATATTTTATATATACATACAATCTCAAGGACGGATACAACTATGAGACCTATTCGTACAACGAATTGCGGAATCCGTCTTTGACCTGGGAAGAAACCTTAAGTTTCATTACTTACTACTTAAGCAACTATGATGGCGAAACCGTTGGTTATATGGCTATGATCGACGTCACCGAGCCGACTAGCACTTTCGTCTCCGATTGGCCAAGTGCAAAAATCGAAGAAGTGATAAAAGACGTTTTGGGAATTGAAGGTGTTTCCTTGCCGGACTTTGACGCTTCTTCATTCCCCGTTACCGGAAAGAAAATCAAATACTCGGTTCTCGGGAAAGAATATTATGATCAAGCCTATGCTTATTACTATGCCGGCATATCGAATGATCCCTCTTATTATGGCTTAGAAAATCCGACGGAAGAGGAAATAGCGGCTGAAGCGGCTCGTTTGGCGCGTTTGGAAGAAGGAATTACCGTTTCGGTGTTTGACGTTAACTTTAAAGCCTCCGAAACTTTGGCGTCGGCTTTATATAACGCCGGCTGGTACGAATATGAAAACAGCCAGGGTTATTTTACTTACGAAGACCCGACTGGAAAGTTGGCTGTTTCTTTCGATTCTTATGCCGATCAGTCGCACGACTATGAAGGCGTGACCAAATTCTTCATTCACCCAGGTTCCGAAAATGCCCATACGCCAGAATTTCATTTCGAAGAAAAAAGCTATAATGTCGCGATTGGATGGGAAACCGATTTGTATCTAAAATTGGTCAAGAATATGTATCCGGGCGATGTTAGCTATTCTTCTAGCGATGAAACCGGTGGAATCAGCGTAGATGAAAAAGGCGTGGTTACGGTTAAAAATACAGTGGCTGAAGGAACCAAAGCGACCATTACCGCCAGCGTCACTTTGAAAGATGGAAGCACAATAACCACTTCGTGCGAAGTTGTGGCTATTGCTATCAAAAAGTACGTACCTTCTGGTGTTATCGACAAAATCAACGCTTTGGTTGAAAATGCCGGATATACTGCAACGGTTGTTCATGAGAGACTGATTGATTACCTTACCATCAATTTCGGCAGCGAATTATCGGTTGAGCAAATCGAAGAATTGGCCGAAAAGAGTTTCGTCTTAGATGATTTCTCCAAAGGCGACAGCGTTTGGGAAGAAAAAGAAGATAACGTTGATGGCGTCGACATTACCGGCCAGTTTATCCGCTATGTTTTCGAAAACGAATATTGCTCGATTTGGGTAGACTATTTCATCTATACCGTAAACGGGAATACTTACCTTAGGATTTTTGCTTATTAATATAGAAATCCGCTCGGCTAAAGCCGGGCGGTTTTTAATGTTGAATGAGCCTTAAACAAATAGGATATTGCCTATATTTTCTTTTTGGTCCAATATATTAAACGGAAAATATATGAAAGAAAAAGCCTTTGGTTCATTGATTTTGACAAGCGTTTTGTTCTTTATTTCCTCGTGCTCTACTTCCGAAACATATACTTTGAAAGAAGCGGGAGGATTCGAACTTGAAGAGGTTGTAAACGCCAAAGTGAGCCGAAGCGTATATCAATCGTTGGCTTGGGATGTAGACATAGAAACATATTCCGTTTTGGATCGTTTATATACAAAAACGGATTTCGATATAGAACAAACTTTCTTAAATAACAACAATGCCAGATCGGTAAAAGAAGACGCTTATACATTGCATGTAACTTTAAAATCCAACGATGGTCTCGTCTTTTATATAAGTCACAGCGACAGATATATTTATTTCAACGGAATCGAATCTACTTATAAATCCAAAGACAAAGTCTCGTATAGCTTTATAAACGACAAATTGTTGGCTAGGTAGAAAACCCAATTTTCATGAAAGACGCGGAAAGCGCGCGCTTTTCGATTATTTGTTGTCTGAATTATTCTTTTTTTTGGATCGGAGTTTGTTTCTTCGTCTTTTTCTTTCTTTTTCCTGAAAACGAAGAATTTCTCCCAAACGAATTCCAAAACGAAGTTTATGATCATCGTAACAGCCAAACAAACATAATATTTCCAGCCATCTACTGTGAATTGGTTCATGCTTTCGCCGATTGCTAATGATCCCAGCCAAGTAGACAAGGGAATGAAGGCGGCGTAAAAAGCCAAAACCTCCAGCATCGCTATGGGGACATTAGCCGCGGATTTGAAAGTGTATTTCCTATTGAAAGTGAAACTCCATATGACCGAAAGGACGACGGATATCAAATAAACCGGCCAATAAGACCATTTTGGGCAAATCACTTCGTGCAACAAGGTAAATGAGCCCAATTGGATTATCCCGGCGCTTAATTCGAACAAAACGAATTTTCCTATTTGAATCCAAACCTGTTGGGTTTTGCTATATTGCTTCTTTTCTTTTTCTTTATTGTCCATGGTTTTTCGCCTTTAAAAAAGATGTCGATATAATACGCTTGCTTTATTTCAATATCACGGCTTAAATATCCATGCTCATACATGAAGAATAAAAATATTAAGAAATTTTCATATATTGCCCTCTTGGGTCTAACGGGATTCTTGCTCCCATCATGTTCGGAAAATACTGACCCGAACACGATTTTCGTTTCCTCTGCCCCGGTTTATGCTTTGGTAAAGGAAATAGTTGGTAATATTAGACCGATTGAGATAATCACCCCATCTGGAGTTGAAGCCCACGATTACGAGATATCCGCCAGGAAAGTAAGCAAGATATACGATGGCCTTTGCCTCTTTATCAATGGCTTGGGCTTGGAAAATTGGTCCGACAAGCTTCCTAATACGGCAAAAGAGAAAACATATGATCTATCAAATGGGATTACGCCAGTATGTATCGATGGAAATATAGATCCTCACATATGGCTAAATCCCCAAAACGCCATAAAAGAATTAGAAAACGTCAAAAATGCATTGATCACCTTAGATTCTTCGAATTCAGCGGCTTACCTATCGAATTACGAGCAATCAAAGGAAAATTTCGAGGACTTGGACAGGCGTTGCGAGGAGATTGTTAAAAATCTCAATAACAAATATTTGTGCGTCAGCCATGCGGCGTTTGGATATCTTTGCGATAGATATGGCTTAATCCAAATATCGGTCAACGGCTTAGAACCGGACAAAGAGCCAACGAGCAAAACGTTGGAGGAAATAATCGATGCCGTAAAGAAATATAAGATAAACACGGTTTTTGCTGAAGAGGCTGGGAGCAAAGAAATCGTGAAGAAAATCGCGGAAGAGACCGGATGTAAACTGGATACCTTGTCAACGATGGAATCGATGGGAAAAAACGAAACATATCGTTCTATATTCGAAAGCAATTTTTCAAAGATAGCGGAGGCGGGCAAATGATCAAATTCGAAAACGTGTCATTCTCATTTGAGAAATTGGAAGTTCTCAATAATGTTGATTTTCAGCTTAATGACGGGGAATTCGTCGGGATATTGGGGCCCAACGGCGGAGGTAAGTCCACCTTTTTGAAGTTGGCCATCGGCTTATTGAAACCCCAAAGTGGCAAAATAATCGTTAAGGAAAGAAGAATAAGCTACATCGCTCAGACGACGGGCGTTAATGACGAATCGTTCCCCGCAACGGTAAAAGAAATCGTTTCTTCTGGCTTAACTAGCGGCAAAATTCATCCGTTTCTAAATAAAAAAGAAAAAACGAAAATAGACGACATCCTAAAAGAAATGGAACTTTATGATTTGAGAAATCGCTTGGTTTCTTCTCTATCGGGCGGGCAGGCTCAGAGAGTGAAGGTGGCGAGGGCCTTAGTTTCCGAACCATCGTTGGTGATTTTGGATGAGCCCGATGCCGGAATGGACGAACATTCCCACGAAAGGCTTATGGAAACGGTGGAGCTTTTGCATCAAAAAGGAATAGGCCTCCTCTTCGTTTCGCATCATCCGCACGATTTGGAACGCGCTGACAAAATATATTTCATCGAGGACGGAGAGATCCTCCCTTATGAAAAAGAACTTGAAAGGGGGCACCACCATGTTGAGTTATGATTTCATGCAAATCGCCTTTGTGGCAGCTCTCTTATTGGGCATCGCCTTGCCGCTTATTGGAAGCGGGGCCATTTATAAGGGAATAGCCAATTCCGGGGACGCTTTGGCTCATTCCGCCTTAGCCGGCGTAGCCATCGGCTTGGCGGCGGGGCTCAACACAACGGCGATTTCGATTATAACGACCATAGTTGGTTTGCTAATCGTGGAACTATTACGAAATTATTTTTCTAAATATGTCGAAATAGGGTTGGTGGTGGTTTTAAGTGCTGCCATAGGATTGGTTGGCATTTTGTCAAACAAAGCCGGTGTCGCTAATCTCAATTCTTATCTTTTTGGCTCAATTATCTTGATTGATAAAACCCAATTGATCATCACTGCAATATTGACTGTATTAATAGTGGCTTTCGTCATCGTTTTCGGGCCTCAGCTTTTTTGCGTGTGGTATTCGAAAGACGAAGCGAAAGTCCACGGCATAAAAGCCGGAATTTTAAACGCCGCCCATTCTATTTTGCTTGGCTTAACGGTAGCCATCGGCGAAAAAATAGTGGGATCGCTGGTTATTGCTTCGATGATCATCCTTCCTTGCGCAATATCGCTGACGTTTAAAAAAGGCTATTGGTTTACTTTGATTTCCGGAGTGATTATATCCGTTGCCTCGATGTTAATTGGCTTGACCATTTCTTATTATGCCGATTGGGCTCCTGGCGCCACGATAGTTTTGCTAACCATCGCCATTTTGATTTTGGTTTTAATAGTCAAAGCCTTCATCAAATTGGCGGGTTCCATCAAAAACAAAGAGCAAGCAAATCGTCAACGGAAGTCAAAAAACAAGTAAGCGGTTTCACCACTTCTTGCAACTTTAATTTAACAACCTCGGTGAATATCGATTCACTCATTGTAATTTTTTGCTTGTTATGTGTGTGCGGGAAAAACTAAAATAGTGGCAGACGATTTTTGCGACCAAGCTCTCTTAAAGAGGCGTTCTATATAAGAACGATTGTTTGGCCACAAGCTAAGAAAGGAAAGATTCATGGCTTTTGAACTAAAGTACGCGGACCTGCCAAATAGAGGTGAACGTCTTTGTTATGCCGACGGCGGGAATCCAAATGGACCCGTTTTGTTGTGCATACATGGCAATTACGGTTCTCATTTTGGCATGAGCGCTTTTTTTGAAGAAACCTCCAAAACCTATCGAGTCGTCATCCCAGATTTAAGGGGCTTTGGAAGAAGTTCCTACAATCATCCATATTCCACTCTGAAGGAAATGAGCGACGATTTGATCGAGCTTTGCAATGTCATCGGCATCAAAAAAGCCGCGGTCCTCGGTCATTCGTTGGGCGGTGGAGTGGCGATGCAATTCGCCATCGACGCGCCGGAAATAACGGAAAAGCTCATATTAGTCGCCCCGACTTCGGTCTATGGCTATCCTTTGTTCAAGGGCAATGCCCAAACGGGATTCAAGCCATTTGATTCGATGGAAGACTGCATGACCTCTGACGATCCGATCGGCAAAGCCATTCAGCTAACGGTCAACACCTTCAAATCCGGAAATTTAGAGGCTTGCATCAAGCTTATGAGCGGGATGGGTGGACATACAGAGGAACCTAGCGAGCGTTTCATCGAGACCATCAAAGAAAGCATGCTCCAAAAGGATTTATTGGCCGCCGATTGGGCGCTTATGACCTGGAACATAACAGACACCCCGAGCTTATATTCCAAAGGGACAGGAGAATACAAAAAGATTCTCGCTCCGACGCTTCTTATAACCGCCGAGAACGACACATTCGTCCTTCCGTTTATGACCGAAGCCAACGTGAATGCCCTGAAATGGAAGGGAAAGGATTTCATCCATATCCAATATCCAAACTGCATTCACAATATCTACTCACCGGAATCCGAGGGTGGGCAGAAGGAAAGATTCTTCAAGGACTTGAATTCTTACCTTCTAACCGGCAAAGTCGCCGAATAACAAAGTTATCTATTTAAGGAGATATAAAAACATGAAAACCAACGTTGGAATTGTCGGAACTGGCATATATATACCAGAAGGCCGCATGACCGCAAAACAAATCTCGGACGCCACCAATGGCGTTTGGTCCGAGGATGCCGTAATCAACAAATTGGGCATCAAGCAGAAACCGATCCCTTCATCCGATTGGACCGTCGACGGAACCCAAGAAATGGGCGCAAAAGCCGCTTTGGATTGCTTGAAGAACACCGGCGTCGACCCGATGGATATCGACGTCATCCTTTGCTTTGGCGAAGAATGGAAGGAATTTCCTTTGACCACCTCTGCTTGCTATATCCAAGATAGGATCGGCGCTTGGAACGCTTGGGGGATCGACGTCCAAAACCGTTGCTGCACCTGCGTCGCCGCCATGGAAATCGCCCGCTGTATGTTGATTGCGGACGACACCATCGACACAATCTTAGTTTGCGGCGGATATCGCAACGGCGATTTCGTCGATTACACCGACAAAGACATGTCCATGATGTACAACTTAGCCGCCGGTGGAGCCGCCATTATCTTGAAGAAAAACTACAACAAGAACTTGCTCTTGGGCTCCCACCTTATGTCCGATGGCTCTTTGGCTCGCACGGCCGGAGTCGAAATCGGCGGACAGGCCAACCCCATCAATGCCGAGAATTGGCAAGAAGCCAAAAAGTCTTTGCGCTTGATGGATCCTATCAAGATGAAGAATCGCTTGAACGAAGTCTCGATGCCGAATTGGTACAACTGCGTCACCCAAGCTTTCAAGAAAGCCGGATTGCCGGAAAAGATCGATTATCTCTCCGTCCTTCATATGAAGAGATCCGGTCATAACGGTTTATTGGCCCACTGGGGCTTAACCGATGAAAATTCCATCTATCTCGAAGATTATGGACATATCGGACAATGCGACCAAATCTTGTCTTTGCACCTTGCTTTGAAAGAAGGCAAAGTCAAAGACGGAGACGTCGTTTGCATGATCGCTGCCGGCATCGGCTATGTCTGGTCCGCCAACGTCATCAAATGGGGCGAAGCTAAATAAGCTTGGCTTTAGATTCATCAATTAATTTTTGGGGAGGATGGCAAAAACTCCTCCCCTCACCGACACGAAAGGAAAAATAATATGAGTGTTATATTCTCAAACGCATCCATATTGAACCTCTTTGTATCGTTGATAACCGTCTTGGCGATCACTCTTGTATTCAAGACATCGACCACGACCAACTTTGCTCAGACAACCATCGCGACCTTTGGCGGTTACCTCGTTGCCAAGCTTGGATATGAACACAACATTAATATCTGGCTGTCACTTGTCATCGGCTTGGTCGTCTGCTTGCTGATGGGTTTATTCATCGATACTTGCATCATCAGGCGCGCGAAAGCGGCCAATGCCGTCTCGAAGCAGATAATCACCATGGGCTTTACCTATGTTTTGCTTTCTTTGATCTCTGTAGTTATGCAGATTCGCGAAGCCGACGGCAGCATCATCCAATCGAATCCGGCCACAATATTTTTGCCTTTGACCAACGCCGACACTACGGCTTATGGCTTTAAAATCGGCCAAATCACCTATTATTGGAATACTTTGATTTGCGTTGGCATCGCCGCCATTTTGATTACTGTTTTCTTCGTTCTCGTTTATAAGACAAA
Source organism: Alistipes shahii (assembly GCA_963598795.1). Taxonomy (GTDB): domain Bacteria; phylum Bacillota_I; class Bacilli_A; order RFN20; family CAG-826; genus UBA4951. The sequence continues at coordinate 12,760 of CAVBUY010000011.1, forward strand.
GTTTGGTCTTGGCGTTCGTATGACGGCCTCCAATGAAACGACGGCCCAGATGATGGGTGTAAATACCCATTTGATAACTGCGTTCTCTTGGTCGTTTGCCACCATGTTGGGGTGCTTTGCCTGCGTTTTCTTGAACACGACAAGCGGTTCCTTGAACACATCAATAATGACTTCCGTTCAGCTGATGGCGTTCTTGGCTTGTGTAGTTGGCGGCTTCAATACATTCTGGGGTCCTGCCGTTGCCACGGTCATAATTTGGCTCTTGGGTGCCTTGGTTAATTTGATTGGCAGCGTTCCGTCCATTTCCGATATCACCATGTGGAAAGACGTCATCGTTTATGGCGTCGCCATGATTTTGGTTTTGATAAAACCTAGCGGCCTATTTGGCAAAGCGGTCAGAAAGAAGGTATAAGCATGAGCAACGTAGTAAAATCTTATGTCGCGGCCACTTGTACCGCGAACAACCATCGCAATTTTGGCAAAGAAAAAGCAAAGTCTATTTTTGGAAACACGATCAATCAATTCTTGATAATGGGCGTCGTATTCTTGGTCCTTGGTTTATTGGCTTTGCCATCCGTTGGGATTATCTCTCAAAAATACGCTTCAGTTATTGCCAATATCATGATGTATACCATCGTTTC
>CAVBUY010000011.1:14046-24263 GCA_963598795.1 Alistipes shahii
TGGGGAACTTTCGGCGGAGTCGTGTTCGTATTCGGCTTAACGTCCTTATTCGGCGCGATGTTCCCGACCGCATCGACCATCATTGCCCCGTACATGAGCTTGATAATCGGCGTTGCCACCATTCTCATCGTCATGTTCTATCCTGGCGGATTCTGGCAGCTATATTGGACTATAAAAATCAAAATAAAGGCTTTGAAAGCCAAGAGGGAGGTACATTTGTATGGCGCAGAATAAATTAGATTCCCGCAAGCTATATCAAAAAATCCTTTCCAACAAAGGCAAAATCAACCTCTTTTCAGAATACAAAGAGTATTACAAAGCCTTGTTAGATAAGAAAACCGCGGATAAGAGGCAGGCTTTGCTTCAAAAACACGAAGCAGAGCTTTCTTCCTATGATTTCTATTTGAAACCGGTGGAGGAGGTCTATGCGACTTTCGAGAAAACCGACATCAAAGAGAAAGAAAAAGAATTGAATCTTTTATATCGCAAAAACCGCGAAGAAAACAAACGCCTTATCGCCAAAAATCCGGATGCCGAAGAGGAATTGAACGCCGCCTTGGCTAACATCAAAGAAGACTGCGACGCCGAATTGAAGGCATATAAAGATGGCGTTCTCGCCGATATAAAGGCTGCTCGAGCCGAAGGTAACCTCGACGAAATAGCCGCTAAGCGCGGAGAAGTGGTTTCCAAACAGCAAATCGAACTCGATGAATTCGACGAAAAGGAAAAAGCTTCCAATGAAAAGAAAGTCGCTTTGAACAACATCAAGCAAGATAAGAGAATTGAGAAATTGCAAGCTCAATTAGCCGGCTTGGAAGAGATTCTTTCTCAAATTAACGAAGTTCAAAAACAAAACACCATCCTCGAGGATGACGATATACTTCGCGTCAAAGACCTTTGCATGTATTTCGGCGGATTGCATGCCGTCGACATGCTCAATTTCAATGTCAAGGATGGCGAAATATTCGGTTTGATCGGGCCTAACGGTGCTGGTAAAACCACGGTTTTCAACTGCATCACTCAGTTCTATAAGCCGACTGCCGGGCAATTGGAATTCCGCACTAAAGAAGGCGACATCATCGACCTTACCAAAGAAAAGGTTCATAACGTTGTTACCTTGGGCGTGGCCCGTACCTTCCAAAACGTCGAAGTCATCAAGGAATGCACGGTTTTGGAAAACATGTTGATCGCCGCCGGAAGGCAATATCAGTCAACATTATTTGATCACATCATCCATGACAATATGCTCAAATTGGAAGATGCCGTCATCACCCAACGCGCTTTGAAAGTCTTGGATTTCATGGGATTAACGGCCTATGCCAACCATTTGGCCATGGGCTTGCCTTATGGCGTTTTGAAGAAAATTGAAATCGCCCGTACTTTGATGACTTATCCGCAATTGATCATTTTGGATGAGCCTGCTGCTGGATTGAACGATTCCGAAACCAAAGATTTGGCCAAATTGATCCGCCGCATCCGCGACGAATACCATTGCACAATCTTGCTTGTTGAACATGACATGGGCTTGGTAATGAGCATTTGCGATCGTATTTGCGCCATAGCCTTTGGCAAATTGCTGGCTTTAGGCACCCCTAGCGAAATTCAGGCCAATAAAGCCGTACAAGAGGCTTATTTGGGCTCTTCCGACGAAGAATAAAGAAAGGATCCAAACAATATGTCAACTATCTTAGAAATCAAAGACTTGCACGTTGCCTATGGTCCTATCGAAGCCATAAAAGGCATCAACCTCAAAGTCGAAGAAGGGCAAATCGTTGCTTTGCTTGGCGCTAATGGTGCCGGCAAGACCACAACCCTTTCCTGCGTCTCTGGCGTAGTCAAAGCCAAATCTGGAGAAATCGCCTACGTTCCGGCCGGAGATGCAGCCGAACCGTTGAATATCACCAATATGAGGCCCGACAAGGTTTCCAAATTGGGAATCATGCAGTCTCCAGAAGGCCGTAAGATCTTTTCCGAATTAACCGTTGAAGACAATCTTGTGGCTGGTGCTTATAAGCTCAGAAACAAGAAAGAAGTCAAAGCCAATTTCGAACGCGTATATGACTTATTTCCTATATTATTGGAAAGACGCAAACAACAAGCCGGTACCCTATCCGGTGGTGAGCTTCAGATGTTGGCCGTCGGTCGCGCATTGATGGGATCTCCAAGGCTTTTGGTTTTGGATGAGCCTTCATTGGGATTGGCTCCGCTTGTCATCAAAACGATTTTTGAAACCTTGGTCAAAATCAGAGACGAAGGGACGACCATCCTAATCGTTGAGCAAAACGCCAAGCAAACGCTAAAAATCGCTGACTATGCTTATCTTTTGGAACTCGGAAAGATTACAAAAGAAGGCACTGGAGCGGAATTATTGAACGACAAAGGCCTCATTGAGGCATATTTGGGCGGAAATTAATTGAATTAATTTGCGTTTGTTTCGCATACATATGATAATTAAGTAAATAGTGATTCATCTTATGGATCACAAAGGAGAAAAAAATGAAAGAAATCAAAAAGATTTTGATTCCTACTCTCGGCGTAGCTGCTGCTATTTCGTTGGCAAGTTGCGGCATTAGCCACACCGGTGAGCCCAACGACGGCATCACCAAAAATGAGGACGGCACTTACACCGTCCGTGTCGGAAACACTAACGCCACTGCGTTGCTTCCGACGGTTTTCGGACCTATGGAATACGGTTTGAAAGCTTATGCTTGGTACTATGGCGAAAACGTCAACAATGGCAAAATCAAGATTGACTACAAGCATCTTGATGATGGTTATGTTCCGGCTACTCGTGCGGCTCACACCGACACTCTTTTGAATAAGGAAAAATGCTTTGGCATCGTTTATTCTTACGAAGATCAGGGTACACTTCTCGAGTCCACTAACAAAGTTGAGGTCTATACCCCATTAACCAAATCCTATTATATGGAGAAAGGCGATTCCATTGCTTCCTTCCCAGTTCAGCCAATCGACTATGTCGAAGGTGAACATTTAATGGCCACCGCTTTCGCTTCTACCAAAATAGGCGGATTGGGCGCCACCAAAGTCGGTGTTATCGCTGGAAAATCCAGCACCGGCAACGATGAAGTGGAAGCCATGAAGGCCGAAGCCAAAAAATGGGGTAAGACAGAAAATAAAGATTACTTTATCCAGCGTTTGGATAATGTTACCGGCTCCGATCCATCGGCTGCCGTAAAATCTTTGAAAGATAGCGGCTGCGACGTCGTTCTCATTACGGACGCCACTTATTTCTTCCTTACCTCAATCCAACAAATGGCTACATTGGATTGGAAAAACGTTGCCGTTTTGGCTTCCTATAAGCTTTCCAACTCAGCTTATTTGTCCGGCGCCTATGCTTTGGGCGCTTGTAATGATGGCCGTCGCCTTCTCACTCCGGGATGGATTGCCGCCGGTGTTCAAAACGCCGACACTTATGATGAATGGGCTGAATATGTCGAAGCTTTGACCAAATTCGCCGTTCATAACGGAGATACCCTTGCTACCGTCGAAACCGAAACGGCGAAAGGAACTTCTGGTAACCCTGATGTCGTTAAAGAACTCGTGGAAAAATATGATTGGGCGAAGAATGGCGTTTCCGCTTACTTCTATGATTCTTACGCAATGGCCGGCTATATCGGCATGTATGTCTTTGCCGAAGGTATCACCAACCTCTATAAAGAGAACTTGTTGGATACCGCTTCGACCGAAGACTATACCGCTGTTATGGAAAAATATGGAATGAAGATTCCTATGTCAACCATTGAAGTCAGCTTGAAAAATGGCCGTCGTACCGGTGCTGAAGCTTTCACTCTCGTTGAAGCTACCGCAAAGAACCACACCTTGGGTGAACCGGCTCGTACCTTCAAGACCACTGCCGAACTCCGCAAATAATCGAAGTTTGATCAATTAGTCTTAAGAGATTGGGAGAAATCCCGATCTCTTTTCTTTAATAATTTAAAGAATGGAGTTTATTTGCTATTATTTTATTCTTGGAGTCAAGGGGGATAGTAAACATGATTTTGGCGGACATCGGAAATCTCAAATTTTCCACCCCGAACGATACGGTTATAACTGTTCTTAATTTGGTCTTTGCCGTATTGATTTTCGTAGCGATCGACGTAATCCTGTTTTTGTTTATAAGGAAATGGTCATTAAGATCGTTGGTATTGTGCACGGAGATAGCCATTATATTGGGTTGGATGTTTGATATTACCCTTTTGATGGTGTTATCCGGTTTATTGTGGGTCGGTTCTTTGGTCTTTGCCGTCTTTATGAATTATGGTGAGGTCAGAGCCACGATAAAAAATGGCAAGAACAAACTGCTATCAAGCCTCTTTAAAAGAAGCAAGGAAAACGGCAGCAAAGGAGAGGAACTCTTCGATAGGGAAGAAGTATATCAAAAGGTCGTCGCTGCGGTGGTCAATTTGAGCCGCAACAAAATAGGAGCCTTGATAACTTTCGAAAGAAATGACGATTTGAGCGACCAAATGAAAACCGGCTCGATATTAAATGCCCCAGTTTCCGCCGAATTATTGCAGACCATATTCTATCCAGGTACCCGCCTTCATGACGGCGCCGTAATAATCAGAAAAGACAAAATAGCGGCGGCTTCGGTTTATTTTAGGCCCACTACCCGCCCCTTAACTGGGAAATTCGGTTCAAGGCATAGGGCGGCGTTCGGAATATCAGAAACCACGGATTCCGTAACTATTTTGGTTTCTGAGGAAACCGGTCGCATTTGCATCGCTTTCCAAGGAGAATTGACCCCCGTTACCCCTGATAACATCTTAAGGATTTTGAAAGAAGACATGGAATCTCAAATAGATTCCAATATCGACTAAGGAAAGGAAGAAACTATGGGAACCCCACATATAAATGCCAAAAAAGGCGATTTCGCCAATATCGTTTTAATGCCGGGAGACAGCTATCGCGCCCGTTGGATCGCCGAAACGTTTTTAATAGACGCGAAATTGGTTACTGACGTCCGTGGAATATTTGGATATACGGGATATACGAAAAACGGCAAACGCATATCGGTAATGGCGTCTGGAATGGGCATCCCATCCATTGGCATTTACTCTCATGAGTTATTCGCCGAATACGATGTTGACTATATTGTAAGAATCGGAACTTGCGGAGCCTATCAGCCAAACATCCACTTAAGGGATATCGTCATTGCCCAAGGGGCCTGCACGGATTCCGATTGGATGGCCCAATATGAATTAAATGGCGGAAAATATTCCGCTATTTCGGATTTTGAATTGCTTTCCGACGCCGTTTCAATCGCCAAAGAAAGAAAATTGCCTTACCACGTCGGAAATGTTTTCTCTTCCGATGTCTTTTATGACGTTAATCCCAACGCCGGAGAAAAATGGGCAAGATTGGGGGTCTTGGCGGTCGAAATGGAAGCCTATTCCTTATTTTCCAATGCGGCTTATTTGAAAAAGAAAGCCTTGGCCATTCTCACCGTTTCCGACGCGAAAGGGGAAGGAATGACCGTTGAGCAACGGCAGGAAGGCTTAAGCGATATGGTCAATATGGCCATCACCTTAGCCGAAAAATACGCGAAATAAGACGATATGCCTAAAGAAGTTCGTTTGACTATCTGGTTGGTTTTGCTATTCGTCATAATTTCGGCGTTCCTTTTTTGGATTTTCTATCCTCCTATTAAAAAGAAAATAATGAAGAAAAACGTTAAGAAGTTCTTTTATAAGAAAGTAATAAAAGTCGCCAATTACGGAGATTATTATTTGATAAATGAAGTGGTGATTCGTCCGGAGAACGCCAATTCTCCGAGCATTGACCATTTGCTTATCGGAAACAAATATTTCTATCTGATATACGATTATTGCTTCGATGGGGCGGTGGACGCTTCATTCGAAGACGAATATTGGACTTATCACAAAGCCAAAGGAAACAAAGTCAAAATAGAAAACCCCTTGAAGGTATCAGATGAAATTAGCCAATATTTCGCTTTGACAAATTCCATAGACCCATCCTATATGGTCACCATAGTGTTGATAAATGACGATTGTTTCATATCCCAATTGCAAAACGAAGAGACGAAGCTAAATCTCATCACCCTGTCGAAACTCGAAAAATTGATTGATTCCTACGAGAATCAGGATATCGGCGATTTCGACGCGAAAGCTTTAGCCAAAGTGGTGGAGAACTTCTCCAGAAAGAAGCAAAATGCCGGAAAACAAGATTAAATTCAATCCCAAAGCGGTGATTGACGACATGAAAAACAGCCAAAGAAAGACTTTCGTTTTCTCTTTGAATTTGGCTTTGATATGCCTAGTGGTTTTCGCCTTGGCGTTCTTTTTTAACAGAAGTCTTTTATTTATCCTCGTCCCTTTTGTCCTTTTGCCATGGATTTTCGCTTCGATTTTGATGGTGATGGACAAACAAGCCAATGACTTATCGGCCCCGTCCTTATTTTTAGCTTCCTTTTCTCTCTTTTATCGCCAAAATATGTTCGGTTCTTACCGAATAATCAGAAACTACCTCATAAGTTGGGCTATTTCTTTAATCGTTTCTTTGCTAACGGGAGTCATATATTATTACGCCTCATCGAATCCGGAATTGGAAAAACTCGTAAGCCAAGCCTATTTTTATTTGTCTAATGGCAACACGAACATGCTTAACGGCTTATTATCCACGGAATCCGCTTTGACCAAGATGATAGAGATAATATCCGCAACTCAGTTAGCCTCGTTCTTTTTGATCTTCGTCCATGAAATGTCCGTTTATGGATTAAACGCCATGATGATGGTCGTATCCATCCGCGATAGAAACATGAATAGGCTCTTTACCAAAGCGATGAAAGCCAACTGGAAGGAATTCTTCAAAATGTATTATGGGATGATATACCCCTTGTTGATCATTTGGCTTATTTGCGGGGTTGGAGGGTATTTCCTTTCTACCCTCATAGATGGATTATATTTGGAACAAAGAGTGATATTCGCGATTGGCTTCGGTCTTTCTTTAACTTCTCTTGGTTTTGGTTACTACGTCCACGCCATTCATTTGATGCAAGGCGTTTATGGGAAGATGGCATTCGATTACGTGATGAGAATATCCGAAGAAACCATGAACGACCCTCGCTTTATGGATGAATTGAATGAAGATGAAAGAAAATCGTTCAAAGAACAAATAGATCAAATCAAAAAAATCGTTAATGACGAAAAAAATTCTTGCGATTCTGATGAGCCTGGTGATAATGGCGGCATGGAAAGCGAGGATAAAAACGATGAAAACCAGTAAACTAGCCATTCTATTTGTATTAAGCGGAGCCTTTTTGCTAGGCGCATGTGGATTGGACGTCAATTCGAGTGATTCCTCAGGTGATGGCTCTATTTCGTCATCTATATCTTCGTCAGGAACGGGAGGAAGTTCTTCTTCGTCTTCTTCCATCGATTATGGCTTTGATTCGGATATCGACGTAACGGGAGACGAGACGTCGACTTTTGCCATTACCAGCAGCGATGCGCCGGAAGGATTCACTTACGATGAGGCAAGCAATAGCTACACCATAACGTCTGCCGGTACATATTCCTGCAGCGGGATTTTGATTGAAGGCCAATTGATCGTAAACGCCCCTGATGCGGACGTTGAAATCGATTTGGAAGGCGTAACGATTTTCAACTCGGCTAATTCGCCGATTTATATAATCGATGGAGACAATGTCGATATATCCGCCAAAAAAGGCACCGAAAACAAAATATACGACGCAAGAAGCGTCACCACCGACGAAGATTCGACTTTGGGAGGTGCGGCTATTTACGCCGAATGCGATTTAACCATCAAAGGTAAAGGAACGTTGAAGGTTATTTCAAACTACAATAACGGAATCCATACCAAAGACGATTTGGAGATAAAGAATCTCACTCTGAACGTAAAGGCAGTCAATAACGCCATAAAGGGCAATGATTCGTTGGATATCGATAGCGCGACCATTACCGCCGTCTCTTCCGGCGGAGATGCCATTAAGACCAATTCGACCGATCTTAACAAAAACAACGAGCAACGTGGGGTGGTTACTATCCTAGATGGCTCGACGTTGAACCTCTATTCGGCCCAAGATGGCATAGATTCGGCTTCGGACGTTGTTATTTCCGGCGGGACGATAAATATCTATACCGACAAATATTCGACCTACACCGCGGATGGAACCACGACCAGCCAGAGCAACATCTATCTCCGTTTGCCTCAATCCGTTTATTCCAAGAATTACAAATATTCCGCCTATTTCACCGATTCGGAAGGAAATGGGACATGGGAAAACCTTGAATTCTATAAGTCCGCGGAAGGAAATACCGGCGGACCAAATGGCGGGCCCGGAGGACCTGGCGGACAAGGTGGCAACACCACTTATTATTACTACAAAGTCTCCAAGCCTTCTTCTGCGACTGCGGTGGTGTTTTATGCCTATAGCTCGTCCCAAACCCAAGGGCAATCGAGCAGTTACGTGGCAAAGACTACAACTAACTCTACGATTCCATCTAGCGGAGACACCTATCAAGTCACCCAAATTTACGGGACGACTATGGTAAATGGCGGTTGGAGCTCATATGCTTCTTCTTCTGGCACTGAAAGCTTAGATTATTCCTGCAAAGGCATCAAAGCCGACAACGAAATCAACATTTCCGGCGGAACCATAAACATAACCGCCAGAGATGATGGTTTGCATTCCAATAACGACAATGTTTTGGAATCCACATCCGCGAATGGACTCGGAAACATCAACATTTCCGGTGGGACTATCACTATTTCCTCTGATGACGATGGCGTTAAGGCCGACCAAGACCTCGTCGTTACCGGCGGTAGCGTCAAGGTGACGAATTCATATGAGGCCTACGAAGGCAACCGCGTTTATATCAAAGGCGGAGAATCCACTTTATATGCTTCGGATGATGGTATAAACGCGACCGAAACCGGATCATATACCCCGTTGGTGGAAATCAGTGGCGGACTTGCGGACGTTACCGTTCCTAGCGGAGATACCGACACGATTGACTCCAATGGTGCTTTCTCAATGACCGGTGGTATAGCCATATTGAGAAACGGTTCAAATGCTGGTCAGTCTCAAACCGGTGGCACGTTGGATGTTGACGGCAGCATATCGGTGACCGGTGGAACTTTCGTGGCTATTGGCCAAATCGGAGAAAAAGTCATCGGTTCAAGTTACAACACTTCTACATCTTTGCAGTCTGGCTCTTATGCCTTGATAGATTCTTCCAATACGGAGATAACGACTTGGGAGTTAGCTTCCACCTATAAAGCCTACATGATTTGGTCTGATCAATTTGTTTCCGGTAACACTTACTATGTAACCAGAGGCGGATCTAAGGTCATAACCATAAGCAAATAAATTGATATAAACCCTTGAAGTTTCGATGTCTTCAAGGGTTTTTTCTATTCCCATTAGTCATTGAAGTTACTTCAACGTTTCATTGAAGTAACATTGAAGTAGACATTGAAGTTTCATTGAAGTAAATATGGCATTTATAGAAAAAGATGTTCCTTACCTAGCTTGAATTCGTGCTAATACTTGTTATTTGGGGTTACGCTAAGATCATTGTTAAAAAGCGGCCTCATTTCGACTGTTATCATCGTTTTTTATGCTTCCATGATCGCATTTCTTTTCGTTTTCCACTAATTTATATGATTTTATCTGTTTATATCGAACATTTTACATCGATTAAATCTAATGTTTTTAGTAATTCCGATTAAATTGCTAATGGACTGGGCATCTAATCGCACTATCAGGCGAAATTGCTGAAAAATCGCATAAAACTTCGCATATACTCGCCACGGAAAGTCGGAGGATTCATAAATGAAAAACGAACCCATATCGTTCGTGAGATACGGGTTCGGTTTGTGATTGAATGGTGACCCAGCCGGGAATCGAACCCGGGATTCAACCTTGAGAGGGTTGCGTCTTAGCCGCTTGACCACAGGGCCGCGAAATGTATTTAACCATTAAGCGCCCCTTTTATCAAGTGATATTACCTTTTTAAGCGTTCGCTTGTCTCATTAAGACGGCGAACGACTTCGTCCTTGCCTAATATTTCGATTATTTCGTGCATATTAGGGGACATTTTCCCGCCAGTTAAGGCAATGCGGAGGATTTCCGCGGCGTCAGCGACGTTCCCGCGATAGGCTTCGGGATTGGCTTTGTATTCTTTGTTATTTAGGGCGAATCCGTTTTTGCC
>CAVBUY010000011.1:24525-36652 GCA_963598795.1 Alistipes shahii
TTCATTATTTTCTCATATAAGGCCGGCTGATATTCTTTTGCCCATTCGGTAACGGGACCCAATAAGTCTTTGGCCGAAATCTCCGCTAAGACCTCTTTGCAGAAATAAGTGAGCTTGTTTTCGTCGAACAAAGCTCCGTCCAAGGACATTTTCGACAAAGAGAAGTTGAATTTGGAAATATCCATCGATTTGTTTTCGATGGCCCATTCCTCGAAGTTGGAATTGGCGATGGACATCAAATAAACCAAAACCCCCTTTGGTGGATAGCCTTCTTTCAAGAAGAACGAGACGGCGGCTTCGGCGTCTTTTCTCTTGGAAAGTTTGCGTTTGTTGCCGTGGTCCAATTTCATAATGACTGGCAAATGGGCGTATTTCGGGGTTTCCCAACCCAAAGCCGAGAACAATTCCAAGTGAATCGGGGTGGATGGTATCCATTCCTCTCCGCGGGTGACCAAAGTCGTATGCATGAAATGATCGTCTACGGCGTGGGCGAAATGATAAGTCGGAAGTCCGTCGGATTTGAGGATGACGATATCCACGTCATTTTCTTGCAATTCGATTTTTCCGCGTATTTGGTCCACGAAAGACGTTTTGCGGTTATGGTCTCCGTTGGAACGGAAACGGATTACCCAAGGTTTGCCGTTTTTGATGTTTTCGATTTGCTCGTCTACCGTCAAATTACGGTCTCTGGCATAAGCCCCATAATATCCAGGAAGGATTTTGTTGGCTTCTTGGAAGGAGCGTATTTTTTCCAAATCTTCAGTCGTGCAGAAATCAGGATAAGCTTTCCCTTGTTTCACCAAAGACTTGATTACCGTGCGGTATATGTCTTTTCTGACGGATTGCTGATATGGGCCGTAGTTGCCTACGTCTCCGTTAGGGAAATAACCTTCGTCCGCGACGATGCCAAAGACCTTCAATTGGCTTATTAAATCATCGGCTGAGCCAGGGATGGTTCTCTTAGTGTCGGTATCTTCCAAACGGAACATATAAACGCCATTGGTTTCTTTGGCGATCGTATAGGCGATAAGAGATGTGAATAACGAACCAGTATGCAAAAAACCGGTGGGCGAAGGGGCAAATCTCGTAACTTCCGCTCCGGTGGGTAAATCTCTCGCTGGATATTCTTTTTCCAAATCTTCGACAGTCTTTTTTATATCAGGGAACAATAATTCCGCCAAATCGGAATAGTTAGCCATAAATTCCCTCCTTAAATAGCGTTTAGAATTATATGCTAAACGACCTAATTCTTCTATATTCTTCTACTTGATAACCACAATTAGCTTTTATATAATAACCAAGCGCGAAAAAGCGCAGGTGTAGTTCAATGGTAGAACACTACCTTGCCAAGGTAGATACGCGGGTCCGATTCCCGTCACCTGCTCCAGATTAAAATAATGCCCGATTAAATCGGGATTTTTTTATGCCTCATAAGATATTAATTGAGATAGTCTCATTCAACTATATAGAATAAAGGACATAAATTTCATAGGGGATAAGTTATGTCCAAATTCATCTTTGTGACCGGCGGCGTAGTTTCATCATTGGGCAAAGGGGTTTTTGCCTCTTGCTTGGGGATGCTTTTGAAAAACAGGGGATTGAATGTTTATAACATGAAATTCGATCCTTATTTCAATGTCGATCCCGGGACCATGTCCCCGTATCAACACGGCGAAGTCTATGTTACCAAGGATGGGGCGGAAACCGACTTGGATTTAGGCCATTATGAGAGATGGGTGGACAACGATTTAACCAAAGAATGCTCATTGACTTCGGGAAAGATCTATTTGAGCGTTTTGGAAAAAGAAAGACGTGGCGACTATTTGGGGGCCACGGTTCAGATAATCCCCCATATAACCAACGAAATAAAATCCAGAATGTTAGCGGCGGCCCAGGTTTCCAAAGCGGACGTCGTGATTTGCGAGATTGGAGGAACGGTAGGAGATATCGAGGGTTTGGCCTATTTGGAAGCCATACGTCAGATGCGAATCGAATTAGGATACGAAAACACGATGTTTTTTCATAATACTTTGGTGCCTTATTTGAAAGCCTCGGAAGAAAATAAGACTAAGCCTACTCAACATAGCACCAAGGAATTGACGGGATTAGGTATTTTGCCCGATGCGATAGTCCTCCGTTGCGAAGTCCCTTTATCAGAAAGCGAAAAAGGGAAAATATCTTTGTTCTGCAACGTTCCGAGAGAAGGCGTTTTCGAAGCGGATGATTTAAAGAACGTCTACGAACTGCCGTTTAAAATGCATGAGCAAGGGTTGGACGATTACGCCTTAAAGCACCTTCATCTAAATAGCAGCAAGGAATTGGATCTCTCGGCTTGGAAAAAATGGAGCGATTCCGTAAGTTTAGCCAAAAAAGAAATCAAAATCGCTTTGGTTGGCAAATATGTGGAATTGAAAGACGCCTATCTTTCCGTTAAGAATGCTTTGGACCATTCTGGTTACCCAGAAGGCTATAAAGTCAACATCTCTTGGATTCAGTCAGCCAATCTAACTGAAGAAAATATCTCAGATTCTCTCTCTGGAATGGATGGCATTTTGGTCCCTGGAGGCTTTGGCGAGCGAGGCACAAAAGGAAAGAAATTGGCGATTAAATTCGCTAGGGAAAACAAAATACCGTTTTTGGGAATTTGCCTGGGAATGCAATTGGCGATCATCGAATTCGCGGAAGACGTTTTGAATATGAAAGACGCTAATACGACGGAATTCGATTCGCTTACCCCTTATCCGGTCATCGATTTGCTCAAAGACCAATATGCTGGTATAGATATGGGCGGCACCTTGCGTTTGGGAAATTACGAATGCGAGATTCTCAAAGGCTCATTGGCCGAGAGATGCTATCAATCGAATCTGATTTCGGAACGCCATCGGCATAGATATGAATTCAACAACAAGTTCAAAGAACCACTAGAAAAGGCGGGCATGGTTTTTTCCGGTATTAATCCCGGCAGCGGTCTTTGCGAAATCATAGAGTTAAAGGACCACCCGTTTTTCATCGCTTCTCAATTTCATCCGGAATTTACTTCTAGACCCCTTAGGCCAAACCCCTTATTCAAAGGTTTCGTTTTAGCGGCGATCAAATATAAAAACGATCGATAAAAATCCAAAAATCCTCGTAAAACAAGGCTATTTTTGCTATGATTTCTTCATAAAACAGCCAACGAGGAACGCAAAATGTCCCTATTTCCGAAAAAGAAAAAACATTTAAATCCAAAAGAACCGCAAGAAAGCCAAATAATAGCCAATAAAAATGAAAGCGAAAAGCCCGCTTCTATTTCGTCACACGAAAAGAAACAAGACGCTTTGATAGAAAACATCAGAAAAAGCATGCTTACCGAAGCGGATGTAAGACGCATTATCTCGGAAGAACTGATAAAGATATTCTCTTCCAAAGAAGCCGATTCTCCGGTATTGAAGGTTATTGCCGAAAACAACAAAATCGAAATCGTGGATGATGCGGCAAAGAATGAGGTTGACGATGGGTTAACTTTCGCCGACAGGGTCTTGAAAGCCGATGAAGAATTGAAAGAATGCTACAACGAATTGAAAATAGAGGCCTTGTCCTACGGCTTGAAATCCAGATTGTCCAATTCCGGCGATACTTTTAGGCTTCACGCCAAAACTTATATGAAAATCTCTTTGGTTGGGAAATCTTTGAAATGCTTTTTTGCTTTAAACCCGGAAAATTATGTGAATTCCAGCATTCCAATTTCCGACGTTGGCTTAAGGGCCGCCTATAAGGACATACCGTTGGTGTTCAAAGTTAAATCCCCCTTGTCTTTAAGACGAGCAAAACTTCTTTTGTCCGATGCCTGCAAGAGGGACGGATTATATAAAGACGATCCGGAATATCGCGATTGGATCTCCCCTTTGAAGTCATATGTTCCTCAGATAGGGAAAAAATAGCCCTTAATCATTTTTGATATTCATTCCTTATTGTGTTAGAATTTTCCAGTTTCAGAAAGCGAGTTGATGCAAAACGAACCCTCTATTTATAATCCTCGGTGTCGTTTTCCTCTTCTTAAGTTCGTTCTTCTCAGCTAGTGAGACGGCCTTCCAAAGGCTTAATCATTTTCGTTTTGCGGTAGGGGCCAGGGATAATCACAAGACCAGCAAAGCCGTCCTTTGGCTATATGATCGTTTCGATAAGGCCTTTAATGCCGTTTTGATAGGCAATAATATCGTTAACACCGGCATGTCGGTTATTTTCACCAATTTGTTTTTGCTGACTGCTTTGCCAGAAGGCGTAGCGTCTTTACTGGCTTCCATTGTTATTACCATAGTCGTTTATTTCTTCGGCGAGACTTTGCCAAAGCAAGTCGCCGCCAAGATCCCAAACAGAGTCGCTTCTTTGGTGGTTTATCCTTTGATTGGCTTTTATTTCCTCCTTTGGCCCTTGATGATGGTCTTTAGGGGAATGGACATTTTGATATCTAAGATATCCAAATCGAAGAAAGACCCTGCCTTTACGGAAGAAGACTTGGTCTCGGTCATCGAGCATAACGAAGATGCGGGACTATTGGAGAAAAACGAGTCGGAAATCATCCAAAATTCCATTGACTGGGGCGATATGAAGGTCAAAGAGGTCCTAACTCCAAAATCAAGGATGCTTTGCATAGACGCCAAATCTCTCACTACCGAAAAATTGATAAAGAAGATATGCGACACGACTTTTTCCCGCATTCCTATCTATTATGGGAAAAAAGACAACATAATCGGGGTTTTGATCGTTAAGACCTTTTTGTCGGCCTATATAAACAACAAAAACGTCAATTACCTCAATTACATGGAAAAGCCTTATGTCATATCCCCGAAGACTTGCCTTAATGACTTGGCGGATGGATTTAGGGTCAAAAAGACCCAATTGGCTATTGTAAAGCAAAAAGACGAATTGATTGGACTAGTGACCATGGAAGATTTGCTTGAGGAATTGGTCGGGGACATCGATGAGGTTTACGATCTGCCGAAGGAGGTTGACCATGCTTAATCTCCATTTAACTATTCTTGCTGATTCGAACTTGCCGGATTATTTGTTTGGCATATATATCGCCCTTTTCGTCATTTTGGTGGTCTTTTCCTTTTCTTATAGCTTCTGCGACGCCTCATATTCGTCGGCCAACAAATTGCGTTTGGAACGCGAGGCCGAGAACGGCGATAAGAAAGCCAAAGAGGCTTTGAAATTGGTGGAGGATTACGATTTTACGATCGCAACCATTCTCTTTGGCAACGACTTCGTTAATTTGTTCGCTTCGTCCTTGGCCACCATCGTTGGCATGAGGATTTTCCAAAACGTAATGAAATCCGATTTGGCTTCTTTAGTCACTTCGATCATAACCGTCACCCTCATTCTCATATTCGGCGAGATATTGCCGAAATGTTTGGCTAGAAGAAACCCTTCCAAATACGCGAAAGCCTTGGTTTGGTATATGAAGATAAACAAATTCATCTTCTTCCCGATAGTTTGGCCGGTTAACTGGCTGGCTCAAAAGGTAGCCAAACCCTTGGTGGATAAGAACGACAAAGAAGACAAGAATGCCTCGGACGAAGAGTTGGAAGCCATGGTGGACGAGATCTTGGATGAAGGATT
This sequence comes from Alistipes shahii, assembly GCA_963598795.1. GTDB lineage: Bacteria > Bacillota_I > Bacilli_A > RFN20 > CAG-826 > UBA4951. The sequence continues at coordinate 30,127 of CAVBUY010000011.1, forward strand.
GATAGATAAAGACCAGTCGGAAATCATTCAAAACTCCATAGATTTCAAAGACATATCCTGCTACGAGATAATGACTCCGAGGGTAAAAATCTTCGCTTACGATTTGGAAGATTCTTTCCAAGATTTCCTTAAGAACAAAGACGCTTTCGTGCATTCCAGAATCCCGGTATGCAAAGGCGATTTGGATAAGATAGTCGGCTATATTCAGGCTAAAACCGTTTTAAGGGCGGTGGTTTCTGGCAAGAAATTCAACGTCGAAGACTATATAATCCCCATCACGTCCGTTCCTAAGACCATGGGCATATCGGAAGTTTTGGCCATCATGAAAAAGAGCAAAAACCATATATGCCTTATTCGCGATGAATTCGGCGGAACGGAAGGCATCATCACGCTCGAAGACATCTTGGAAGAGATAGTGGGCGAAATGTGGGACGAACAAGATAAGATTTCCGATGATATCGTAAAAGGCGAAAAAAGAAACGTTTTCCTTATAAGGGCCGAGATGTCGGTGGACGATTTCTTCGATTATTTCGATTTGAAAGACGACAAGCTGGACGATGATTATGCGACGGTTTCCGGCTGGATCACCGACAAATTGGGACGTTTCCCCGAAGTCGGAGATCATTTTACCTACGAAAAAATAGATTTATATGTGACGAAAGTCGAAAACTATCACGTTATATCAGCGACGGTAAAATATCACCCCCGCCGCAAAATAAAAGATTCTTAATCTCTTTCTTTTAAGGTCTGCCTATATAGCTTATAAATGGTTTCCGCCACTTCTTTTATAGACATGTTGTCCCCATCGATTATATGGTCTATTTTGCCAATCCTTTCCAAGGAAAAATGGCTTTTGTCGCTTTCTAACCTCGTTGTTATATCATTTGGCTTATCGCCTCTTAACGTCATTCTCTTTTCGCGGATTTTATCGCTTACATTTATGAAAAAGGAAACGATGCTTTTGTCATTCAAAGCCAAAAAGGCATGCAAGCCGTTGGGTTCCACTATCAAAACTTTGTCTCTGGCCACTTGGTCTTTTCCGCATCCATAGAAATTGCCGGCGTAAGAGGCGGTTTCGACGAATTTGTTTTCTTCTTTCTTTTTTTCGAATTCATCTTTCGAGACGAAAAAATAATCGACCCCGTCTTTTTCTCCTTCTCTCATCTTCCTGGTGGTGGTGGTCACGGCTTTCTTTAAGGAAAACAAGCGATTGAGTTCTTTGGCCGCTTCGGTTTTTCCTGAGGCTGAGGCTCCGACTAAGATAATCATGGTTAATATTATAAGAGCATTTTCCTATATTTTGGGCGAAAAGTTGTAAGATATAATCTCAATTGTCTATTAGTAAGCGAAAGGAGCAAGCGAGATGGGAATCGATATTGAATTCGTTGACCTGACTTTGAAGGACAAATCCTTGCTTTTGGGCGCTTTGTATAGGCAGTCGCTTATTTATGTGGGAATGTCCCCGGACACCCACGTTTATGACTTGGATTACGATTATCTCTCATCCAAAGATTCTTTGGAGGCAAAGTTCTTGAAAGACATCGTCGACCTCTATTTGGAATTGGGAGACATGGAATCTAAGATTTTCGTTTGCCAAGTGTTGGAATATGGTCGTTATTTCCCTTTCTGGTGGATGAAATATTTATTGGAAGAAAAAGAATTCAAACGCGCTTATTCGGATACGTTGCACATAATCGATTCTCATTTTCGCGCATAGCGAAAAAAATGCATAAATTCTGTTTGTTTCCTTTGGCGGTTGTTTTGCTTACGTCCTCATCTTCGGGGCTTAGCCCCAAAAGGATCGATATAGGGGCCTCCATAGGCTATTTTTCGAATTTTACCATAGTCCCTTTCGTTTATCGGGAGGCATATTCCATTCAAATATCTTATACCATGGTGACCAATGGGTCGCATAAGATAACTTGCGGATGGAACAGCGAGACCTCCACTTACGAAAAAGACGGGGTTTCCTATTCATTCGTGCCGATTTCAAACGAAGTGATTTCCGGTTATGCGGGAGATGTTTTCACTTTCGATTATTACATCCCTTATAAATATGTATGCCATCAAAACGAGATGTATCTGTTTGATTACGATTACCTTTCTAAAAAAACAAATACGTTTTATTTGCTTTTAAGCGAAAAAAAGGAGATGGAAAATCGGAATTTGGGAAGCGAGGGAATTTTATATGGGGACACTTATTATGACGTTAATTCCATCGGATCCCTTATAAAAAGAGAGGCTGCGGTGGAGATAATAAACTACAATGACGCCATCGAAACCGACGCCAGGAAGATTCTGCCATTAGATCGCATAAAGTTGGATTTTTTCAACACCAACGGTCATAAAAGCCTTATTGAAAACGATGACAATCTCACTCTTAGCATTTCAGGCGATGACTATATGGATTTTGAGCCTCTTTTGGGCCATGGCGGGTTATTGAACGAAAACTCCAAGTCCATTGAAGTCCCTTTAAGATTCAAATACGACGATGAGGGCTATGCCTCTTTGATATTGGATGAAACCGTCTTTGGTTACGATATGGGGGATGGGGCGGAAGCCTATAAAGAAGCGCTGGCTCTTCCTAAAAGCAATAACCCGTATCCGACATATCATCTGAAAGTCAGCAACGTATCTGAAGCGTTAGGTTCTTATTTTTATGAATTTGACGTAGGCAAAGGAGACGATTTTTTCGGGAGTTGCAGAAATTCGACTTGGTGCGTGGAGGTTAGCTGATGCTCAATTTCCTTTTGACTGCCGCGGCATTTATTTTATCAACCGCCACCTTCACCCTTTCTTTTTCCTATTCCGGCGTTTCCAGAACCTTTACTTCTTTTGGAAAGGCCATCGCCGAAATATCGGTGGTAATCCCTAATGAAGTCGATGGAAAGCAGGAAAACCCTTATTTTGATGTCACCAAGTTCGAAGCGATGGCGAAAGAGCATTTCGACAAAGGCTTGAAAAGATATCTTAAAACAGAAAAAGACTATTCTCTGAGTTATTTCTATTTCGATGCCTTAAGCGAAAACAAAGAGGAGGATCTTTTGACTCCCACTGGAATAAAAATGAGCTTTGTTTGCCCTATTTCTTGGTTTGGCGTTTATGAGAACCAAACCACGTTTTCTTTAAAAGGAGGAAATTTGAATGAATAGCTCGCCGGAAGAGTTCATTGAATATTCGTTTTTAAAGGAATTATTGGAAAAAGAGGGGGTTACCGACATAACTTTCAATGGATCTGATATTTATTACGTGACCAATAAAGGCGGTAGGTTCCTCTATAAAAGGAACTTCCCGAAAAAGGAGGTTGGGGACTTTTTGAGGCAATTGGCCAATCTTACCGAAAGGCAGTTTTCTTACGCCAGTCCCATTTTGGACATTTCTTTTGGCCGATATAGACTAAACGCGACCTTTATGAGCCTATCTAGATACAAAAACGAAAAGACTTATAGTTTCGCTTTAAGACTAGCTTCGGAAAAATGCGCCATAGAAGGGGACAAGCGTTTCTTTAACAAAAAAGCCGAAAGGATATTGATAAAAGCCATCAAAGAAAAAGAAAGCATAGTCATTGGGGGACTAACTGGAACGGGAAAGACCGAATTGGAAAAATGGCTTTTATCTAAGGCTGAGAAAAACACCAGGATGATAGTCATAGACAACGTCGAGGAATTGGATATGGTGGTTAATGAAAATATCGATTTGACCACTTGGATAAGCAACGAGAATTATCCGCAGTCTAGCTTCTCTTCACTGATAAAAAACTCGTTGAGGAACAATCCAGATTATGTGATAGTCGCGGAAGCTAGGGGCAAGGAAATGCTAGACGCCCTCACTTCCGTCATGTCTGGGCACCCAATAATCACCTCCATTCATTCAAAGGACCTTATATCCATGCCGGAAAGGATGGCCAGGCTTTGCATGTTGTCAGAACAAAAATTATATTTAGACGCGATTCTTTCGGATATTTCACATCATTTCAAATATTTCGTATATCTAAGCAAAGAAATCAAAAAAGGCGAAGTCAGGAGATATGTTTCTTCCATTGGCGTGATGAATCCGAATAACAGCCAGATTGAAGTGGTTTACGAAAGGAAAAGACCGTGAAATTTTATCTTGCATCCGTCTTTATTTCCTTGCTTTATGGCGGGCTTGCCTATTTGGTATTCGATAATTATTTTTATGCGATCGGAGTGTTTGTGGTTTATGCGGCAACGACTTTGGCGTTTTTATCGCCCCTTGCCATAAGGCACGTAACGGAGGTGAAAAAGCATCACCAAGCTTATCGCTTCGTCAATAATTTTATCGTTTCCTTATCCATTACCTCATCTTCGGAAGTGGCCTACGATTCGGCTTTAAACGGATTGGATGACAACAATTTCAGAGATTTCGTTTCTCGTATCAAATCAATGCCTATCAATGAAAGAATCAAATATTTGGGCAATTATTTCGAAGTTCCGTTTTATGGGATGTTCTTATCGATTTACGACATTTATTTAGACCAGGGCGGGGATTGTTTGAAGGTTGCAGACCCCTTGTTGAAAGAGATAAGCCGAGACGAGGAATACGTAAGGAGCTTGGATAAAAATTCCCAAAAGCTGCTCATCCAATTCGCAATATTTTGGATTCTCTCTGGCTTTATTCTGGGTTTTTTGCGTTTCGGGTTATCGGGATATTACAAAATAATGCTTCAATCAACGGCATTCAAAATGATAGGAATAATGTACTTCCTATTGGTTTTGGTAAGTTTCTTTATCTTCGGTAAGTCTTATACCGGCTTACCAATATTTAGGAGGAAGAAAAATGGCTAAGAAGAAAACCAACCTCAAAGAGAAAATGGTAAAGGCAGGATTAAATCCCAAAAAAGTCGTTCTTTATCTTCTTATTGCCGACTTATTCATCATAGGCTTTGCGGCCCTTTCTTACTTTCTGCTTGGAACATCGTTGATCATATGCGTTTTGATGCTGGCTTTGATTCCCTTGATAGACATATTTTCCCTTCAAAAGATGCTTAAAGGGAAAAGCGACAACAACATCGGCCTAGAAACGGAATTTGTTCGGGTTTTCTCTTATTTGAACATTTATCTCCATAATGGCTTGCCGGTTTATACGTCGATCAAGAACATCGTCGAATTTTCTTCAAAAGAAATGAAAAATCGCCTTAGGAAACTGCTAAAAGAGATTGACGAAGACAAATCAGTCGCCCCTTATGTCTCATTTGCGTCAGACTTCCCATCCTTATTGGTCAAAGAAGTCATGGTCTCTTTATATCTCATCGCCGAACAAGGCGGAGTGGAGGCCTATATGCCGCAGTTTGAAAAGACATTCGATCAGTTGGCCAAAGAAAAGCGGGCCTTTGACAAAGAAAGGAGAATCAGCAAATTGAATACATTGTGTTTCTTGCCCTTAGTTGGATCGGGAGCGTCGATGCTAATGATCGTTTCGGGCATAGTGGTCTTAATGAGGAATATGACCGATGTCATATAAATTAGGATTTCTCTTATCTTTGTTCTTCGTCATCGAAGTTGTGGCCTATGTCGGGGATATGAGCGCCATAAACGGCATATACACCAAATTGGATGCCATATCGGTGACTGCGGCCTACCAAATATCCCTTAAGCAAGGACTTACCAACGAAATCAAAGAATTCGTCTATAAGGAAACAAAAGGAACCATAGAGGCGTTGGATAATAACGTCGCCTTTGGTGAAACGATGAGATTCAAAATCTATCGGGAATACAACTCATTGATCGTAAGCAAAACTCCGATGGTCATAACAGTGGTTAGATCAGCCGTCATCGGCTATCTATATTGAAGAAAGGAGGGAAACGATGTCTGAATTCAAGGCTACGTTGTTAAGCATGGTTCTTACTTTGGCGGTCTTCGGTTCTATCGCCGGAACCATCAAAAACGTCTTCAACAAAGAAGCGGCCGATATCAATACGCGTTATAGCAATATCGTCGACGGAATTGACGCCTAATAGGTCAAAGTGATAAGTCCCCTCTTAAAAAGAGGGGCTTTTAAATTCTTGCATTAGGTGCCTCCTTCTTTATAATTACCCGGTAAGGAGGACACGTCATGTCCAAAATCGAAGAAATCCGCAAAGCGTTCGCCGAAAAGCTCGGCGTTGAAACATTAGATGAGAGCAAAGCCTTGAAAGACTTGGGCTTAGATAGCTTAGATATCGTTGAAATGTGCCTTGATATGGAAGAGAAAGCCGGCATCCAATTCGAGACCGCGGAGCTTGCTTCTTTCAAAACCGTGGGCGATCTTTTGAAGGCTATAGAGAAAAAGATTGGCTAGCAACGATATTTGCTTGCAAACTTTGCACCATTTAAGTATTATCTATAAGCACTTTTAAGTGCGAATGGTGTGCTCAGCTAGCTCAACGGCAGAGCATCCGGCTGTTAACCGGACGGTTGTAGGTTCGAATCCTATGCTGAGCGCCATTATTGGCCCGTTGGAGAAGTGGCTTAACTCATATGCCTTTCACGCATACATTCATGGGTTCGAATCCCGTACGGGTCACCA
>CAVBUY010000012.1:0-33730 GCA_963598795.1 Alistipes shahii
GCGCGACGTAATGTTTTTTGACTTTTTCCGCATATTTTTGATGCTTCTTCAATACTAAGAATTTTCATAATCTACCTCTAATTTGTCTAGTTTACATGTTGTTTACATTGTCTAGTTTACATGTACAATAAATCTTTGTCAACGATTTTAATGGAAACAGTAATTCCATTAACCGCATCATCAATCTTTCTTAAATGAATATTACTTTGAATTATTTTAGATAAAATCAATAATTATTAATTCAGATATTCATATCTTACACTGTTCTCATGCATACAAATAATCACTAAGCAACAATCAGTTCAATTATATGGTCAATCGATGATTCTATTATTTTGGAGAAACGATAGACATATAAAAGTGAAGGCAGCATTTTACCACTTTCAACTCTGCCGATATAACTTCTGTCAAATTTGATAATCGATGCTAATTTTACTTTGGTGTAAGCATGCTGTTCTCTTAAGCTTTTAAGAACTATTCCTAATGTGGCGGGATCTATTTCTTTATATGACATTTGTTCTTTAAAGAAGGTTCTTATCCATTTCCCTTGAGCCTGATGAAAAAGTTTGCTTCCTAATCCAGTTAAAGGTTTATCTTCAACCACCACATCAATCGCTATCTTCTCGCCAAACTCCAGTAAAGAAAAGAACTCGTTGTCTAGTAGAACGAGTTCTCGTAATTCCATGTATTCTTCAAGCTGATATTCGTAGTTAATGTTTTTTGAATCGTAACTATGAAATTTGCTTAATATTTCAGTTCTTTGTTGCTTTAAATATCTTAAAAATCCATTTTCAGTTTTATACAGTGTGTAGTGTTGTCTTTTCCACATAATATTCCATCACCCTATTAGATATTTCCATAGAGTCAAGGGTATTAGCAAGATTTATATAAGTAATTCGTGGATATTCAATTTCCATATATTTAAGGATAAAATCTTTATAGAGTTTGCAATTGTTTTGAATAATAGCAAATGCTTTGTCTGCATTATGAGAAGGAATTTCATCATGTCTATAGAGTATTTCCATAACCACAAAGATTTCATATGTGTGAAGACCACCTTCTGAAATTGAAGATTTGCTCTCTATAATTTGAACATTACCAATGAGTTTATTCCCAAAGGTTTTGGTGGATCTAATTTGTTTTACTCTAGGTTCGTTGTCGAGTAAGCCAAGCAAATACATTAAATAATTTCCCGAAGCCATACCAATTCTTACATCTCCATCATAGGTATAGTGTCTAATGATTCGTTCTTCGTCGCTTAATTTTGATTCACCAATCAAATAAACGCCTTTAGATACTTGTCGTAGCAATCCGCTATCAATTAGTCTAGTCACAATTTTGCGTATATTTACATGTGGTATGTCTTTAAAAATGTTGTTGGCTAAATAATTGAGGTCAAAGACTCCCCCAACATTATTTTCACAATAACTTCTAACAATTCCAGTATCTGTCGTTCTCATGTCCAAATTATACTATAATAACGTGACATTGTCACAATTTTTCAACTATCATTTACTATCTTCTATATACTATGTATATAAGCAAAGAAAAAGACATTCCTGTGATGCAAGAATGTCACGTTTTTTCTGTTGGCAGGGGCAGAAGGAATCGGACCCTCATCAACGGTTTTGGAGACCGCTGTTCTACCACTGAACCATGCCCCTAAAATTCAGCAAGGGGATTATACTCCCCTTACTAGTTTGTTTACAAGGGACATATCTACTTGCCCCGCGTAATTCGCCTTGAAATGCTTCATGACGTTTGGGATGGATTTATCGCGCAAAGAGGCGATTATATCTTTAATTTCCTCTTCCGAAAGCATTTTTGGCAAGAATGGCTCTATGGCTTTCATTTGCTCAACGATGTTATCCGCTTGTTCTTTTCTCCCCGCTTTAAGATATCCGTCTCTTTCTTCTTCGAGTTCTTTTTTCACTTTCATAATCAAAGAAACGATGTCCGCGTCGGTGATTTCTTTGTTGCTGCCGTCGGTCTTTAAGGCAGTGTATCTAGCAATAAGCAAAGACATGATGTTTTTCTTGTTCTGGTTTCTTTCTTTCATAGCCTCCAGATTGGCTTTCTTTATTTGGTCTATCAACATATTGGACCTCCTTAATTACTTATAGATTTTGATTCTCCGCTTTTTTCCTGCGCTTCTCAGAATTTATGGCTTTGAATTCCAAAGAATAATTCCTGATCGCGTCGATAAACGGCATGATTTCCAATCGTCCAAGCAACATGCCTATCGATAATATCCACAATAACACGGGATAAGCATGCGGGTGAAGCTTTCCGTAAGATACGTAATCGATCAAAGCCAAGCCCGTATTGGACATGCCCGAAGAAACGTCGAACATGGCTTTTTCGGGGTCAATGTCTGGCAAAACGCAAAGCAAGGCCGAGGAAGAGATAAACAGAATTAGATAGAGAACCGCGTAATTGTGGGCTTCCTTGAATTTTCCTTCCTCGATTTGCTTCCTTTCCCCGTACCTATATATCGTCGTGGGATTTAAGGTCCTATTGGAAGAGAAACGGTATTTTATGTTCCTTGATAAATCCTTTAGGCAAAGGATAACGCGATATTGCTTGATGCCGCCGCCTGCCGAGCCCATGCCACCGCCTATTAGCATCAATAAGACGCAAGCGAATATAATTGGCTTACCAAAGGCTAAGAACGAAGCCGAATCCAAAGACGAGAAACCGGTCGTGGCCGCCGAGGTTATAACATAAAACAAACTATTACCGAACAATTCGCCCCAATTCGTCCCAAAGGCCACCGAATTGGCTTTGGAATAGGCGTAGCATGCCCCCACACCGGCAAAGAGGGTGCAAAAGGCAATCATAAACAATGCGAATTTAATTTCCGCGTCCCTAAAGAATTTCAAGACCTTGCCTTTTAACAACATGACATGCAAGACATAAGAAACCGCGGAGAACATCGACAATAACGAGACGATTATCTGAATGGCTAGGAAACTGGTCGAGAATATGCCGTTGCTTTGAACCGTGCGATAAAAGGCTATTGATTGGCTGGTTGGGGCCATACCCCCGCCAGAGATAGAACATAAAGATATTATCCAAGCGTCGAACAAAGGCATGCCGGCAAGCCATAAGGCCAAGGTTCCCACTACCGCATATCCCGCCATGATGCCAAAGATTATTTTGGCGGTATGGCCCATATTCGGCATTATTCTGTCGTTATGTCCTTCGGAAGAGAACAATGACATGCTGCCGGAACTAGAAAGGATGCAAGCTAAGACCAATACCAACCCCGCCCCGCCGACGAACTGCATTTGGGCCCTATGGTAGACGAAGACATGAGGGGCGAAAGCGCCCTCAACGTCTATATAATCCTTAAAGCAAGTCAATCCGGTCGTGGAATAGGCTGAGGTCGCCTCGAATATGGATTCGGAGAAATTCATGTCCATCCCATGGGTCATATTGGCGTGCAAGAAAGGCAAAGCCCCCGCAAGAATGGCAAAGATCCAAATAAGCATCAAAAGGTGACGGTCCTCGCAACGGGCAAAAGGTTTCTTCTTCCTTTTGAAAATGAGGGTGAAATACAAAATCAAACCGATGACGACGTAAATGACCAAAGGGCATAAAAAGTCGGGAATGCAGGCTTTTTCTTCTGGATAGAAGATAAGCATCACCAAAGGAAGGGCGGTAAGTAGCCCTATAAACACCATGAAGATGCCAAGATACCCGAATATAAGACGGAAACCGGTCGCTTCTTTTTTCATTGGCTTACTCCGACATGCGCTGGACGAATCTCAATATGTCATCGGATTTGTCCGGAGTGGTGACCATCAGCAAACGATCTTTGGGTTCGATGATGGTTTGACCATTGGGGATAATAACCTGGTAGTGGCGGTTTATGGCAGCTATTGAAGCGTATTTAGGGAAATTTATGTCCATGATGCGCTTGTTGCAAATAACGTTCTTTGATAAGACGGTCGCCTCGATGACGATTATGCGATCCTCGTCGAAACTAAGGGTTTTTATCAATGATTCCGCCGAAGATTCGGATCGTATTGACTGGGCCAAAAGATAAGTGCTGCTGATGGCGGAGTCGATGCCCAATTCTTTGTATAGTTCGACGTTGTTAGGGTTTTTTACGGTGCATATCGTCTTTTTGACCCCGAATAAGGTTTTAGCCATCATGCAGGCGGCGTAATTGTCGGTGTCCTTATCGCAAAGGGATATGAAGATATCGGCGTCTTTGACCCCGGCTTCCTCCAAGACAAAGCGTCTCCAAGGAGAGCCAACATAAACGGAAAGATGCTCTTGGGTCATTATCTCTTCCGCTTTTTCCCTATCAGAATTAATGACGATTATCTTGTTTCCGGACTTGCGGAACATGTCGATGACATACAAAGCGGAGGCCCCGCCGTTGACGATGACTATTTTCATTAGCGGTCATCCTCCTTCATGATGTCTTCCAATCTCCTGAACGAGAGTTCGGCCGGATAGATGGCTTGGACGTCCAAACCCGAGACCAAAATGGAGAAATCTAGATCGGTGAAACGAACGTAAACGCGCGGTATTTCGTATATTTTCGAAGCGATGGTGGCCACAAAGAGATTGACGTTGTCGTTTCCGGTCGTCACTATCATGGTCTTGCATTGCTTTAGGTATTGCTCACTCAATACCCTTCTGTCGGTTGCGTCCCCCAAAACCGTGAAGCCGCCAAAGGAATCATCCAATCTTTCGAAGGATATTTCACGGTTGTCGAAAACGATGACCGATTCCCCTTCCATGGAGGCTTTGTTGGCCAATGAGGAGCCTAAGCGCCCGCAGCCTATTACGATGAATTTGTTTCTTATTGGCATAGCGAAAGTATACTCCTCTTATTTTATAAGTGGCAAATCCCCATAAGGGTGAAGTTCATCCAAAACCTCGACATCGGGGTAAATCTTTACCAATTCGTCATATTTGGCTTTGGCGGTTTTCTTATTTAGTTCTTTCCAACCCGATTCGGCGTATTTTTCCAAACACCACCTGGCGAATTCCTTGGTCGCTCTGGACATGTAATACCATTTCGAATGGGAATCGAAATATTCTAAAGGCATCTTTTTATCGAAGGATTTGCCGTTATAGACCTTGCTGGCCGAAAGGGTGTCGCACACATATTCCGCGGCCCACTTGAAAGGCATTGTTTTGATTAAAAGATGGCCTTTATAAAAATCAGTCCAATATTCCCAATGATGGGGATTCCTTCTCACATGATGTTGGCAAACCGACGAAAAGTAGTTATTTTCCATTCTTTGGTTGTTAATCGGGGAATAGGATCCGGCGTAATATTTCGCCGAGGGAAAGAATTCTTTGAAGCTATATTTGCTAAGGTCATGATGGAGGGCAAAAAAGAAAATCCCCAAGTGAAAGGCGTTTCTAAGCACTTGGTGCCGATGCCTGGTTATGGTGATGAAATGTCTTATGGTCTTGCACTTCATAATTTGCCTTCATCAAAGATGATCTTTGTACCGCCATAGTTTAAACCTTTATTCATGCGTTTGACACCTGCAAAGAAAGAAATATGAATACATAAATATCAAATTTAATGTTTTTCGCTTCTTTCGTTGACGTAAAAGCCGGCGTTTTGTTTGTGATGATAAACGTCCAAATGCGCAATAATCATCAATAAATTTGAATGAAAGCCTTATCATTTAACTAGTTTTGACACGGTTGACGTTTTTCATTCATTCTGCCAAAGAAAGGTTAATTTAATTTTACAAGTTTAGTGAACAATCATTCACCAAATGCCTTTTGGGACCCTTTTTATGTTTGATTTAAGAAGTTCGGTTACGCATAATATAGCCAGTCATAAATGCGAATCCCTAAAGGGTTTGCGTTAAATAAGGAGATTCTATGTCCAAAAAAGTAGTGCTCGTTAGTGCCTGCAGAACCCCCATCGGAAAGATGGGCGGCGCGCTTTCTAACGTCCCTTCCGCCGAACTCGGATCCATCGTCATCCGCGAAGCGGTCAACCGCGCCGGCATCAAGCCGGAGCAAGTCGACGAAGTCCTCATGGGCTGCGTCATCCAAGCTGGCTTGGGCCAAAACGTTGCCCGTCAGTGTTCCATCAAAGCCGGATTGCCGGTTGAAGTCCCGGCCGTCACCATCAACGTCGTTTGCGGTTCCGGTTTGAACTGCGTCAATATGGCCGCCGCCATGATCATGGCCGGCGAAGCCGACATCATCGTCGCCGGTGGCGTGGAGAATATGTCCTCCGCCCCGTTTGCTTTAGACAAAGCCCGTTACGGCTATCGCATGGGCGATGGCAAATTAACCGACTTAATGATCAAAGACGCCCTTTGGGATGCCTTCAACAACTACCATATGATCAAAACCTCTGATAACGTCGCCGCCCAGTGGCACCTTACCAGAGAAGAATTGGACGAATTCGCCCTTGCTTCCCAGCAAAAGGCCGAAGCTGCCATCAAAGCCGGCGCTTTCAAGAAAGAAATCGTCCCCGTCACTATCCATTCCAAGAAAGGTGACATCGTCGTCGACACCGACGAAGGCCCTCGTTTTGGCATGCAAATGGCGGATTTGGCCAAATTGCGCACCATCAACGCCGATGGCTACACCACTGCTGGCAATGCCTCTTCCATCAATGATGGCGCCGCCGCTATCGTTGTCATGAGCGAAGACAAAGCCAAAGAATTGGGCTTGAAGCCGTTGGCCACCTGGGTCGCCGGCGCTTTGGGAGGCGTCGATCCTTCCATCATGGGCGTTGGGCCTGTCGCTTCCACCAAGAAAGTCTTGGCTAAGACTGGCTGGAAGATCGAAGACATCGACCTTTATGAAGCCAACGAAGCTTTCGCCGCCCAGTCTTGCGCGGTCGGAAAAGAACTCGGCTTCGATTTGAAGAAATTGAACGTCAACGGCGGAGCTATCGCCCTTGGTCACCCAGTCGGCGCTTCCGGCTGCAGAATCTTGGTCACCTTGCTCCACGCTATGGAAGCCCGCAACGCCAAGAAGGGCCTTGCCACCCTTTGCATCGGCGGAGGCATGGGCTGCTCTACTTTGGTCGAACGCGACTAATATCTTAGGAGAAACGAACAAATGTTTGTCAATTACGTACAAGAAGGACAAATCGGTATCATCACCATCAACCGTCCGGAAGCCTTGAATGCCTTGAATTCCCAAGTGTTGGATGATTTGTCCGCCACCCTCGACTCCGTTAATCAAAACGAGGTCAGATGCTTGATTTTGACCGGCGCAGGGGAAAAATCCTTCGTTGCCGGCGCCGACATCGGCGAAATGTCCACTTTAACCAAGGCCGAAGGCGAAGCTTTCGGAAAGAAGGGCAATGACGTCTTCCGCAAAATCGAGACCTTCCCCATCCCCGTCATCGCGGCCGTTAATGGCTTTGCTTTGGGCGGAGGAAACGAATTGGCCATGAGCTGCGACATCCGCGTTTGCTCTTATAACGCGGTCTTCGGTCAGCCGGAAGTCGGATTGGGAATCACCCCGGGATTCGGGGGGACCCAACGCTTGGCTCGCTTGATCTCCATCGGCTATGCCAAACAATTGATCTACACCGCCACCAACATCGACGCCAAAGAAGCCTATCGCATCGGCTTGGTGAACAAAGTCACCACTTTGGACAACTTGATGAACGTTGCCAAGAAATTGGCCAACACCATCGCTTCTAAGGCTCCTATCGCCGTCCGCGCTTGCAAAAAAGCCATCAATGAAGGCTTGGACGTCGATATGGACTCCGCGATCGTAGTCGAAGAAAAGGCCTTCGGTTCCTGCTTCGAATCCTATGACCAGCAAGAAGGAATGGCCAACTTCCTCCGCAAAAAAGACGATCCAAAGAAGGTCAAAAAAGTCACCTTCTTGAATAAATAATTCCAACTAGGAGAAAAAAGAAATGAAAGTAGCAATCATCGGCGCTGGAACCATGGGTTCCGGCATCGCCCAGACCTTCGCCCAATGCGCGGACGTCGAAACAGTCTATCTCTGCGACATCAAAGAAGAATTCGCGGCAAACGGAAAGAACAAAATCGCCAAAGGCTTTGCCAAGAGAGTCGAAAAAGGCAAGATGGATCAAGCGGTCGCTGACGAAATATTAGCCAAGATCGTCACCGGTTTGAACACCATCGCCTCCGACGCCGACTTAGTCGTCGAAGCCGCCCTTGAAGTCATGGACATCAAAAAAGCCTGCTTCAAGACCTTGGAAGAAGAAATCGTCAAGAACCCTAACTGCATCTTCGCGACCAATACTTCTTCCCTTTCCATCACCGAAATCGGCGCCGGACTTCCGAAACCCGTCATCGGCATGCACTTCTTTAACCCAGCTCCGGTCATGAAGCTCATCGAAGTCATCAAAGGTGCCAACACCAGTGATGAAGACGTCGAGAAGATCAAAGAAATCTCCGTCAAGTTGGGCAAAACCCCTGTCGAAGTCAACGAATCCGCCGGCTTCGTCGTCAACAGAATCTTGATCCCTCTCATCAACGAAGGCATCTTCGTCTTGTCCGAAGGCGTTTCTTCCGTCGAAGGCATCGATACCGCCATGAAGCTTGGCTGCAACCATCCGATGGGACCCCTTGAATTGGGAGACTATGTCGGCTTGGACATCGTTTTAGCCATCATGGAAGTCCTTTATAAAGAGACTGGCGATTCCAAATACCGCCCCGCTCCTTTATTAAGGAAACTCGTCCGTGCCAAGAAACTCGGCGTTAAGACCGGATGCGGCTTCTATACCTACGCTAACGGCGTTAAGACCCCGAACGTCTTCTAAGTTCACGCATGATAAATAAGACTCGCGCACGCGGGTCTTTTTTATTGATAAAAAAGTGAACGGTCATTTACTAGACTTCGCTTTTTAAAATGTTCTACAATGTAGACACATGAACAAAGGAGATAAAACATCATGCGAATCTTTGATCTAAAAGAGGCTGTTTTGAGTCTACCTGAAGAAAGGCTCAATGCAACCGTGGCTGCCATCGACAGACATCAGAAAGTCGACGAGAAAGCAGCCAAGCTTCCTAACGTCGAAAAACTCAAAGACATTGCCAAACGTAGCAACGCTGTGTCGTCCTGCGCATTAGGCAATGTTTTTCTTTCCGAGCAAGAAGAATTTTCTCTATTCGAAGTCAAAGCCGAGCCTACCACTTTTGAAGAAAAGACCGTCAAAGGCTATTTGGATGCCTTAAACCTCATCGATCAAGTCTATGACCAGACCGATTTAAGCGTTTCCTTCATTTCGACCCTCCATTACATCATGTATAAAGAGGCCAATCCCGCGATCGGAGGCAAATTCAAGGATACCCAAAACTATATCCAAGAAAGATTGACCGACGGAACATATCGCTCGGTATTCACCCCTTGCAGACCCGAAGAAGCCTATCCTTTATTGGATAACCTCATTTACCAATTCAACGAATGCATGAAGGACGAAAAGATCAACAAGCTCTTGCTGATTGCCGTCTTCATGTTCGAATTCGTCGCCATTCACCCATATAACCACGGAAACGGCAGAGTCTCCCGCTTGGTCTTGCATTATTTATTAAAGAAAGCCGGATATGCCATCGACGATTATTATGCCGTCTCATATCTCTTGGAAAAGCAAGTCAGCGAATATATCGGCGCCTTCGTTATGGCTGGAAACGACGCGGAAGACGATTTGTCCAAATATCGCCCCTTCTGCCACTTCTTGCTCCGTATCATCCACGCCGCCTATAGGAGATTGGAATACATCGTCGCCTTATCGGAAGACGATAGGCCGCTAGATGATAGATTGGTTAGGATTTTAAGCGAATCCTCCACCCCAATAGGCGTCGGAACCTGTGCGAAGATCCTATATAACGAACCGAAGGCCTTAATCGGCAGAACCCTCATCTCCTTGGCAGAAGAAGGCAGAATCCATCGCATCATCCGCGGAAGCAAAGTCAAATATACGATTTAGGAGCCTACCATATGTATAAACCAGAAAACATACGAAACGTGGCCATATTGGGCCATCAGGGATCAGGTAAAACGTCCTTGATGGAAGGCTTGCTATTCACATCCGGGGCCATAAAGGAAAAGGGAAGCGTTGAAAAGAAAGACACGGTTTCCGATTACCTAAGCGAAGAGCAAAAGAGGCAGATGTCCATCCAATGTTCCATCGCCTCATTGATTCATGACGATAGCAAAATAAACCTCTTGGATATGCCAGGAAACGACGATTTCATCAGCGAAATCATCGGGGTTACCAGAATAATCAAGGGAGCGATATTGGTGATAGACGCCTCAACGGGCGTTCAAGTTGGAACCATAAAGCACTGGAAACAGCTAAAACACCGCGGAATCCCCACCTTCATATATCTAAACAAAATGGATAAGGAAGGCGTGGACTTCGACGCCTTGTTGGAAGAAATTCGCGCTAAATTGGGCAAAAACGCCATCCCCTTCACCTATCCTTTGGGACACGAAAACAAATTCGACGGGTTCGTTAATGTCGTCGATCTGAAAGCCAGGATCTATAACGGCAAGGAATGCGTGGATGGGGAAATCTATCCCGATAAGAGAGCCAAGGTCTTGGAGTTGCATAACACCATCGTTGAAGAAGTCGCCAAAACCGATGACGTTCTATTGGAAAAATTCTTCATGGGCGAAGAATTCACCCAAGACGAAGTTAAAGTAGCTTTGAGAAAAGGCGTCCTTTCCGGGGATTTGGTTCCCATAATCGTTGGCTCCGCCACCAAAAACATCGGCATGCACACCTTATTGGACATGTTGGTCAAATATATGCCGGCCCCCAGCAGCCTAAAGCCCATAGAAGCTCATGATGAAAACGGGAATGACATAGAAAGGCCGACTTCATTGGATGAACCGATGTCCGCCTACGTCTTTAAAACCATAGTCGATCCTTATTATGGGAACATCAATTACGTGAAGGTCAGTTCCGGAACATTAAAAGTGGGCGATGACGTCTACGTAAACGGCACGATACAAAAGATATCCTCCTTATTTTCGGTATTCGGGAAAAAGCTTAATCCAGTCGACGAGATAAGCGCGGCCGATATCGGGGCCATAACCCGTTTGGAAGACGTTAAATCCACCGACACCATTTGTTCCCCTAAATCCATAATCACCTACAAACCGGTGAAATATCCCACCGCCGTCGCTTTCAAAGCTATTTCTGTCAAGGACAAAGCCAACGAAGCTAAGTTAGGCCAGGCTCTAAAGAAAATCATTTTGGAAGACCCTTCCCTTTCGACCCAAAGAAACGACGAGACCAAGCAATTGCTTTTAGGTGGGGTAAGTTCCAGCCACGTCGATTTCGCCATCAACAAGCTCAAGGACAACTATAAGATCGAGCTAAACGTCGAGCCTCAGAAGGTCGTCTATCGCGAATCGATCAAAAACGCCGGAGAGGCGGAAGGTTCCTACAAAAAGCAAAATGGCGGATCCGGCTTCTATGGGGTCGTCACCATGCGTTTCGAGCCAGCCGAAGAAAATTCCTTCCATGAGGAAGTCTTTGGCGGGGCCGTTCCTAAGAATTACTTCCCCGCCGTTGAAAAAGGCTTCTACGAGGCCTTGCTACACGGACCTTTGGCCGGATTCCCGGTAATAGGGGTAAAAGCCACCTTGATAGACGGCAAATACCATCCCGTCGATTCCAACGAGCAAGCCTTTAGAATGGCTGCCATCCTTTCCTTCCAAAACGCCATGCCAAAGTGCAAGCCGATCCTCTTAGAGCCGATAATCTCCATCAAAGTCAATATCGATCAAGAATACACCGGCTCGGTCTTAGCGGATATCTCCAACCGCAGAGGACGCGTCCAAGGAATTTTGGAAGATAACGGAGCCCAAGTTATCGAAGCCCTCGTTCCCGAAGCGGAAATCGTCGATTACGCGACAGAATTAAAGTCTCTTACCAGAGCCTCCGGTTTCTATAACCGCGAGTTCTATGGTTACGAAGAAGTCCCTTCATATCTAAGGGATAAAGTAATCGCGGAAAACAAGATTTCCGAATAAGCCATTTCTCAAGAAAGCGGGAGATCAAGTCTCCTGCTTTTTTTCTTTCTAATCGACAAAAATATAGAATTCTATAAAAAACGAGATTAGCCACTCATGAGAGTCCGTCATTAATATGGTAAATTTTCTGCTTAATTTATGAAAAATGAGCCTCCATTACTTACGGAGGCTCATTTGATAACTTGTCGGTTATCGCTTATTTCATTTTCTTTTTGATTTCGGCTATTTTTAAGGCGGCTTCTTTGTCAATCACCATTATTCCGTTTTTTTCGGCGATTTCCGCTATTTGAGATAGGGCTGCTTTCATGAAAGGCCTTGGGATTTTGGTGTACATCTCGCAAGCTTCTTTGGTGAATTTGACCGGGGTATCCAATCGTTCTGCGCAATACATCACCGTCTCTACCGTTCCGTTGTTGGTGGCGGCGATTGGCTCGAATATCGGCCTACGCCCGCCAAATTTCATGTACCAGAAATTCTTGGAATCATGGTAGCCATAATCCACCGGGACTTTGGGGAAAGAATTTCTCTTTAAGCCATTTTTCAAGTTTTCGGCGTATTTTTCTTCCATTAGGATTTTGTCTATTTTCAAGATGAAGTGACACCCGAATTTGGAAGTGATGCCATTGAAGTCGTGGTAAGGCCCTTCCACGCCTTCTAGTTCGCCTATATGTTTCTTGGAATCTCCGCCATTATCCAACGATTCATCCCAGCTACATTCGATGACTTGATAGGCGTCTTTTAGGATTAAAGGCCTTTCGCCTTCCGCCTTTCCTTTGATTAATTCGAAATTGCAGTCTTTCATCTTTTCCTTGGGGGTTTTGCCAGGAAAGCCCAAACGGACAAGCTCCTTGAAATATTTCCGATCGTCCTTTATGAAATTCAAAGCGCATTTGCCGGTCCTTAATATGTTTTGAGCGGTATTGGAAGAATTCCTGCATTCCAATAGCATCGCGTAATAGTCTTTGCCGGCGATGTAATAAGGGAAAACCAAGGAATAGGCCCCTATGGTCGTTGAACCGTCTTCCGCCAAGGTGGAAATGGCTACCGTTGGCATAGGGAAGAACAAACTGTTTTGATAAAAATTATCGACTGCTTTAACTTCTTTGTAATTTGACATAAATACCTCTTAGAAAAAGCATACCACCTTATTTCCTTTTTGATGAAAAAAAGGCCTCCGAAGAGACCTTTTGATCATAATAATATTTACATCGGAATATAAGAAACCGAAGCGGTTATGGTCATGGTGATGAATATCGCGGCGCAAATAAGAGCGCCGACATATACCGATCCGGTCTTTTTATAGAAGATGCGGTTGAATATCGGGAGAATGAACATCATGGTGACCAAGGCGAATACCATATTGACATATAGCCAGACTTCCGTTCCTCCAGAGGCATAGCCATAGAATGGCGTGCCGGTCGTGAAGTAGCAGAAGTAATTGATCAACAAGATGAAGGCTAAGCCCAAGGAATTGGCCAAGGCGCTAACGACTATGACCTTCCATTCTTTCCAGCCCTCTTTCGCAATGGAACCATTGACCCTTATGGCGTTGGAAAGATAGAAGATGGCGATAAGAGGGATATATTCCCAACTTGTGGCCAACATCCTCGCATTTAACGGGGAGGCGGATATCATCAAGAATCTGAAATCTTGATGGAATAAGGCATAATTGGCGTGCACCAATCCATAGAAGGCGAAATATCCGATGGCAATCAATAAGACTATCTTGCCAACGTTTCCCGCCACCGCGCCTTTTGAGGTGCCATGCACTTTCAAAGGCTCGATCTTAGACCAATCGTAAATCGGCTCGCGTTTCTCTTTCTTGGCTTTGATAAGCTCTATCAGATTGTCGATTAACATCGTTCCGAAATAGATAATTAGGCCGATGATGCCGTTGATAACGGCCCATAGTAATACGGCATTGATCATTCTAGCCGGGAATTGAGTGGTATAAACCGAAGCGGAATTGCCAACCGGGAATAGTTCAGTCCAACTAACCGACAAATTGGCTAGCGGGATATAATCCAAACAAGCTATTATGGCGGTTATTATCATCGAAACCCAGAAAGTTATGCGGGTCCGCAAAGTCTTAACGGGCTTGATTTCTTTTTCCTTTTCGCGATAGGACAATTCACCGGTTTCCGCTTCTTTTTTGTGCTTGATGGTCTTAAAGAAGGGAACTTTGACCAAGAAGGAAATAAGCGAAATGACAAAGGTAAATCCTGCCGCCAAAGCCAATCCGTTAAAGAATTCTTTGCCGAACCAAACTTGGTTCATTCCGTCCAATTCCGTTTCGACATTCAAAGCCTTGACGAAGAAATTCAAGGTGTTGGAGATGGAAATCTGATCATACATTTCGAAACAATGGTTTATCTTTTCTTTATGTACGACCCTATAAGTTCCATCTTCCAATGAGCCATATTCGAAATCAACGACCAAATCCCTGGTTCCGATATCTTCCGAATGATCGTTGGAAACTTCGTTGATGAATCTGTCGGCGATAACTTCGAAAGCCGTCAAATCTTCCTGATAACGGAAGGCGCCTTCGTCGTAATAGGCGTAAGACATAGCGGCGTTGCAACGGAGTTTGGCAAATTTTGAAGCCGCGGAAGTCTTGATATAGCCGGAATTGTAAACGGCTTTGATGACTGATTTCTCGTAAGTGGTTTGATCGGAGAAATCGCTGGCCAAGGTAATGACGTTTCCGCCACCGGCCGAATGTCCGGTCGCCCCGATTCTGTCTTTGTCGATGAAATCGTATTTCGGGCTGTTATAGACATATTGGACGAGATATTCGATGCCATTAGCTCCGGAAGTGGAGGTGGCGGTCGTTGAACCTTGTCCGCCTGGATCAGATGTAAATACGACCATTCCGCGCCTAGATAGTTCTATGGCATATTGAGCCATGGTGGCTTTGGTCCTAGTAAAGCCAGGAAGAACGAACACGGCGGGCAATTTATTGTCGGAAGTCGCGTATTTCGGGCGATATAAGGTGCAACTATAGGTATCTTTCTCGTCTTCGATAACGAAAGCTTTGCCGTTTATCTTCCCTTCGTTGTTTTCTTCGGTCATGGCCTTGGTGAGGGTAAAATTGCTTATTTCAACCGTTCCGGCATTGGTTTCGAAACCCATGGCCGAGGCAGAGAAAACGAAAGTCAAAACCAAAGCCGAGCAAGCAGTGATGAACGCTCCGGATTTCCAAATGCATTTCTTTTTGGGCTCTGCAACGACTTCGCTTGTTTCGTCTTTTTCTTTTTCCTTTTCTACCAAGACATATTTGTCTTCTTTCTTGGAGCAAAGGGCGATCAGCGAACAAATAAAGGCCGGAAGGCTGACGAAGGAAAGAATGGTCCATACGATCAACGCGGCTTTTAGCTTGCCTTCTATTTTGCTTAGGTCTTTCTTTTCTCTGATGGTATATAAAGCCAATCCGTCAATCAATGAAACGAAGGCAAAAATGATGGAAGGTATGGCTAACGAATAAAATCCGACCGAATATGAGCAAGCCGAACATACGAACCAGAGGAACGCAAAGACGAAGAGCAATATAGACGATGCCATCAACAATCTTTTCTTTTTAAGCATATCTTTTGCCTCCTATACCAACAAAGCCTGCGCTTCGGCGGTCTTTGACCAGTCGAAGATAAGCCTTCCCAATTCGTTTTCGACGACCAAAGCGATGTTTCTGCCGGTCTTGTTACCCATGGCAACGCCTTCGATCAATTCGACGTAGTTGATGTTGCCTTGGGTTTGGATGTTGGTTCCCATGCCAAGCAAAACGTTTACGTCGGTATCGGCATTAACTTTGCTTCCCACGGTAGCGACGTCCCCTTCGTATCCGCGGACGTCTATCTTAAGAGAGCTGTGGTCGTGTCCCTGGCTATCTAAATAAGATTCCATGCCAGCAACGTATTTGTTGACTATTTCTTCCGTTAAACCCGAGGTGGACACTTTGTTGTACCATCCGACGACCAAGTCATAAACCGGGCGAGGGGCGATGACGGAATAGAGGTTGACGATAGCTGAATCCGGAAGGGCATAAGCCTTCACGTCGTTATAGCGGATCACTTGCTTGTTGGTTAGCAATAACGATGAATCGTCTACTTCAGGAATGAAATCCTCTTTGGGAGACCAACCATAAAACATATAGGTGGGGTCTTCCACAATCGGAGTTTCCTTAAGGTAATAGTTGTTGAAAATATTCACTGAACAAGTGGCGAAAACCCCATCGTCCGTGTTTAACACGACCGTCAGGTTTTTCTCCAATCCCGTTAGGAAATTGCAGCCCGATAGAAGAATGGAGGCCGCGCCTAACATAGGGAATGCCAGTTTCTTTGCAACTGTTTTCATGTCTTCTCCTTATATTTTAAATCAAATCTTATTCACTTTCGTGGCTATGGCAGCCTCGGAGACGGCTTTAGCTACCGAAGCGTGTGCCCTTTCGTCATAAGCGTAAGGCAATATGTATTCGGGCGAGAGCTCTTCATCGGTTACGCAGGCAGCTATGCCCCTAGCCGCGGCCATCATCATTTCGTCGTTGACGGTGCTGGCCCTAACGTCCAACGCCCCTCTAAATAACCCCGGGAAAACCAAAACGTTGTTGATTTGGTTGGGATGCTGGCTAGATCCGGTTCCGATGATATAGGCCCCGGCTTCCTTAGCATCCTCGTATTCTATTTCCGGAACGGGGTTCGCGCATGGGAACAAAATAGGCTTTTCGGCCATGCTTTTAACCATTTCCTTGGTGACGCAATGAGGTCCGGAAACGCCGACAAAGACGTCCGCCCCAACCATAGCCACGCTCAAAGGCCCTCTCAAATCGCGGGGATTGGTGACTTTGGAAATGCGTACCTGTTCGGGATTCATCCAGGTTTCGGCTTTGTTTAAGATGCCATGCCTTGCCGCCAAAGTGACGTCCTTGACTCCAAAAGCCATCAAGAATTCGGCGATGGCTATACCGGCGGCCCCGGCTCCGTTTATGACCACTTTGATTTTGGCAATGTCTTTTTTGACCAATTTCAAAGCGTTTAGCAAAGCCGCTCCGGTCACGATCGCCGTGCCATGTTGGTCATCGTGGAAGACGGGGATATCCAATTCTTCTTTCAAGCGACGCTCGATTTCGAAACAGCGAGGGGAAGAAATATCTTCCAGATTGATCCCGCCGAAGGAACCAGAAATGAGCTTGATGGTATTGATTATTTCCTCGGTGTCCTTGCTTTTTATGCAAATCGGGAAGGCGTCGACGTTTCCGAAAGCCTTGAATAAGGCGCATTTCCCTTCCATTACCGGCATTCCAGCTTCGGGTCCGATGTCGCCCAAGCCCAAAACGGCCGTTCCGTCGGTGATGACTGGAACCGTATTCCATCTTCTGGTCAGATCAAAACTTTTGTTAACGTCTTCGTGAATTGCCATGCAAGGGGCGGCTACCCCGGGGGTATAGGCAATAGACAACGCTTCTCTGCTAGAAACGTCCACGCGGACTTTTGTTTCTATTTTGCCTTTCCACTCCGCGTGCTTTTTTAGAGATAGTTCTTTGATATCCATATTTGAATTTCCTTTTTGACAATGATACTTTCCGATTAATATAAATAATAATTATGAATCGGGAGGTCATTCATGCGTTTTGAATATTACAAGGTGTTCTATTATGCGGCCAAGCACAAGAACTTCACCAAGGCCGCAAGGGAGCTTTATACTTCTCAGCCCGCCGTATCCAGGACCATATCGGCCTTGGAATCCGAGCTCGGCTGCCGGTTGTTTATAAGAAGCAAGAAGGGTTTGGAATTGACCAAGGAAGCCGAAGTCTTATATGGCTACGTTTCCTCTGCCTTCAACCAATTGCTCAAAGGGGAGGAGGAGATAAATTCGGCCACCTCATTGGATAAAGGGACTATTTATATCTCCGCCACCGTCACGGCGTTACGAGGTTTCCTTTTTAAGGCCATCGATGCCTTTAAGAGCAAATACCCCAATGTCAGATTCAAGATTTCCACCGGAAGCACCACCGATTCCATCAAGAGATTGAACGATGGGGCCTCGGAAATCGCCTTTTCTTCCACCCCGGCCCAATTCAACGACGACCATGTGATCGTCAAATTGATGGATTTCGAGGATGTTTTGATGGCAGGCAACCAATATGCTTACCTCAAAGGAGAAACGATCAAACCGGAAGATGTTTCCAAATATACGTTCGTCTCTTTGAAGAAAGGCATGAAATTGAGGGAATTCCTAGACGATGCTTTCTTAGAATGCGGGGTTGAATTCCATCCCGATATCGAAGCTGATGGGGCAGATTTGATCGTGGATACGGTATCCGCCAATCTCGGTATGGGATTCGTTCCTTCCTTTTTGGCCGAACCCGCGGTTTCTTTAAACAAAGCCATCATCTTGAATCATTCTCTGCCTTTGAAGAAGCGTTCCATTGTAATGATAACTTCTAAGTCTCATTCGCAAAGCAACGCTTCAAGGCAATTCATCAAGATGATAAAAGAACAACTTATATAAGGCGGGTTGCCCCGCCTTTTTTATTTGGGCTTAGGCGGCTGGGTTATATATCGCCTGCGCCTCGGATGTGAAGATGTAGCTATAGAAAGCCTCGGACATCACTTTAGAAGTCAAAGTCGTTATATAACGGGATCCTTCTCCAAACACGCTGGCTGGTAAGGCTTCGTGATGAACGGAGCTATAGCCTTCCGAAAGATTGCTTGCAAAGTTGCTTCCGCTGGGGAATACGACATCATAGCTCGCTCCTTCCGCGCAAACGACGGCCGCGAAATCCGCCACTCTTGAAGCGGTCGCTTCATAAACATAAGTAACGTTGCTGGTGTCCAACGGGGTTTCTTGGGCGGCGCAATAGGTTTTGAAACCGTCGAGAACCAATTTGAAGTTGTCTTCGGAGATGAATCTTCCCCAAACGATGATGTTCAAGGAATAATCAACAGGGGTTACAGGAACATAGGTGTCGTCCATTATTTGTTTGGCTTTATCGGTTAAAACCCAGTTTTTGAAAGCGATGGTTATATCGTCTTCGTTTGTCCAGGCAATATAACGGCTAGTTTCCCCGAAGACTTTGACTCCAATGGCTTCTTTGCCGATTAATCCATCGCCATATTTGGTGTCGATGTTATTTCCGGCTGGGAACAAAACGTCGGCTTCATAGGTTTTGGAGCTGGCGACATAGGCGTCGACTCCGTAATTGGGGTCGGTATCGTCGGCGGAACCGATATAGGAATAAACGATTTCTTTCCCACTTGCGGCAGAGGTTGCCTTAAAGGCGGTAAGCAAGGTATTGAAGTTCGCTTCGGTGATGTATCTGCCCCAAACGGCGATCTTTAGATCCGGTCCGGCGGCCGGAACATAAGTATCGTCCATCAAACTCTTGGCCGCGTCGCTTGTTATGTAGTTCTTGAAAGCGAGAGTTAAGGCGTTGGAGTCATAGTAGGCGACATAACGGCTTTCTTTGCCAAACACCAAGCATCCCATCTCTATTTTTTCGACGGCATTGGGAAGTTTGTCGGAATCGTCGATATTGCTTCCGGCCGGGAATACGACGTTGTAAGTTCCGTTCTTTTTGACGTTGGCTACGAAAGTGGCGACTGAATAGTTGCCTTCACCAGAAGAAGCCCCTTCGTAATAAGTGTAATGAATGTCTTTGCCTTCGATTTCAGTGGCGTTCTTGACTTTGAAATCGTTCCAAAGGACCAAGAAATTTTCTTCGCTTATGAAGCGTCCCCAAACGGCGACTTCCAAATCATGCGAGACGGTCGGCTGAGGGGTAGGGGTCGGATCATAGCTGGAATCCATGATCTTTTTGGCTTCGTCGCTAATCATCCAGTTGAAGAAGTCCATGGTCATATCGTTGTCGTTGGTGCGAGCGATATAACGTCCGGATTCGCCGAAAACCGTGATGTCCCCATAAGCGGACTTTCTCTCGTTGGTGACGATGGTGTTATCCATGTTGCCAGTCGAATTGATGTTGTTGCCGCATGGGAAGATGATGTCGGTTTTCAAGCTGCCATCTTCGTTTTTATCCGCCATAATGGCAGCGGACAAATTTTTGACTGTATAATAAGGGTCGTCTTTGTTATACCCGACGTAAACGGTATAAGTTATGTTGTTGCAACCGATGTTGCGGTCTTCGGCATTGATCTTATAAGCGGTTAAGAGAGTCTTGAAATTCTCTTCGGTAATGTATTTTTGATACATCGCGATATGCAACGGCTTATGTTCGATGGTGATGTCGGTGTCGGGATTGAAATTGGCGTCGAATACGCAATTATAGGCGACCTCTTTCAAATATTTGAAGGTCGCGGCGTCTATTTGATCCTTAGGATCCAATTCGGCGTCGTTGACATAAGTTGTATTCCTCACGTCCGCCCCAAGCAATCCGCCGACTGCCACGGAGGCGCTTAGATAAGCCCCGTAATAGCTTTGATGCATATTGTCGGTGTTCCAAAGGGTTACGTCATGCTCGGAATCGTTAATGATGTAAGTGAAGGCCGATCCGACTTTCAACACTTCGGCGTTGATGTTGGCGGCCACGCGGTTATAGGCTCTGCGCAAGGAGCGTTCCATGTTTTGGACGCCGTTATAGGAATCCGCGACTTTCGGATAGCCCCAAGTTTCGCTTAAAACCATCTTGGCGTCGGGGTTATTGGCTTTCACTTTGTTGGCGATGGCCACCGCGGAAGCGTTGAAACCATCAAAATCGGTAAGGGGTTTGGTGGATTGCTCTTGCAAGACCACATAGTCCCAATCCGAATATTTGGTGAGCAAAATGTCGATTTGCTTTCCGGTTTCCGTGCTCGAATCGGCATGGGAAGCCAAAGTGAGCGCCGGGCCCATGATGGCCCAGGTTTCGACATATTCGTTTAAGCTTCTTCCAATCTCGGTGAAGATGCGGGGGATCCCACCGACTTCATTAACGTCAGTCCCATTGCGGAATGTGAAGCTATTGCCGATAAACAAGACTTTCTTCTTGTTATAAATCGCTACATCTTCATTGACGTAATGCCAATATTTGTTGCTGTCTTCCGTCACTCCCGCCGTTATGTCTTCCGGGGCGTGGTTGGCAGAGCCTTTGAGGTAGTAGCGGTAATCCACGCTCGGAGCCTTTTCCTTATAGTAATAGATAATGGCTTTCGAGGTGGAGGGCTGACTTACCGTGGTTTCGCCCAAGGAGCAGATGTTCACCCCGTCGGAAACGATGGTGTAGCCGATTTCGGTGACGCTCTTAGGCAAGACGATGGAAGTGATGGCGAAATCCTTGAACGAATTTCTCCCGATGTAGGTCACTTGGTCGGATATGCTCACTTCGTCGATGTTTTTGGCCTCTTTGGCATACGGACGGCCACTTGCGTCGGCGAAATCCTTGATCTTTCCGGACCCAGAGATGACGAGCTTCTTTTTGCCGTTTGATTTATCTTCCACTTTGGCTTTGACCGAACTATTCCCGTCAAAGGAAATGTCGTAGCCATCAGTCGTGTCGGACGAATTGTCTGGTCCGCACGAAGATAGGAGAGATAACATCAAACCGGACAAAACAGCAGCGCTTATTGAGAAAAGAGATTTTCTCATGCTTGTTCCTCCTAATTTGATTTTATAGGTACCCTAATTTTGCTATTTGTAAGCGGTTTTACTAAGTAAAGGGTTAATAGAACTCATATATCATTTTGTTATGAATAATGCCTATCATATAAAAGGTGAATATGTGTTCACCTATGTGTTTAATCAATGAAAAAGACTCGGCCTTGGCAAGCCTTTGTTCGATGTTTCCTATTAATCTTAAATATAGATAGATGTCTTTAGCGAATGAAATTGGTCGCGACTCGTTTTTCTTTTTCGGGCAATCCGTATTTATCTTTTCCGAGAGCGATCGATTTCATTAAGAAAGACATATTTTTGGCTAAGGTTCTCATGGTGAAAAGGCCTTCTTCGTCTTTTTCCGCCTCGCCTTTTTCTCTGCCATGTACGCTGTTCCAATAGCAACTTGAGGCTATTGGCATCCCGCTTATGGTGAAGAATTTGTTTAATTCGTCGAAGCTAGACGAGCAGCCTCCTCTTCTGGCCACGACCACCGAAGCCCCGACTTTCATCGTCTTATCGAATGGAGAGCTATAGAAAAGACGTTGCATGTAAGCTAGGGCCGTCGCATTGGCTGAGGCGTAATAAACTGGACTGGCGATAATTAGCCCGTCCGCGTCTTTGAATTTTTTTGCCGTTTCGTTCACGGAATCGGAGAAAACGCATTTGCCATTTTCCTTACAATAATTACAGGCCATACAGCCTCTTATTGCCTCTGAGCCTATATCGATTATTTCCGCTTCGACGCCTTCTTTCTCAAATTGGGTTTTAAGTTCGTTTACGGCAATGGATGTGTTGCCGTTTTTCCTCGGGCTGCCATTTAAGATCAATACTTTCATACATGTTCACCTCTATGCGAATAAGTTAGCATATTCCCGTAAAAATTACGAAGAATAAGCAAAAATATTTCAATAAGTCTAAATGGCTTTATCAATTAAAAATAAGCACTTAGGTGAACGCTCGTTTACCTTTGTCAATCCAAAACTCAAGAAAGCGTCATTAAATATAGTTTTATTTATATTTATATAAATATATATAAATGTTAGTTATAACTAACTTTTTTGAGGTTTTTCTTTCGTCATCCGGAGAACATTTTCAAGATACGGTTAATGGATAAATAAATATAGGGTCCTTTTTTATAAAAAGGGGTGAAGAAAAATAAAGAAACGCGCACGCTAGGTGATATAATCTCTTTGATTAATTGGCTTAATTAACTATCACGTAGGCCAAATCAATCCTTTTTTGACAAGGAAAAAGCATGGAAGAAGTGAAGATCATCGAAATCAAAAAGAGCGTCTTCGCGGACAACGAGATTGATGCGAACAATCTAAGGAAGGAACTGAAGAAAAAAGGCACCTTCTTGCTCAATCTCATGTCTTCGCCGGGAAGTGGCAAAACCACGACCTTGATCGCTCTCATCAACAAGCTGAAGGCGAAATATAAAATCGCCGTTATGGAAGCCGACATCGATTCGGATGTGGACGCCATAAAAATCAAGGAAGCCACCGGGGTTGAATCCATTCAGCTCCATACGGGCGGGATGTGCCATCTGGACGCCGAAATGACCAGACAAGGGATAGATGGGCTAGCAAAAGACCAATTCGACCTCGTCATCTTAGAAAACGTCGGCAACTTGGTCTGCCCCGCCGAATTCGACACCGGAGCCATCAAGAACATGATGATCCTCTCCGTGCCGGAGGGGGACGACAAACCCCTCAAATACCCATTAATGTTCTCCATATGCGATCTCGTCGTCATAAACAAGATCGACGTAATGCCATACTTCAACTTCAATCTGAAGAACTGCGAAGAATGGATCCATATGAGGAATGAAAAAGCCAAGATCATCCCCGTCTCCGCCTTAAAGGGAGACGGAATCGACGAATTGGCCGCCTACTTAGAAAAAGAGATAGAAAACTGGAAAAGGAGTTAAATATGCCAGAGATGTCTACCGCCTTCGTCCCCAAACACAAAGGGGACAAAAACCCCAACAAGAAGCTTTTGAAACTTCTTCGCAAAATCACCGACAACGTCAAAACCAAAATTGGCGGCGTCACCACCGATGACCCCGAATATTGGGGCATGGCCTGCATTTTCGAAGATGAGATGGAGCCGGAAGAAAGAGAAGCCGCTTTGGACTTGCTCTTGAAGATGGTTTCCAAGAAAGCTTTCGTCGTCCGCGAAGTGAGACCTTATAAGCAGCTTCACGAATGGAACGCCAAATACCATTTCACCAAAGACGCGGAATCCTTCGACCATTTATTGGATAGGGTCTGCTATTTGGGCTTAGTCGAATACGATTACGGCGACAAGTACACGAAAGACGGACCGATCCCCGGCACCACTTACAACAAAGAAGACAGACGCTATTGGGTTCCTTTGTTCGTCCCTGGTTCCGGCGAATACACCAACATGAACGAAGACCTCATGAAGAAACATCCGGAATTGTCCATGTTCTTCGAGAGAATGACTTTCTTGCCGCTTGAAAAGGTCACTCCGATGGTTCCTCCCGGAGGCTCTGGCATCGGCATGCACGTAATCCCGGTCGAAAAAGCCATCTCCATGGAAAACCAATCCATCGACATCGAGCATATCTCCTATTGGCTCAAGAGATACGAAGGCCATATCGGCGCTTCGATCTGCTCTTGCAGACATGGCAGGAAGACCATGGGCGAAGGCGCCCCTGACGACTTCCATGACTGGTGCATCGGCGTCGGCGACATGGCCGACTGGTGCAGAGAGACCGGAAGAGGCCACGATATCACCTACGAACAGGCGATGGAGATCTTAAAACGCGCCGAAGACAATGGCTACGTCCATCAGATCACCAATATCGACGGAGAAGGCAAGATATTCGCCATCTGCAACTGCAACGTCAAGATTTGCAACGCTTTGAGAACCTCCCAATTGTTCAACACTCCGAATATGTCGAGATCCGCTTATGCGGCGCACGTCGAAGCCGAGAAGTGCGTGGCTTGCGGACGCTGCGTCGAATATTGCCCGGCAGGCGCTTTGAAACTCGGCCAGAAGATCTGCCATAAAGACGGCACTTTGCCAGAATATCCCAGACAACCTCTCCCGAAGAAATTCGGCTGGGGACCGAAAGATTGGGATGAGAATTATAGGGACACCGCCCGTATCAATTCCCATAAGACCGGCACTTCGCCTTGTAAGGCCAACTGCCCGGCCCATATCGCCGTCCAAGGCTATTTAAAGAAGGCTAGCGAAGGCAAATACAGAGAAGCCCTCGAATTGATCAAGAAAGAAAACCCGTTCCCAGTGGTTTGCGGACGTATTTGCAACCGCAGATGCGAACAAGCTTGCACCAGAGGAAAGATTGACGAAGCCGTCTCTATCGACGCCGTCAAGCGCTTCATCGCCGAACAGGACTTGAAGGCCGAACATCGTTTCGTTCCGGAAGTAATCGTCGGAAGCAACCTCGGAAGATGGACTGAGAAAATCGCCATCATCGGCGGAGGCCCAGCTGGATTATCCGCTGCCTATTATCTTGCGACCTTAGGCTACTACCCAACGGTGTTTGAGAAGGAAAAGCAGCCAGGCGGCATGATGCGCTATGGCATCCCTTCTTATAAGATCGAAAAGAAATTGATCGACGCTGAAATCGACATCATGAAAGAGATTGGCGTGGAAATCAAAACCGGCGTGGAAGTCGGAAAGGACGTAACCATCGCAGAACTTAGAAAACAAGGATACAAAGCCTTCTATATCGCCATTGGCTGCAACATCGGCCGTAGGCCAGGGGTTGAAAACGACACCGCGGAAGGCACCACCACCGCTCTTGAATTCTTGCATGACTACAACTGTGGCAAGAAGAAGCTCGAATTGGACAAAGTCGTGGTCGTCGGAGGCGGAAACGTCGCCATTGACGCGGCTAGGGTCTCCAAACGCGCCGGAGCCAAAGAAGTCACCATGCTCTCTTTGGAAACCAGGGATATAATGCCTGCTTCCAAGCAAGAGCAAGAAGAAGCCATCGAAGACGGAGTCGTCTTAAATCCTGGATGGGGACCGAAAGAAGTCCTCACAAAGGACGGAAAGGTCTCCGGAATCGTCTTCAAGAAGTGCGTTTCGGTCTTTAACGAAGAACATAAGTTCGCCCCGGTTTACGACGAGAACGAATTGTTGACCCTTGATGCCGATTTGGTGATCTTCGCCATCGGACAAGGAATCAGATGGAACGACTTGCTTAAGGGCGAGGACGTCGACTTCTGGAGAGGCAACTACCCTGTGGCCGACGCTAAGACCTATCAGACCAAGACCCCCGATATCTTCGTCGGAGGGGACGTCTATCATGGCCCTAAGTTCGTCATCGACGCCATCGCGGAAGGCCATGAGGCCGCCGATAGCTTGCATAGATACGCCAGAGGCGCGTCCATGACCATCGGCAAGGATCAGAGATTGTTCTATCCGTTAGACACCAATGACATCAGAGCCGAATCCTATGACACCGCCGGAAGGCAGACCACCGGTATCAATTCCGCTGTCAAAGATCCGTTCAAGGACAACTCCAAGACCTTGACCGAAGACCAGGTGAAGATCGAAACCTCCCGTTGCCTTAAGTGCGGCGTTACGATCGTCGATCCCAATAAGTGTATTGGCTGCGGCATTTGCACCACGAAGTGCATGTTCGACGCCATCCACTTAGAGAGAGATCACCCTGAATGCTCGACCATGATTAAAGCCGAAGACAAATTCAAGGGCATCCTCCCTTACCTCTTTAAGAGAGATAAGAAGGTCAAAGTCAAAAAGGCCGACGAGAAGAGCAAATAATGCACGAGCTCGGAATAGTCTTTTATATCATCAAGGACGTTAAGAACGTCGCCATAGAGAATAACGTCGCCAAGGTCAAGAAAGTCGTTCTTGACCTAGGCGAAGTCTCATCCGTCATCCCAACCTATCTCCAAGACATTTGGGAATGGTCGAAGAAAAAGGAAGAGATGCTTCTTGACTGCGAACTTCAGATAAACGTCATTAAAGCCGTTACCTTCTGCGAGGATTGCAAGTCCGAATACGAGACCGTGAGATATGGGAAGAAATGCCCTCATTGCGGTTCGGAACATACGTTCCTAAAAGATGGCAACCAAGTGGAGATAAAGGAAATAGAAGTTTAATAAAATGGCGCCTAACCGAGAGGGGAGGCGCCTTTTTTTCGTTAATTGCAAAAAACACAAAACGTTAGGAGAACGACAAACTCAACACATAGCAATACATCATTAGAAACTGAAAAGTGCTAGTTCTCGTCCTATTTTGCAAAAACTTCTATTTTTTGTATCTGACTTGTAGATTTAAAGTAAAGTAAAGTTTTGCATCATCTGGGTCTTTTTCGTAGAGCTCAAGCATACGATACCTTGTAGAACTCGGAGAATCTAAATGGGTTTCCTTCATTAGGTATTTGATTACTTCGTTTTTGAAATAAACCAAATCCAATATAACCACATTGCCATTATTTTTAACTATAACCAGTCCGCCATTAACTTCTTTGTTTCCATCCCATTTTTTGCTAGGAAAGAAGCCGAATGAAATTCCTTCAAGGAAATCCCCGAGTTTCTTCAAAGCAAAGGTTTCATCTTCAAATTCATTTGATTCTTTAAATAATTCCAAAAGATCTTTTTTGCCAGTGACATATGAATTAAGCAATACATTTGCTAAATATTTAGGCATGTTAGAATCAATCATCTTCAAATTATATTCAAGTGTACCATCCAATACTTTTTCAAATTTGATTTTTCCACCGTGATTTTCAATAAATTTAACTCGATCAAGCAATTTTGTCTTTGTGTTAATATTGTTAACATCATCAATATACTTGTGATCTAAATTTTCAATTGAATATACAAAATTTGTATGGTTACTTGCGTTTAGCAGGGTTGCAGGGCTTCCTAAAGATGATTTGATGCTATATTTTAGATTAACATCTTTGCCCAAACGATTGTCTGTAATAGTGGCTTCTAAGTCTTGCTTATTAAACGATTTGGATTTAATGGTGCGCCCTTTAGTAAGCTTTGCTAAAATTCCATCCATTCCTTTAATTTCAAAAGAACCGCCTCCAGATGGTGCATTACTTATAGCTTTATATAATCTATATTTGTTTTCAGACAATTCAAGCATTGAGATTAAACCATCAAGTTGATCGTCGTAATAAATTTGGACATCGTTATTGTTATTCAAGGCATATTCGATAATTCCATTAGAATTAGGGTCATCTATTCTTATTTTTTTTAAACTATAAAGTTCGTTAGTTATTTCTTCTAGCTCTGCATTGCCAATGGACAATCGCGGACATAAAAGCATTGATAGTATTGCATAAATTTCTGACCATTCACCTCTATTAAAGCTACTACTCATTTATTTTCGTTCTCCTTTTCAAATAAAACTTTTATCATCTCATCTCCAACGGCTTGAATCGCGGGGATGGCAACGGAGTTTCCTAGTTGTTTCATAGCAGCGCTTTTCGCAACTGGAAAAACGAAATCATCGGGAAAGCCTTGCATTCTCTTGCCCTCTTTTACACCTATCCTTCGTTCGAGACCGTTAACAATGTAACCATCCCAATTTCGACGATCGCTGATTGGAGAGCCTTTCCCGCCGACCCTCAAAGTAAAACCAATTTTTTTGTTTACAGTTGCGCCGTCAAAAACCCAACTCATATCTTTTTCCCGGAGTACAGGCGTAGGAAACTTGAAATTTTCGTCATTTATATCGTTTCTAAAGCAAATCATATATAATCTTGGACGATGTTGCGGACAATTGAAATCGGATGCCTTCACTATTTGATAATGAAACGAATAGCCCAACTCAAGCACAGTATTTCTAATGACTTCAAACGTTTTCCCGTTATCGTGGTTTAACAGACCTCGGACATTCTCTAAAAAAACGGCCTTAGGTCTTTTTGTTTTTATGATGCTGGCAACATTGAAGAATAAAGTCCCTCTTGTATCCTCGAATCCTTTTTTCAATCCAGCCTGTGAGAAAGGCTGACACGGAAATCCAGCACACAAAACATCATGATCAGGAATGGATTCTGGTGAAATTTTAGTTATATCGCCTACGTAACCGTTTTTACCATCAAACAGCTCAGGATTGTCTTTTTTGAAATTTGCAGTATATGTTTTTCGGCAATCATCATCCCACTCAGAAGCAAATACGCATTTTCCACCAATGTTGCTCATTGCAATGTGAAATCCGCCTATTCCCGCAAAAAGGTCAATAAATGTAAATTTTTCCATTTTTTAACTCCTCTGTCTCACTTTCGTTTTCTAGCCTTTCATCAAAACTAGAGAAAAATTCTTTTAAAGTCACACCTAACGCATTGCAAATTTGATTCAAGTTCTCAATCGTAATGTTTTGCTTGCCGGATTCAACTCTAGATATGTAAGTTCTATCCCAGCCGATTTGTTCAGCCAACTGTTCTTGACTATATTCTTTTGCGATGATTCTTAATTCTTTTATTCTTTTCCCAACTGCTGTTTTAAGCATATAAGTACCCCGAATATATTATATCAATCGGTGACTTATATAACAACTATTGTGATTAATAAATCCCACTCATTTTGTTAAGGTCAAATGATATGAGATATTTAAGGAGTTCCAGGCACCTCACTTCGCCAATTTCACGAATCCTTCATTGGAGCTCTTCAGATCGAGCACGTTCCTCGGCGTTTTGTTGCATCTGGTCACCCTTATTTTATCTTGCTCCCTAAAATCTTTGAGGAAATGGAAACTCATGATTCTATGGATTTTTCCTGGTCTTGTTTAGTTCAAATGATGCGAAACCGAAAATTGAACGCGATTTATTTTTTGAAGTTGCGCCAATTTTCAAACAATATGAAACAAAGCCTAATAAATCAAATGACTTAAAAAACAGCCACACCGCAGAAGCCCCAACCCAGTTTATATGGGTTGGGGCACAATCTATCTTTTGGCCCTTATTATTTGTCATCCCCCGTATTTGGCCAAACGAATATATGTCGATTGAAAATTGTAAAATCTCCCATTTTTGTTAAATGAGCATTACTTACGAAAAAAGGATGACCTAACATCATCCTTTCTTTTTCATTTTCTTCAAATCGGCGGAATGCCTATGTTTGACGATTTCGCCTTGAACTAGATCTTTTTCCTTCAAGACTTTATCAACCAAATATTTGGCGCGTTTTAAGGATAAGTCTGACCTAACCTTAAGCAAGGCTGGGACTTCCGAATAACATGTCTTATCAGAGGCGTCGTAAATAGGCAAAGCCGTATCATCGAAACTATGGGGATCCAAAGCGAAATAGACTTTCAAGGTTTTGCCGGCAATTGTTATCTTTATGAGCAATTCCTTCTTAAAACGATACGAGTCTCCGGCAACGGATATGCGGGACCTTATTCCGTCATAAGCGAGAATATAAGATTTCAATTCGTCGTATTTCTCTTTTGTTTCCTTCGAGGCTTTGTTCATTTTTTCTACAAAGCTTCTACGGACGATCTTTAGGCGTTTTTTCTCGTCGATATCCTTGTTTTCGATGACTGTTCTTTTGGTGAGGCCTTTGCCTAACAACACCTGGTCAACCAATGATTTGGCGCGTTTTAAGGATAGGTCGGACCTAACCTTAAGCAAGGCCGGGACTTCCGAATAGCAAGCTTTGTTGGAGGCGTCGTAAATAGGCATCGAGGTGTCTACAAAGTTACGAGGATCCAAAGCGAAATAGACCTTCAAGGTTTTGCCTTCTATCGTTATTTTGATTAATAGTTCTTTCTTATAACGATATGAGTCTCCCGGAATCGATATACGGGATTTTACCCCTTCGTAAGAAAGGATATAGGCTTTCAATTCCTCGTATTTGTCTTGGACTTCCTTGGGGGCTTTGTTTATTTTCTCCATAAAGCTCCTGCGGATGATGTTTAAGCCATTCTTCTCTTCTATATGCAGATCTTCGGGCAAGACCATGATTTCCAATCTATCCAAGTAGCGGGATTCTTCTGCTGAGCTGGATTTGGCTTTTACCAATTCCGGGATTTCTTTCAAGTTGTTTTCCAACCTGGCGGCCTTGTTTTTCTCGATTAGCCTTCTAAATGTCTCCATATTGGCGAAATTCTCTTCGTTGTGCTTATCGTAATATTTTTCTTTGATTACCGAATAATCACCGGTGATGGCTATATATCTTTCTATCTCTATTCTTCTATTTTTGCTTTCGAAGCAGTCATAAGAGATGATGATGGCTACCATAGCCACGAAGCAAGCCAAGCCAAAATAAGATTGGGCGAATTGGACGAAATATCCCAAATAAGGGACGTATTCGCCTTTATATATCCCTATCATGCTCGAATAATCGACGTATTCGGAATCGTTTCCGTTGTTATAGTCGCCCCTAAAGACGAATTTGTCGGCCATTTCGATATTGCTGGTTTGTATGAAAGTGCCTTTGGAATCGTAATAGCCATATGAAACGATTCTATGAACGACAGTCACTCCCTTTTTGTTTTTATAGGCGACTACGTCATATTGCTTCAGATCGTTTTTCTCCGGCATCTTATGCAAAAGGATGGTGCTGCCGGTCGGGAATTGGTCGTTGAGGTCATTCTCTTTCAAATAGGTGTTTGACGAATCTTTTTTGGACATAGATCCAGAGACGATGGCCACCGGAACGACATCGAAATATTTGGTGGGGTTGGAAACGCTGTTGATCGTAACCAAGAACAAACTCATGCCGATTATCAAGGCGCTGATGAAGGAATCAATAACAAGATTTACTTTCCTCGACACCTTGTTTCGTTTGGTGTTTTTCAGTTTCTTTAATAACGTCTCATCCTTCAAGCCCAAAAGAGTCAAGGTGTTTTCGGAATAAAATAACCCCTTAACCGCGAAGAAAAAGAACACGAATACGATAATCGCGAAGATGATATAGATTATTAGGAAGAAGGTATCGTTCATGATCTAAAGTGGTTAAGGGGTTTGTGTTTCAATTAATTTCCATGGTTGTTATGGACTGGCGATCAATGTATTGCGTACTTAGTCAACATTTGCGAAAAAGTTGATTGTAACGCACCATTCCGAATTCATTTCGGTCGCATTCCATTCTTTGTTTTGGACGGAACTCCAATTATCGGCCGTGATGGTGTTTTCTTGAATCTCGTTAATCAATGTTTTGTAATCACTATCACCAGACGGACATTTGCCAAAAACCCAAGCAAGTTTGGGAAGATTATCGAAAATATCCTCGTTATCAACCCAATCATAAACGGCATAAGAATGTCTGATTGGCTTATTGTCTCCCTCTCTATAGGTAACATATTTATCGGTCTCGTCGGCAAAGGCGATATAGTCAGCCAATCCAGCCGGAATGGTCACGCTGAATTTTTTATCAATATTTTTGGATTCAGATGTAAATTGCTTGGGAACGTTGTGCGTGGCGGTAAGCATTACATCTTCGGAATCCTTCACATAAGTGACCGAATCTTTGTCCAGCAAAATATGGATTTTGTCATTGCCGGTTACGGTGATGGTTCCGGCATCGGCATAAGAAGCGACCTTGACGCCGATATCGGCGCTGGCGGAAGCTGTGCCGGCATAGACCCAAGCGGCGCTAGCCGTGCCCACTAAGGCCAAGCAAGCGGCGATGGATAACATTTTGATTTTCGTTTTTTTCATGTTGTTTTCCTTCTTGTTTTATTAGATAAAAACGGAATTAAGCTTTGGAAACCTCAAATAAGATCCCTATGTCTTTGTTTTTGAGGGCGGATTGCAATTTAACGCAGTCTCCGTTGGTCAATGGGCGCATATTCTCTTTCCATGTGACTATAGGAGAGGGAATCGCGATTCCGTTTTCGAAGTTGCCTTCATAATTGGCAAACGAGAAATAAGAATCGAACGCCTCATCCCATTTAAAGCTGTATGAACCGACGCGTCCGTCATTTTCTTCATCGGGGTAGACCGCATTGACGTTGCAATAGGTTTCTATATCCCGATTGATGACCAATTTGAATTCGCCATTGACGTTGACATTGCTTTCTTTGCTTACGAAATCGTTGTAGCTAACGACTATGACCGCAATATCGGCTTGGCTCGTGGCCGAACCAGAGCAAACGAAAGCGGCAACCGCCGAGGAAGCGACGGTTCCGATTGATAGCAACGTTACCAATAAAGCCTTTTTCATTCCTTTGACATCCAAACAAGAATTGTATGTTTTTTTATAAAAAAAACAAGAGTTTATGCCCGATTGCGGGCACTAAAAGCGTCAATTGACCGTAGATGTCTGACATCGGACTTCTCGGGCATCTTTTTTTCGAATATATGACATCGCATAAACGGCCCATTCGCATCTCATTTATAAGCCGTTCATTCTGAAGAATGAGAGTAACGGTTTTTAGATCTGCGCTCGTAAAATCTAGCAACAAAAAAGCATGGACCGATTGAAGGAAGGCATGGTCCATGCGATGTTCGTTGAGGGATTAGGCTAATTAGTCAGAAACAACAGCTTTGAAGTTGATTTTGACGCAATATTTGTCTACAGCCTTGTATTCTGTATTCGAATTGTACCAAGAATAATCATCGCCTGAAGAACCTTTACCAAGCAATTGAGACACTGTCCCTTTGTAATTAGCTTCAGTTTCCATTAGAGTGCTCATATTATCGTTAGCATATGCAAGGCCTGGAAGACTAGCAAAGATATCAGCATCATCAGTCCAAGAGTACCAAGCACTCGCTTTTGTATTACCGGTTTCAGTTTCAACGTCACTAGCAAATTTAACTAAGTTTGCTAAATCATCACTGATAACAACT
Organism: Alistipes shahii; assembly: GCA_963598795.1. Taxonomy (GTDB): domain Bacteria; phylum Bacillota_I; class Bacilli_A; order RFN20; family CAG-826; genus UBA4951. Next base: position 33,335 of record CAVBUY010000012.1, read on the forward strand.
TGGAAAGTTCTGGTGATATTCTTAGTAACATCATCGAATCCAGCAGGTTTAACATATGTCGCTGTTAATTTAATGTTTTCGTCAGATTTCTTAAATTTGATTGAACCCTTGTCAACATAAACCAAGACATTTTCATTTCCACTGACGGTAATAGTTCCGGCATCAGCATAGCTGGCGACCTTTACGCCAACATTCGCACTAGCAGTCGCGGTCCCGGCATAGACCCAGGCCGCGGAGGCGGTTCCGACCAAGGCCAAGCAGGCGGCCGCGGTCAGCATTTTGATTTTGGATTTCTTCATTTTCTTTTCCTTTTTCCCATTCGCTTTCGGGATGTTGGCGATAATCTTTGCCATCAATGCGTTTATATCTTTTCCATAAGCGATTTTGCGTTGCCAT
>CAVBUY010000013.1:0-20123 GCA_963598795.1 Alistipes shahii
CACGGCCGTCGACAACAACATCAGGTACTTAAGGGAAAACGAATACATCGTTAGGATTGGCGAAAACAAAAACGGTTATTGGAAGGTTTTGAAATAACAGCATTTAAACACGCCTATCTGGTCGGTAGTAGAGATTTTCTGTCCGGAAAGCCATATTAGGAATATGAGTTTTGATGGAAAATACTCTGCGCCACTCGTCATAGTTCGAAATGGCATAATATTCAAAAATGCTGACTGATACGCGAATGGGCATATAACTTGGGTTCTTCAAAGACAACTAAGATATAATTCGTTACAACTATTGCCTTTCGTCAATGTTTATTTTTGCTTTCTGGGCCATGACTATTCCCGGATGGAAGCCGTTCTTAGCGTATGCAGAAAGACTCGAGAATGCTAATCACATATTCTCAATCTTGTTGAAGCTTGTGCCTTTCTATGCGGCCTATACCCTAAGCATCATTCCCGATTCGATTTTTATCGGGAAGGGGAAGACATATCTTAATGCTATCAACAGCGTTCTTGTGAATTTCATTTACTACGGCATTTGGTTCATACTTTATAAGACTAATTCCATTACCTTCAGCATTGATATCATCATCTATATGTTCGGATTTGGCATGGTGTTCCATATGATCATATCCTTCATTGAGCAGTGGTGGTATGACAGGAACATTCGTAGAAGCACTATAATAACAAATGTTAAGGAGATGACTGGAAATGAATAAAGAAAGAGTCATCGAAAAGATGATAGAACTTGAGGCCAAGATAGACCACAAATTCAACGACATATCGCTATTAGCTAAGGCAATGAAATCGGAAAAAATCGATGTTCCTAATTCCAGGAAAAATCATCGCGAATATAGTAATGAAGCTTCGGCAACCGCTGGGGATGCAATCTTGAAGGCGGTGATTGCTGATAGGTTGTTTAGTGATTCTCTAACATAACTAAGGGCGAATTAACATCCGAAAAAAGTTTCTCGAAAATAACAAAACTTTACATAGCATCGACTGTGGTGAAGGTGCATTTGGCAAGTGAATTTTGACCCATCGCGGAAATTGAAATTTGACCTACCTTCTTTTACTTGATTCCTTTCTTTTTTGTTTTTCCGTGCCTTTCTGGCGAGTCTCTTTAGAATGAAGAAGTTTTAAGTGTTTTCAATCTCTGAAAATGGCGCCACTACTTAAATGAAATAACGGAAAATATTCTCATGTGATGTTCTATTGTTGGAATGGAGAGCGCCAAAGACAAGCAATAAAGCCTTTGCCTCGGTTAACGGGCATGCTACTGTGGTTCAACAGTTGTTGATTTAGCATAGACGAGAAATTTTAAATTCTGTCATTAATCTCATTGTTGCAAATACGATTACAAAACAGTAAAATGTAATCGTGAAAAATGATATTATGATGAAACAAGATATAATGAGAATTGCAAATGAGAACAATGGCTATCTATATTCAAAGATAATCAAGGAAAACGCAATCAAAACTGCCGTTATCGGTAGACTTGTGGACGAAGGACTTCTGACCAAAGTTGATCGCGGTGTTTATATCACAGACCAAGGGGTTGAGGACGAGCTATTCATCAATTCGATAAAATACAGCAGGATTGTCTATTCTGGAGAGACGGCATTATTTCTAAACTGCTTATCAAACAAACAAACGCCGATAAGGGAGTTTACTATTCCATATGGCACTTGCGTTCCTTCTCTTGATGGATATAACGTTAAATATTCGAGAAAAGATACTTTCAGTCTTGGAATTGTCGAGATAAATACCCCTTTCGGGAACCCTGTCAGATGCTATGACAAAGAAAGGTGCGTATGCGATCTGTTCATCAGGCCCGATCATTATGATTACGAAGACAGAATCTATGCAATCAATGAATATAAGAACAAATATCTCGATTTCAAGAAGCTATACGAATACGCAAGGAAACTTGGTGTCTATGAAGAAGTCAGCAACGTGTTTGAGGTGATAGGATGGAAATAGGAAAAGCAAAAGCGGAAGTCGTAAAGCTCGCAAAGTCGAAAGGCATAGACATCCAAAGCGCATGGGATATCTTTTTCTTTGATGAGATCTTGCTAAGACTATCCAAGAGCAAATATCGAAAATCATTCGTCATTAAAGGAGGCTTTTACCTCCAAAGCATCGTCGGCGTCGAGACTAGGAGTACGATGGACATCGATTTTAAATTCGTTGGAAATGAATTGTCTGCAGATGAGCTGAAAAGAATCTTTACCGAGATTTGCGTTGAGGGCAATGAAGACAATATCGGCTTTGAAATAATCTCTGTCGATGATATAACGGCTGAAACGAAATACGGTGGCAAGACCATTAAGATCGACGCTCGTTTCTTCAACATCAGGAAAAGATTCGGAATCGATATCGGCATTGGCGATGTCGTGACTCCATATCCGATCGAATACGAGTATGGATTATCTTTCAAAAAAGATGAGGATTGCAAGCTCTTGGCCTATACAATCGAATCCATGATGGCCGAGAAATTCGAAACCCTAATCTCGAAGGGAATGCAAAATTCCAGGTCGAAGGATTTGCTCGACCTATATTTACTGAGCAAAGAAAATTACGATATAGAGAATTTGAATGTTGCCATGATAAATACCTTCAATCTCAGAGGCACGGAATATAGCAAGGAGAAGATATTAAAATCGCTAGATGAAACTTTTGGTTTCGATAGAATTAGGCTCTTATATGAGAATTACTCCAAGAAGAACGCCTTTGCCAAAGAGGTCACATTTGATATGTGCAGAAATGCGATATATGACTTATTTCAAAAGCTTCATTTCGAAAGAGGAATAAGCCTATCTGATTACGATGTCGAATTGGATTTGCTTAGGCATGGCGAGAGCGAGCATGACAAACTCGGCGGATGGAGCGATAGCCATCTCACCGAAAACGGCAAGAAAGATATAGAGAAATTACTCTCGAAGGTTGAAAATTACGACCTGTTCATTTCTAGTGATTTAAATAGAACCAGAGAGACATCCGAAATTATCAATGGAAAACTTGGCATGGACATTATCTACGATGAAGGATTCAGAGAGATGAACAACGGCAATCTCAAGGATATGTCGAAGTTTGAATTCGAGAATCTTTCCGAAGATTATAGTTTTTCGTCTTTAGATATGAGCCAAAGATATCCTGGAGGGGAATCGCCGAACGAGTTCTATGAAAGAGTGAAAGAAAAATTTTTAGGCTTGATTGAGCGAAACAAGGGCAAGAAGATACTGCTTGTCACACACGCTGGAGTCATTACGGTCATCCTTTGTATGTTGAACGGGTATAAGTATTCTAACAAACTCCGGATCGCTCCTCACGTCGGCTGCTTAATGAGACTGCACTGAGATGAATAATCGGAGAATGGGCAGCGAATGATTCTTCCTTTGATGTTTGTAGTCTGTCCAATACAAGTATCCTAAATGATAGTAGTGGAAAACGATTCTCCACTACGCGCTCCACGCTTTTTAAAAGATTTCTCCACAACCGCTTAATCTCGCTTAGTCCCTTGTAGGCTTAAAATGAAAGGCAAAAATGCCCTAGCTAAGGCAAAATCAAGGATTGGAGTCTCATCTATATATGGCATTGTATATAGGAATGAAGAACTCGTTATTGATATGGAGACTATTCTTTTCGAAAACATCGCGTTGATTCTTAAATGTTATGACGTAAGCCATTATTTGAGATTGCTTTACCTGTTCTCGCTTATGGCATGATTTAATCAAATGGGAGAAAAATACCGAATTACGTAAAAACGGGAACTTAAATAAACAAACTTACACATACGCGCGAGTGCCTCTTGAAATTTGAGGGGGGGGAGGCCTATAATTTCAAACGTAAGGCGAAAGTTTAGGCTTTATCAACGTTTTATCTTCAAAGCGGTGGCTTGTCAATAGTGATAATGGCAACGCAAAATCGCTTATGGAAAAGATATAAACGCATTGATGGCAAAGATTATCGCCAACATCCCGAAAGCGAATGGGAAAAAGGAAAAGAAAATGAAGAAATCCAAAATCAAAATGCTGACCGCGGCCGCCTGCTTGGCCTTGGTCGGAACCGCCTCCGCGGCCTGGGTCTACGCCGGGACCGCTACTGCTAGTGCGAATATCGGCGTCAAAGTCGCAAGCTATGCAAGTGCAGGTGAAATCACCATCAACAACGCCACCAATGTCTATCTAAATTTAGATAAGGGTTCAGTGTCGTTTAAAAAAGTAGATTCATCTTTGCCTTTATCCGCTACACATACTGCTCCTAATGGACTTAGCTTGGACAGCGGAAAGAAAGTTGAATATAAGTTCCAAGTCTCTATTAAAGCGGCTTTAGCAAACTATGTTACTTTCGACACTTCTAAAGTTGACGTCGACACACCTCTTCCTGGCTATACAGAGGTTACTACCGCCTGGGATCAAACATCAACAACAACAACATTCGATAACACATGGACCAGCGGTGATGCCAACGATATGTTCGATAAACTTCCAACATTTAAGTGGAAAACAGTAGAAGGCAGTACTGATACTGTTGATAGCACTTTAACGGATGAAGAAGCTTATAAAACATTTATTGCTGGATTAACTGGCACCACTCTTGATGGGAATTGGAATTCAAATGAAGAGATCTCTGCTGGTGAGTTAGTCACTATCACATTCAGAGCCGAAGTTGTAGACGAATAATCAATTAGCCGACAAGTTTTCGAAATAAAGCACGGACCATTTCATCGTTCGATTGGTCCGTGCTTTTTATGCCAATACGGATGAAAATGCATCGAAACCTTATACACCGTAAAGACCGATATTAAAGCTCTCTACCTGCGAAAGTATCGTTACAATCCCTTCTTTTTTTTGAGAAATCGGACATCTCAAAATCAATAAGTCTTGGAACTTAAATTTGGAATCGACCCATCCTTGATTTTTTCGGGGGGGGGGCGATAAAATTTTTCACCGTAAGGCGAAAGCTTAAGCTTTATTCCCTCTACCGTCTCCCTATTTCAATGGACTGGCATCGGTCATTGAATATGTGTCGAATCATATTGATGGAGCTATGGGAATGATGAAGCGCAATTGTTCGCCTAGCTCGAAATATCGGGCGAAAAGGAAAAGAAAATGAAGAAATCCAAAATCAAAATGCTGACCGCGGCCGCCTGCTTGGCCTTGGTCGGAACCGCCTCCGCGGCCTGGGTCTACGCCGGGACCGCGACTGCTAGTGCGAATGTTGGCGTAAAGGTCGCAAGCTATGCCGATGCCGGAACCATTGAAGTGACCGGGGATGACAACTTGCGCGTCTATTTAGACAAAGGCTCAGTATCCATAATTAAAGAGGATGAAAGCATTCCGCTCAAGGCGACTTACACCAAACCCGATGGGTTCGATGAAAAAACCGTCACTTTGACTTATCAAGTGGTCATCAGCAAATTTTTGGCCAACTATGTTACATTTGCCGATGGCGTTAATACGATTACCACGACCGACGGGACGGTTGCTACCGATTTTGCCTATACTTGGAAGAGCAATGAAGAGATCACAATCGACACTCTTCCTGGACTTGCGTGGACATCGACCTATTCAACGTATAAAGAAGGCATTGGAGGTAGTAATTTGCTACTCGTAGATGATTATCGCACGGTTATTAATGCGATTACCGGTAAGGGGATTGGCGATACTTTCGATTGGAACCAGGAATGGGATTGTGTCGATAAAATCTCAAGCCACTACCTCGCCATTAATTTCAAAGCCGTGCTCGCTAATTCCTAATCGATATAAGCTGAATAAATAGCTTAAATATAACTCACTATAAATTCATCGTTATTCAAACAACATAGAATGCCTCGTTTAAGAAAATGGATGAGGCATTTTTCTTTGCTTTGAAAACGAGGCTGATTTAAAACTTAACCCACATTTCGTTTTGCCGTGATAAAATACCCTCAATGAAATTGAACAAGAAGAAAAAGCTCAACGTAGTTAATTTCGGGGGGGGGGGTCTCTCCTACTTGCTAGCCTAGCTCTCTCCGCGGCGGGTTTTTCTTCTTGGATAGTGGTAAATAGCATAAGCGCTTCGGCGAATATTTCCGCCGCGGAGATAAAGACGAGCAATTTAACTATTTTTGAGCTTGTTGGCTGCAAAACCTTTTTGTTGGGTCCGGATGGAATAGTTGATAATGATAAGCAAATAATCAGCACTACAGGCACGGTAGTCGTCACTTTAAATATTGATGTCAAAGCTTGCAAGGAAAATTGCTATTTAGCGGAAGACAATACTTTCAAAATGCTGGCTAGATTAAAAGACGCGAATGATTCCGGCATATTGAATTTTGTCGTCGGATGCACTTATTTAATGTCAAGTTCGACGGCGACCAGCAACGCCGAAGCAACAACAACGGCAGCTGAATACAATTTGTCTTTTATTTTGGATCCGAGTTCATCAACAATATGTATAGTCATAACGTACGCTTTTAGTGGGGATATGTCACCGTTTTATAGTGAATCGGAGCCTTCATTGACTTTTGAGGCGGAGGCTTTGAAACAATGAGAAACAAATATTTCGGATTACGTTCGGCATTATTCCTCATTATGTCTTCTTTAGGCATTGCCTGTATTGGATTTTCCGCTTATCAGCTTGAAAAAAATACTATCGAAGAAGATGTTTTAATATCCAAAACTACGACTAGAGCGGTATGCTACAACAAGGACACGGGAATTAAATATTTGTCATTGGATGCGGCGCTGGATAAGGCGGAAAAAAACCAAAGTATTTATGTTTGCCCCAATACAGTGCTGACAATTGAAGATACAATAAACGTGCCGAGTGGTGTCTCTTTAGTAATCCCTTTTGACTCGAATGAAAATTTTAAAAGTTTCGGACAAAATTCATCAGGGAAAAATATTCAAATCAATTTAAGAAATGGGGCTGATTTTGTAGTTAATGGAACCCTTTCTTTAGGCGCTGAATTAGGTACGTCTGGCATCGTTGGAGCATACTCGGAAATTACTCTTGGCCAAGGGTCATCGATCACCATAAAAGACGGTGGAGTGTTTAATTGTTACGGAAAGGTCTCGGAATATTCTGGTTTAAACGGCAATTTAGCGCCGAACGTTGGTGTATATGACAATTCTTTCGATTCAGAAAGGTATGTTTCTCTAGAATATGGAGCGCAATTGCTAACTTCGATGGCTTCTTATGATATGCCTTCTGGAGGAAATATAGACAAATTAAATGGAAAGGGCATATGTCCAACTTATGTTTATGATTTCCCTTGTCTGCAGACATATGTTTGGTGTAAGTTTGGCTCCGTTTTAGAAGCTGTCGGTTATGTTAAAACCGGAATAGGTTCGGCAGATGCAATAGTTGAAATCGTCAACCCTATATCTTCATCTGCGCAGTCGATGTTTTATTTGAGCGAAGGGGAAATAGGGATTGAATATTGCGATTCGTCTAGGACCAATATCTATTTAAACGGTTCAGTCAATCTCGGCTCTTTATATATTAGCAGTACAATTACGATAGACACCTCAGAAATGTTCATACCTATTTCATACAAATACGCAATTTATGTTGCGGGCGTTTTTAACACAAAATCGTTCAATATTAAGTTTTTGCCGGGTTCTTACTTAGAAATTCTCAATGGTGGATCTTTTAATATCAGTTCGAAGGTAATTTTTTATTTAGCTGATTCGCTGTCAAATTTCGATTCTTCTGACTTGGTTACTTATGGGAATTATTGCAAAAATATGACTGCTTCAAAATGTGTGAACGGAGGCTCCATCAAAGTGGATGAAAACGGTCAATTAGGAGGATATATTCAACCGAAAGTTAAAGAAAACGAAGACAAGCCGATAATAGATTTGAGTTCCGTGCGCAACCAATCGCATTTGAGTCTCACTTCCAACGAAGGGGCAAGTAATTCCAACATTAAAATCATCAATGCCTCAGGTCCTTTTTATGACGATAACGCCGATGCCAGCATAACGGATTGCTTATTTAAAGCGGGTTCGATTGTCGAGGGCAGAAATGACCTTTTATGTTGGGATGGCGATCGGATTGCAATAAGAAAAATTTCAATCATAATCGACACCAAATATAAGCACAACTTATATTCGTATTCGTGTTATAGCAATATTACAAATCAAGATACAGACCAAACCATATTGTCGGAAAATCAAAATTCCACCGAATCGGCTAATTACGAAATAATTGATGGCTATTATTTTAAAATGATAGATGATTCTTGCTATAGCATTACGATAAATGGTGAAGCATATGAGTCGGGAAGCTGGATCTTGGTTTACTCCGATATTGAAATCATCGTTATACCTACAGAGTCTTATCAGATTGTGTTTTCGTTAGCCGGTTCTTCTGGCGCAAGTAATGTTTATTTCCTTATAAAATATGGTCCAGCTGCCAACGACTTAAGTCAGGAATTTAAACAATATCAAAAAGGCTCTCTTTTGCTACCACTCAATTATTATTTCACAATTAAACCGAGCGATTGGGGCGCGTCTGGCTATAATGCGAAAATCGATAAAATTATTTATGATTCCAACGGCAATACTACAACTCAAAGCATAATGAATGCAAAAGATAGTAAATGGGGCGATGGCAATGATACTCAATGTTGGCTGCTTAGTTGCGATTATTCTTTTGTAATTACGAATTGGGAGATGAGCTGTTTGATTGAGGGAACGGCGGTGACGATGGCGGATGGAACCTATAAAAATGTCGAAGATATCGGTGTAGGTGAATTGTTGCGTACGTGGGATTTCGAAACTGGTGCGTATTCTGTTCAACCGGTTTTAGTGTTGGAAAGAAGCGTCGATACAGATAGATATGTTGAAATTGAATTAGCTAACGGTAAAAGCATTGCATTTTCTTGGTCACAAACCTTTTTCGATATAGAAATAATGGATTGGATCACGATATTCGAAGATAGTGTCGAGGAGTTTATTGGAAAGAAAATCATGATTGAAGGAACGGATGGTCCTGATTTTACGGAAATAATCGGCTATAAATTCATCAGTTCCCGAACAAATGTTTATGAAATTGTTACCGCATATGATTACAACTATTTTGCCAACAACGTACTAACAATTATGCCCCTGATGCCAGAACACTCTTTCTTCAAAATTGATTCGGACTATGCATATGATCCAATTTTGAAACAAAAAGACATTGATGTTTATGGCCTTTATAGATATGAAGATTTCGCCGATTTACTCAGCCATCAACAATTCGATATGACGAATGTTAAATATTGGAAGATAGCGGTATGCAAAGGGTACTGTGTCGAAAGCCGAGTTTATGATTTGATAGACATGTTTTTGAGCCTTGATCATATTTAAACACTTAAAGAACTTCATGTAGTGGAATATTCGGCTTATTCTCTACGTGTGAGTTCTCGGTTTGTGCAGTTTTTATTTGCAAAATTGGTTTCGCGGTGTTAAACAATATTCGAATGAAACGAAGGAAGAAGTTCGAGAAAATCGTTAATTTCGGGGGGGGTCTCTTCTTTTAGGAAGCTTAGCTCTCGCCACTCTCGGCTTTTCTTCGTGGCTTGTAATTAATTCCCCAACTACGTCCGCAACCGGCGAAATAGGCGCCGCCGATATAGAGGAACAAGATATATTCTCCAATGTTTCAATGACCGTTCCTTTTTCCATTTGCAAAGACGGAATGGTTCAAGATAACGTCATATTGGACGAAGGGTATATATCCGTCAATATGACTATAGACATATCCGTCATATCTCGTTTTTCATATTTGGACGAGAATAATAAATTCACGATGATGACGTATCTTACACCCAACAAAGCGGCGTTTTTGGATTACGTTTCTTCGTTGAGCGTCCAAGACATCGATTCGACCATAGAATCTCAAACATCAGCCACGGCAAAGCAGTTTTCAGTGCAATTTGAAATAGATCCGTCTTTGGATAGCAAGGACATAACGCTTATATATGCGATCGGGAACAAAAACGCTTCGGGAGAAAGCATATCAAGCTTATACAGCTTACCTCCTACTCTCAAATTCAATGTGGAGGCCATTAGGGAATGAGGCGCTCTAAAATTTTCAAAAGCTTAGTGGCGTTAACCTCTGTTTTCATTTCGTCCTTAAGCATTGGGCTAAGCGCTTATACCATAGACAACAACAAATCCGAGACCAGCGGAAGTATATCCAAGTCAGACGAAATCGCGGTTTGCTACAATTCATCTAACAGCAAGAAGTATACGAAAATAGAAAAGGCCTTAAATGATTCGGCATCCGGCGATGAGATATTCGTATATCCCGGACTTCAAGATTCGTCAGGCAACCTCTATCAAGTGAAAATATCGGAATCGTGCGTTATTCCGGTCGGGGTTACTTTGTCTCTTCCGTATTCTGGGACGACTTATTTCGATTCGGACGCTCATGGAGAGAAAACTTACACAAACGATAACAACGAATCGGTTTCGTATAGATTCGCGGACGAAACAGAGGATGCGGTAAAACACTTTAGAAAAACCCAATTGGTTATAAATCCAAACGTGAAAGTGACTGTGAACGGAACTTTAAATATAGGCGGAATATTATGCAATCCCGGTCAAGGCGTAGCCGGGCAAACTGCCGGAGATTATTGCGAAATCACCTTAAGCGAAAAATCTTCCATCATTTGCGACGGTGGGAATATCAATTGCTATGGGTATATAAAGAGAGATCACATCTATAATGAATCGTTATTGCGCGTTACCGGTGGAGGGAAATTGCTATCTCCGTTCGTCATATATGATTTCAAGGGCGGCAGGCAAACGTTTGCCATAAATAATTTGACTGGCGAGAATAAATTCTCCCCATTCCAAATTTATGATTTTTGCAACATTAAGGTAAAAACGAGAGTTGATTATGGATCCGAATGGAATGCGAGAGTGTGCATTTACATAGAAGCGCTGTCGGAAAAAAACCTCGATCCATATGTATCTGCCGAAAATGTCGGATTCATAGGATCTGGTAGCGCGGATTTTGCGTTGATTTTGAATAGCGGTTATGTGCTTGTCGACTATTCTTCTCCTAATATCTCGACTACGACATCCGATATCATAATCAACGACACAATAATCAAAACGAAAATAGATATTTATGGCAGCGTTGAAATGGGCGCGATTTCCGCGACCATTAAAACGCTTCTTAAAGATGTGTCTATTAATACGTCTGATTTTTTCTTTCCTATTTCGTATCGCTACGACTTCGCTTTGAAAGACGGGTCGACGATGGATCTGTCAAAAAAAGTCAAACTCATGAATGGCTCTAATTTCACGATTGATAGCGGTGCGACTTTGAACATCACAAGCGAATTGGCGGTTTATGATGGCTTTTCTGAAAACGAAGGCATCTATAGTGGATATCCATCTTATTTTGATAAAATTGCCGCGAAGTTGACTAATAGTGGGACTATTAACGTTGGCGATGGAGGCATAATTGGAGGCTATATCTATGCAGGCGCTGCAAACGCCAAATTAAATTACGCCTCAACTAATTATTCGGTGAAATCTCCGGAATATGATAGCAACATGCCATCATCTGCTATGTCTGTCCTTGGCGGTGAGGCTCCAACGACAAGGTTCATAGAAAATTCTGCCAAAGGGTTATTATCGATTAATGGAAAGGATGTTTTCACGGATAAAAAATCAATATTTAAGAATAACTATTGGTCGGTGGAGTATGGCGATACATACGGGTGGAAGTATGATCCGGTTAGTTTGAGTAGCGTTACGATTGAATCTGTAGGAGAAAGCAAGCAGACTGCAGATTACGGCTATCAAGAACTTAAAGCATCCCATTCACCGGATTATTTAGACGCCACCTACACATGGAGTTTTGCGGATGGAACGGATACTACTAATTTGAGTTTCTCGTCTGAAGGGGCCGGAGTAACTACTGCGGAAGGCGCTAGCGTCACGGTTTATAATTACAGTGATAAAGAAATTAGTTCCGTTGAAGTGTGCGTTAGTGCTAATTCTGATGATTCTTCGATAGCTTCTTCTTATATCATCGACACTTTGAAAGGCAAAAACGTAGATAATGCAGGAAAGGATATAAGCGTTTTGACGTTATCGATGTCATCCTTTGAAAACGCAACGAAGAATTCTGACAAAAAATATACGGTAACCAAAGGAAAAAATGGCACGTTCAATTTCGAAGCTTCTATAGCCCCGAACTATGATAATTATAATTTTGTTGAGGGATATTGGTGGTGTGTTAGGATGGCAAGCGGTGATAAGAGTGGAGAATTCATCAACGTAGTTGGGAACGATGTTGAAAAACCCTGGGATTCATTTACAAATGGCAAATCTGCAGACCCGTTTACTATTGATGGGAAAACGTCATACACATGGGGCAGATGCTATCTGGCAGGTTCAGACAAATACAATGCAACAATCAAAACTTCTATTTGTGCTGACTCATCTAGAGGGACTAACTTAACTTATACGCTTTATGTTGCGGTGCAATATAAAAATAGTTTGGGGGTTTCTTCAATTAAATTAGTAAGTTCAAACTATATACAAATCGTAGTAAAGCCTGGGACCTAACGAGAGTCAGTATTCTAATTCAAACCGACGAGTTCCCTCGCATACTCCAACTGACTCTCCGTCACTTCCCCATTGGATATAAGCTTGGCTATCTCTCTTATCTTTTCTTCTTTGCTTAATTCTCTTATCTCCGAGAACGTCCTTCCTTTTATTTCCTTCTTGGATATTAGGACATGGTTATTTGAATAGGCCGCAACCTGGGGGAGATGGGTGATGGCTATAACTTGGGAATATGACGATATCTCATATATCTTTTTGGCCACGGCCTCCGCGGCCTCTCCAGATATCCCCGCGTCTATTTCATCGAATATGACCGTTGGTATTTTGTTGGATAAGACATATATCTCCTTGAAAGCCAACATTATGCGGCTCGCTTCGCCACCTGACACTATCTTATTAAGGGGCTTTAATCCCTCTCCCTTATTGGTCTCTATATAGAAATCCACGTTATCTAAGCCGTTCTCCGTTAAGGTCTCATCGTCATTAAAGAAACGGATGGAGAATCTCGCCTTCAATTTAAGGTCGGACAATGACGATTCTAGCTTTTCCTCTATCTCCTTAGCTATCTCTTTGCGGACGGAAGATAGTTCATAAGCCTTTATAAGACATTTATCTCTAGCTATCTCATATTCCTTATTGGCTTTATCTATCTTAATCTCATACCCGTCGTCTCTCTCCAATATTTCCTCTAAGTCGTTTCTATAAGAGATAAGCTCGGATAAATCCTTTTTGTATTTTCTCTTCAATCTAGATAATAAAGCGTCCCTCTCATTCAATTCATCCATTCTCTCCGGATCGAAATCCAAGGCCGATAGCTCTTTCTTTAACAAAGAGCAGGTGTCGCTCAATTTGTAATAAGCCTCTTCCATATCTTGATAAAAAGAAGAATATGACGGGGATAAGTTGGATAGCCCCTTAACGATAGAAATAAGGGAATACAGGCTATCCAAACTATCCCCGTCCATTATCTTTTTGACTTCCAAAGAATAGGAATTGATCTTATCGAAGTTCTTTAACCCTTCCAATTCATTCCCTACTTCAACGTCTTCGTTTTCTTTTAAAGACGCGTCCTTAAGCTCTTTATATTGATATAGAAAGAAATCCTTGTTCTCGTTGAATCTCTCTTTCTCTTCCATTAATCGTTCGAGATATTCTTTCTTGCTCTTATAGTCTTCATATTCGGAAAGATATTCCTTTTTTATAGGGTCTATCTTTTCTTCATTAAAGCCATCGATCAAAGATAGATAGTTCTCTTGGTCCAATATCTTAAAGCAATCGAATTGGTCGTGGATATTGGCTAATTTGGGGGCTAACTCTTTCAAGACATTTAAAGGGAGGGTTACTTCGTTTATCTTAACGACACTCTTGCTCTTAGATATCACCCTTTCGATATCCAAATTATCGGAAGCCTTTATCTCATATTTCTCAAAGAAAGGAATAAAAGCCTCCTTATTGACGGAAAAGCTTCCTTTTACTATAGCTTTCTCTTCGTTAAGCCTAATCATCTCCGTTTGGGCCCTTTCTCCCAATAAGAGGGATAAGGAGTCGATTATCAAGGACTTTCCCGCCCCAGTCTCTCCGGTTAAAACGGTGAATCCTTCTTTGAAGGATATATTATTGTCCGCGATGATCGCGAAATTCTTGATGGATAAGGTATTTAGCATAGCAATAGGATAAACCACCTCCGCCTTATTAAAAAGGGAATGGGAAAGGAATTTAATTCCCTTTCCCCTTATAGACCAGATGCAGTTATTTTGTCCGATTTTGTTTAACTGGGTTATCCAAATGAAAGAAGAGCTATAAACGCCTCGTCCAAATCCAATTCTGCGTGAGGTTTCACTTTGGAAAATTTGCAATTTCACGAAATTAAAATCGGGATCGATATGATCGTTGTTGTACGCAAATCTTTCCCTAATTGAATCTCAATTGAGTGCGATATCAGCTTGTTTTAATCCTAACAAACACATATTTTCTTCGATTTTATGTTGATAAAAAGACATTTCCGACTAAAATAAGATTGCATCGCATTTTGGTCGGAGGTCATATGAACTACATAAAGAGAGATATGGAAAAAACCATCATAGAACTATCAAAAGAATATTCGTGCATATTGCTGACTGGGCCAAGGCAAGTTGGCAAGAGCACATTGCTTTCCCATATTTCTCCTTCGCGCGAAACGGTAACGTTAGACGATTTGCAAGAGAGGATCTTAGCCAAAACGGATCCCGAAATGTTTTTGAAAATGCATAAGCCTCCCGTTTTGATAGACGAAGTCCAATATGCGCCAGAGCTATTTTCTTACATAAAGATGGCAATAGACGCCGGCGCGGAGGCCGGCAGCTATTTTCTGGCCGGTTCTCAAAGCTTCGAATTGATGAGACTGTCTCAAGAAAGCTTGGCTGGGAGAATAGCCATCTTGAATCTTTCTTCCCTCTCATCCAACGAATTGTATTCTAAGCGAGAGATAAGGCCTTTCACCATTTCTTTAAAAGACCTTTCGCTTCGCTCTGAATCTATTGCTTCGTTAGATCCGGACGAGGTTTATGAAAGGATATGGAAAGGTGGGATGCCATCTCTTTTAAGCGGAAAATATTCAAATAGGGACGTGTTCTATTCTAGTTACCTTCAAACATATATATTCCGGGATCTGAGAGAGGAAATAACCGTTAAAAGCGAAGGGCAGTTCGCCGATTTCGTGCGCTCTCTTGCCTGCAGGATCGGGCAGATGCTTAATATCCATTCGGTCGCCAAAGACGTGGGAATAAGCGACGATACCGCGAAAAGATGGCTATCTGTCTTAAGAAAATCAGAGATAATATTTTTCCTTAACCCATATTCCAATAACCTTTTAAAAAGAAGCATAAAGACTCCGAAAGTCTATTTCTTCGACACCGGATTGGTCGCCTATCTAACCAGGCACCCGGATTCGCGCATTTTGGAAAGCAGTTCCATAAATGGGGCCATCCTTGAGAATTATGTAATCTCCGAAATCCGCAAATCTTATATCAACTGCGGCAAAGAACCTTATATGTATTACTACAGGGACAAAGACCAAAGGGAAATAGATTTGATATTGGAACATGATGGCTTCTTGCATCCAATAGAGATAAAAAAGACGATGAATCCATCCTTATCAATGACCGACGCTTTCAATGTATTAAAGAAAGCGAATGTTAAGACCGGAGAAGGGGCCATCATATGCTTAAAAGGTAAACTCTCCGCTTTGGATTCGAAAACGCTAATAATACCGGTTTGGTATATATAATTTTCGTTTTGCCTTATATGCAGCCATCGAAGTTTGCCACTGTTTTTGTTAGATTTTTTGCTAGGTTTTTATTATCAAACGAACGATTGTCAAACGAGCGTTTGATAATACTTTAGGCTTTTTAAAATCCTCGTTAAGCCGGCTTTCATTTAAGGGGCGTGTGAGCTTTGGCAATCATCTTTTGCCCGTAAAACTTAGAAAGATAGGCAAGTCAAATTCCTGAAAAGCCTTTCTAGGGAAAAGTTTCTATATTGCCTTATAATCTAGGCATGGAATTAACGAAACTGAAACCCGCGGTCATTACTACCCTCTGGGGAGGGAAAAAGCTTTTTGGATATGGGAAAGAAAGCAAAGAAGAGAAAATATCCGAGACTTGGGAACTCTCCTTTTACAAAGAGCATCCTTCCACCTTAGAAGATGGAAGGCCTTTGATGGATGTTGTAACTTCTAAGGATTTAGGGAAAGAGACTGTCAAGTTCCCCATTTTCCCGGTCTTGGTGAAATTCATCGATTCGGAGAAAGATCTCTCCGTCCAAGTTCACCCCAGCGACGAATTCGCCTTAAATAACGAAGGGGAATTGGGAAAGACGGAGATGTGGCATATCTTGGAAGCCGATGAAGGAGCAGGCATCTATTTGGGCTTTAAGAGAGACACTAACGAAGAAGAAGTGAAAAGAAGGGCCTTGGATGGCTCGATTCTCTCTTTGCTCAATTTCATTCCCGTCAAAAAAGGGGAATCTTACTTCATTCCAAGCGGGACGGTGCACGCCATAGGGAAAGGGGTAACCCTAATCGAAATACAACAGAACTCCAATATCACTTATCGTTTATATGACTATAAGAGAAAAGACAAAGACGGCAAGGAAAGGGAACTTCATTTGGATAAAGCTTTGAAAGTGATTGATTATAAGGCTTATTCCCCTTTAACCTTTACTAGGCCCGTGATAGGGGAATGCAAATATTTCGAAGCGAGTTTATTAAATATAGGCGACAATAAGATAGTCAGTGACGAGAACTCGTTCAAATCCATACATATAATCGATGGAGAAGGGACAATCGGCGATTATTTTTACCATAAGGGCGATAGTTTCTTTTTGCCTTCATTAAAGGAAACGAATATCGAAGGGATGGGAAAAGCCGTCATCGTCGAAATACCATAATGTAAAAATCTTCATTCCCCTTCTATAAAGAAAATAGGAGGGAAGAACATGAACTTAGCCTTAAATAACCTTTTGGAAGGGGAAGCCTCCACGACGAGCATATTTTCCTCTTCCAACCTTTTTACCATCGCTTTGACGGTGGGGATAGTGATCGTCACGGCGATTGCCGTCTATCTTTTGGTGGTAAACCAAAAACTCACCAAGAAATTGAAAGAAGCCGAAGAAGAGAAAGAATGATCTGGGTTTTTAGATAAACATCACCATATAGTGCGGCAACGTCTTTTTGCCATCTTTATAACCAAAGTTGGAATTCGCCAGCTTATAAGCGATTGATGGCTTATATTCTTTTACGTAATTATTGAGCGATACGGTGGAGGTGTTTCCCGCTTTGACTTAAATTGGGACTACCATGCTATCTTTAATCAGTTTCACAGTCTCTGTTTGGGGGACGTTTTGAATCAGCCAAGTTAATACATTAAGTCTTCGAAAGAGACAAGCTTAAACTAAGCATTGTTCGTTAAATAAATTTTCTATTTTCATGTAGACAAATGTGAAAAAGGAATAAAATCGGAACATCGAAATTGCAAATAAGGAATAAAATTGGAACATCGAAATCGCGAAAAAGGAATATAATCGGATGTTCTAAATCTAAAAACATTCGATAACATCGAGAATGACGGTTTTTTATATAGATTTATTTTTATTCGTGCATTTGAATTGATTTTTGAAATATCCAATATTAATTAAATTATTTTTTCGAAATAAACTGTATTGCTTCTCTTGCGTCTTTCTCTTTATGGAGCAAATGATAGATTAGTTTGCCCCTTACGAAAGTGGTCCGACAGCGAATGCCCAAACTTGAATCAAGGTGTCGGTTGTTACGTTATCGATTATGGCGGATAAAGCGGTAGTGAGGCTTCTGGCGGGGTTTATGGAAGTTCCGATGAAGTTGGTTTCTCGTTGTGTTTAATTTTTATGACATATTTGCCACTTTTTAAAGTGAGATGTCTGAAGCTTCTTAGGCGCCTCACATCGTTTTAAATAGAACACAATGCCACGCCATATAGCTAAATCAAGTGTTACTATCTTGAAATTTTTTTGAAATTATAACACTTATCCTAAATTTCCTTGAGAGATCTGAGCATTGCAGGAAATACCCATTATCCGGATTAAGCTTATCTGAATCGCCAAAAGAAATGACCTAATAGGAACGTTTTCAAAGATTGAGTATTGGCACGCAACAGCATCCATGACAAATTCACCAAAGTATCCTATCCTAGGCCAGCGATTGCGAAAACATAAAAGATAAATCAAAACGTGGGTCGAACTCTCGCTGACGGAAATTGGCGGATTAATGAATAGAAAAACACAATCGAATTCAGTGTGGGCTCACTATTTTGATTATCGTTTTTACTCGAGGGTGTCAATTTTTGATGGACAGATGAAAGCAAAAGAAAAAGGTTTGATGCGACACCAAACCTTTTTTCTAAATTGGCGGGCAATGTGGGTTCGGGACGGAACGTTTTTATTATTCTTTATTAGATTGTTGAAGGTAGAAAAAAGCTTTCTGCCTTTCGATTTCTTTCTTCAGTTCATCTTCGCTGGGAAGATAAGTCTTGTATTTGGCGGCATAAAGTTGATTGCTTGTATGGAGATTCGAATATCTTGCAACGTCTTCGTCGGTGTCTGAGCAAAGAAGGATGCCTATCGTTGGCTTATCGTCTTCCCCTTTTTCCATCTCGTCATACATCTTTACATACATATCCATTTGGCCTACATCCTGGTGGGAGAGTTTTCCCATCTTCAAATCGATTAGTACAAAACATTTGAGAATATAGTTATAAAAGACAAGGTCGATAAAATAGTCCTCTTTCTCTGTATGAATTCTTTTCTGATTTGTTACAAATGCATATCCCTTCCCTAATTCCATCAGGAATTTCTTGATATTCTGAATGAGGCATTTTTCAAGGCCTTTTTCCAAATAGTTATTGTTTTCCGGGAGGTCGAGAAATTCTAGGATGGCTGGATTTTTGATGAATTCAAGCTTTGATTCATCATCATTTGCCTTTTCCAGCATTTCTTTCTCGACTAAATCTTTTTCCTGCGATTTCAGAAGACGTTGGTAATATTGTGTTGAAATATTTCTTTGTAGAGCGCGAACGCTCCAAGCTTGGTCGAATGCTTCCTTTTCATATCACGCTCTAGCGTCATGGTCTTGTACTTGCAAAAGAACTAGATAATGCGACCACGAAAGAAAAGATTGCGCAGACGCCGTTTGCAAAATCTTAGGATAGTTTTTGTAGAACTCTACGAAACTATATAGATTGCGAGAACTAAAGCCATTTCCGTAATGTTCGGTTAGTTTTTTAGATAATTCCTTAATTATTTCCAAACCATAATTTTCTTTTCTTGTTTCTTTGAGGTTCTCTTCAGAAATCCGTTTGCCGATCATCCAGTTTCTCTGAATAAGCAAAACATTGACGGACTGATAAGCAATGGCCTTCGCTTTCTCAATCAACGAAGAAATATCCTGAAAAATATCATTTGTTTCCGATGCAGATAAAGATAGAGCGTTCGATTCTAGTTGGACACATTTTTGTTCTTGTAAGGCACTAAATTTGTTCAAGACCTCATAACTTGGATTAAAATGCCCATTTTCCAGCCTATTAACCGTCGTAAAATCAATTCCCAGCATCTTTGCTAGCTGTGTTTGCGTCAAGCTGTTCGTTTTTCTATATTGTTTTAATTTATCTTTGAATTCCATTTATGCATTTCCTTGATAAATATTATAGCATAAATGCAATATACTTTTATAGAGTTTTAAATCATGAAAACATTATTGAGGTAAATAAGCCGGCTTACGGTGGCTTGTTCCAGCCTCTCTTAGTTCTCTCAGGTAGATAGCCTATAGCAACGAACCAATGACGATGAAAGTATAGTGTTCCTAAAATACCAAACTGTCTTTCGTGAACCGAACTAATACCAATTTCTTGTCGCGAAGTGCAATAATATCACTTTTTACTTGTCTTTGGTCAGTTTTAAAACTTGGAATGAAATAATCACAACAAAAGCATTGCATCAAATCCTTGTTTAACTATTCAATAAAATTATCAATTTGCATATTCT
>CAVBUY010000013.1:20133-25415 GCA_963598795.1 Alistipes shahii
ATTCTATTGTTTTTTGCAACTATAAATCTAATAATTATTTTCGCTTATTCTCAATTTTATTAATTAAAGAAGCCGATGCATCCATAATTTGCTTTTTAAAATTATCTGGTTGTTTGTAATTTTCCTTATTTGTTTCAAAATCATCAAGTTTTTTGACTAAATCTTCAATTTCAAACATGTAATTTTTAAACGCCAATCTATACGTGTACTGAAGATGATCGCAGATATATTCATTAATATTTTCGTGTGGTAATAATCCAATTACACCTTCTGCAAACAATGCCGTAATACAGTTTACTATTAGTTCTCCTTTATTTGACGAAGAAACTATGGGTTTTTTAGACAAAGAACCAAAATAAATTTCATCAATGGTTTTGTTTGTGGCTTTTGCAATTAATGATAAATTTTCAATTCCAATGTTCCTGCTCCCGTTTTCATAGTTAGATAATTGAGTAATAGATATACCAGTTAATTCATGCAATTTTGCTTGGGCAAGATTTGCTTCTAACCTTGCTTCTTTAATTCGATTACCTAATTCCAAATTTATATTTTATATTTCATAAAAACTCCGATATTAGCACATAAGTCAATTATACACTAATAAATTAACTTTTATTAACCATTTCGTTTTATTTATCAGTATATATTTTTTATTATTCACGTCATCTAGTTCCAAGTTATTTAATAATTAAACTAAAAATAGTCTTAAGACTAGAAAGGAGGCATTCCTATGGCACCAACGAAACCGGGTGGAGGAAATAAACCAGAACCATACATTCCTGCAGGAAATGGGAAACATAGTGGAGAATATACTGACAAGCCTATTAATTCAAATAGCAAAAAGCCAAAAAATATTTTCCGTAATCCCAATTGTAAAATCAGGAACAGGAAAGGTTTATTGAATCCGCGTAAATCAAAATTAGTTGGTAGAGTAAATCATATATTTGTAGCTCATTGGGGTAATAAAATTCCTACAACATACAAGCCTAACTCAGTTATAAAGAAAATAGTTAATGGCATGATTGAGCAAGAAAGATATTACAATGGAAAAGGTGAAACTTATTTAGAAATACACCATACTAATCATGGTAACCCTAAAGCACATCCAAGAGTTCCACATATTCACAGATCCAAAATAGTTAATGGAGTTTATGAACATGCACCATGGGAGGATTTTCAATGAGAGCAGAATGCATTGAAGAATTAATACACGGCAAGCGTGAAATTGAATTTATCTATCATAATCATCGTTACTCTATTACTTATTACAACGATAACCGTGAAAAGTATATTAGTGTATGTGAATATGGATATAAGCCAATCGATGTAAAATCTGCTGATGAGTTATTAAAATTGCACATCGGCAGAAAAACGTTAGAGCAAATATTCTCTTCACTACCAGATAGTTCATTTGATATCAGCTAATCCAAAGAGTAGGTTCGCCTGCTCTTTTTTTTATTATTGCTTTCAACCACATTTTATCAAAAAAAGCACAAAATTATTGTGCTCTATCTGTCCCTGTCCAATTTGGACCGGCCTAATTTCTAATGGCGGAGAAGCGGGGATTCGAACCCCGGCTAGGCTTGCACCTACTAACGGTTTTCGAAACCGCCCCCTTCGGCCACTTGGGTACTTCTCCAGCCCGTAAATGATACAACTTGTCTTCCTCTTGCTCAACCCCGACTTCTCGCATGTGGACACGCCCACGCATTGTGCTAAAATATGCCCGTTATGGGAAACCTTTTCTTTTTAAACGTCCTATCTTCATCCACCCCCAGTTGGTTCGATGACTTAACGGCTTCCAAATGTTTTCTCATCATCGGGATCGTCATGCTTTCGGTTGCCTTAATAACGGTGTTGTCGTTGTTGCTTTCCATCAAATTGAGCCAAAAGAAATTCGAGGGCAAGATCAGCAACGGGTCAAAAAAAGCCAGGATAATCGTCGTTAACGCCCCGAGGCAGGAAGTGACTTCCTTTGCCTTAAGGAACGCCTCGATGAAAAGGGTCCAATCACTCAACAATTTCTACAAAAGCTTCCCAAGCGTAGATAAGACCCGCCTTTCCGATTGGATAAATTCAATATTGAATGGGACCAACAACGTCCCTTATTTCCTATTCACCCGCCAAATGAAAAACGGCAAAAGCAAGAAGACTTTGAACTATTTCCTCCGCTTGGTGGCTTCCGACCCCACGACTGGGATAATACATTTCGAATCCTATTTGATTGATAAAACCTTTAGGACCAGAAACGCCAGAAAGATGCTTTCCAGCGAATCCGAATTGGCGGAGGCTTTAAGGAATAATGGCGTGGCTAACGGGATGACTTTCTGCTTTAAGCTTTTCGAGAAGAAGAACAAATATAAGAGCAAGAATCAGCCAAAAATCGATTTGGAGAAGAAATTCATCGATTACGTTTCCCGTTACGCGGTGGGAAACCAAAGGGTTTTGAATATCGCCCCTTATGAGGTAGCCATCGCCAACTTTACTTTCTCTGATTTATCCAGGGCATTGCTATTCGCCCTCGAAGTAATCTACGGCGTCACCTATAAGATGAATGAGGATTTGGGAAGGAATTCCAAGACCTCCGATTTGTTCCAAATCAAGTGCGCAATACTTAGAAACAAAGACTGCATGGGCGATTCGGACGTCATAATAAGAGAAGGCTCGACATTGGTGAATTCGCTCAAAAAGCTCCCTCAGCCGATCGCGATATACGAGAAATCCCAAGCTTCCCTAGCCACCTATTCCGAAGAAGGAACAAAAGAATTCGACAACGAGATAACGCGTTTGATCAACGAAAAGAGGATAAGTTACACCTTCCGCCCCGTATATGACGTAAAGAGAATGAGGATATATGGCTATATATCGAGATTCACACCCGTGAATTCCAGTTTCTCCACGGCCACCCAAATGAAGAATTACGCGGTTAGGACAGGCTGTCTCCAGACTCTCCTAACGGCCATAATGAAGAACACCATCCCGAAGTTCATATCCGAGCGTAGCAATAAGGAACACAAATTGTTCTTTAGGGTGAAAATGGACGAAAGGGAAATGTTCGTTCCGATATTGATGCGTTCAAGGATCGTCAAAGAGAGCAATTTGTACCTCACCTTTATGGCGGATGACATCCTAAATAGTCTAGATTCCGCCTCGATTCCGAAATTCTTAGAGCAAATATCCTTGCTTAAAGAAAAAGGGATAAGGTTTGCGATGGTTCTAAAATGCAACGTCTTGGATTTAGATAGGAGCGTTTATGAGAAATGCGACGCCTTCTTCGTCGATTTGTCCGCCGAAGACAACTTCGACAAAGACGCCAGAATCCGTTCCGAGCTCCATGTCTTGGTCGAGGGCTTATTAAAATACAAAAAGCCCATTATCGCCACCAACCTCACCACCTGGAACATCGTCGAGATGGTGGTAAGGAGCGACATCAATCTCATTTCTTCCGATATGGTGGCCCCATATGAGAAGATGATGAAGCCATTGCCCGCTAAGAGCGTGGCCAAACTGCAATTCATGAAAGAAGGTAAATAAATGTCCGACAAGATGAAAAACGAGGCCATAACCGCCAGAGACGTCGATTTCGCCCAATGGTACACTGACGTTTGTAAGAAAGCCAAACTGATGGACTATTCTTCCGTCAAGGGCTTCATCGAATATCTCCCTTACGGATATGCCATATGGGAAGAGATCCAAAATTATTTCAACAAACGCTTCAAGGAAGAAGGGGCCGACAATGTCTACTTGCCTTTGGTTATCCCCATGTCTCTCTTTAACATCGAAAAGGAACATGTGGAAGGCTTTGCCCCGGAGGCTTTGATAGCCACCATAGGCGGCGGGAAGAAATTGGAAGACCCATTGGTTATCCGTCCCACTTCCGAAATCCTTTTCTCGGAATTGTTCAAAAGAAGCATCACCTCTTATAGGGATTTGCCGGTAAGATACAATCAATGGTGCTCGGTGGTCAGATGGGAAAAGACCACCCGTCCTTTCTTAAGGGGTTCTGAGTTCCTTTGGCAGGAAGGGCATTGCCTTTTCACCAATAGGGAAGACGCGGAAGATAACGTAAGAAGGATGCTAAACGTCTATGACGATTGCGGCAGAGACTTATTGGCCATTCCTTTCTTAAAGGGCAAAAAGACCGAAAACGAGACCTTTGCCGGCGCGGTGTCCACTTATACAATCGAAGCTTTGATGCATGATGGCAAAGCTTTGCAATCCGGTACGTCGCACTATTTGGGAACGGGATTCGCCAAAGCCTATGGAATCTCATATTTAGGCAAGGAAAACAAATTGGAAACCCCTCATCAAACCTCTTGGGGCGTCTCCACTCGCTTAATCGGGGCCATCATCATGGTTCACGGGGATGACAACGGCTTGGTTTTGCCTCCGCATGTCGCCCCGATACAGGTTGTCATCGTCCCTATCCGCCAACAGCAAGAAGGCATATTGCCCGCCTGCTATGACATAGCCAAGGTCCTAAAAGCCAAAGGAATACGCGTCAAAGTCGATGACGACGATTCCAAAACCCCGGGGTGGAAGTTCGCCGAATACGAGATGAAGGGCGTGCCACTAAGAATCGAGGTTGGGCCTAGGGATTTGGCCGAAGGAAAGGCTTTGATGACCAAACGCGTAAACGGCGAGAAGATCGAAGCCCCCATAAAAGAATTGGAAGAAAAGATCCCGGCTTTGCTAGACGAAATCCATTCGGATATGTATCAAAAGGCCTTGAAGTTCTTAGAAAGCAACAAAAAGGACGCCAAAGATTTGAACGAATTGAACGAGCATCTAAGTAAAGGCGGGTACGTCAGAATGGCTTATTGCGGACGTCCGGAATGCGAATTGAAGGTTAAGGAATTAACCAATGGCGGGACCGCCCGTTGCATCTATAACGAAATAGACGATGGCTCAAAATGCCCTATTTGCGGTGAAAAGTCCAAGATAGTGGCCTATTTTGCCAAAGCTTATTAAAAACAATGGTTTATCGGGATGCTTTGTGCTAAAGTATCCCAGCCCGGAGACATACCCAAGAGGCCGAAGGGGACGGTTTGCTAAACCGTTAGACGGGGTTACTCGTGCGAGAGTTCAAATCTCTCTGTCTCCGCCATTTAAGAAACGATAGGATTGATACCAAAAATATCAGTCCTTTTTTTTATTTTTTAAATCTATTTTCGTGTATAAGCTAATTCTGAGCGCTTCGAAGACACTTGAAAAGGGATCATAAGATATCCGGCCGATTCCTAGTAGAAGCTAGGAATTAGTCGAATAATTTAACGGCCCCA
>CAVBUY010000014.1:0-18225 GCA_963598795.1 Alistipes shahii
ATATATATATATATTTCCACATGTTGAAGTAGAGTTTGAAGTTTATAAAATTGACGACTCTCTTTTTATCTTGGAAATTAAAGTTGAATACCAAAACGAAATTGTGATTTTTAAAATCGGTGATTATAACGAAAAAGTATACGTGAGAGAAAATGGATTTTCCCTTCCTGCTTCTGTTTCAAAAATAATTAAAATGGGTAAAAGGAAGCTTGGAACAGATAATCAAATTCTGAACGAGCAATACCAAAAAAACAAATTCAGAAAATTTAATCTTTTGGCTAAAAAATATAGATTAGATGCGAAAGAACCGACGATTGAACTTTTGATGAACAACGAAGTAATTAATAAAGACGGCAGAATTACTCAGGGTTTAAAAATGTTTTCAGATGCATATGAGAGCGATGATACGCTATTGGTTTGTAGACTTTGGAACGGATATGATAAAGGCGTTAACGAATCATTAGATATTAAAGAATTCAAAGGATCGATTTCCTATATTTTTGATGAAACACTTAAATTTATCTCTAGAAATTCACGAAGCGGATTCATAAAAATGAGTAATGGAAGCAGGCTAGATACGCTTTCATATCCCGATATTGCGATTAGGGAAGCTCTTGTAAACGCAATTGCGCATAGAGATTATTCAATCCAAGGCACTCGAATTGATGTTGATATATACAAAGACAGACTCGAAATAACATCACCTGGCTCATGGCTATTAGATAAAAAGTCGTCTGAGTTTGATTTGAAACACATTCCCTCGATCAGAAGAAACAAAATCATCTGCAATTGCTTTCAAAGCATAGGCCTTATGGAGAAAAGCGGCAGTGGCTTGAAAAAGATCGCTGATAGCTACTCGAATTTTAAAGAGCCTAAAATCGAAGGCAATGATGACTTCTTTGTAATTACTTTATACGATATTCTAGCTGATAAAAAAGATGTGGATTATTCGGGAAGCAAATATGATGATTTAATATTGGAATTTTGCAATGGCGTAGCTAGAAGTCGAGAGGAAATTCAACAATATATAGGCTATTCCAGCCGAAGTCACTTTATGCCGGAAATAATGAAGCCTTTGATTGAAAAAGGGCTAATTATTCGAACCGCGCCGTCAAAATCTAAAAATCAAAAATATCTAACAAAGAAATGATTTTATAAAACGCGAGTAGAAATTATAGGGAGCCGCGAACGTTTTCTGACTGGTAATCCCCATAAGTTCTGGTTAATTTTGCGTCCGGGCGGGTTGCTAAAGTTCGCACAGAAGCCCGCCTAATGAAAGAAATCAAGAAATAACGGAGACATTGATTTTCTATTCGCCTGCTATCTCCGAAACCAAATGATTAGATTTCTTTAGGCCAAAACCCGGCGCGCCGCTTTATGCAAAGCTCTTCTTTCAATAATCAGCAATTGGATATTACTTTAGCCAAACCTCCAAGAGAAGTTTCTTTTAGCTCTTTGACCATCCTCTCGCCCGTTTCCTTCATGGCTAAGATGACGTTGTCAAAACTCACTTTGTTTTCCCTAAACGGGGCGACGTCTTTGCTATATAAATAGGACGAATAGGCGTGAATCGCCGCCACGCCGTTTCTTTCTATGCAAGGTATTTGGACATATCCTCCGACCGGATCGCAGGTTAACCCCAAAAAATGCTCCATGCTCACTTCGCTGGCGTATTCGATTTGATGGACGCTCAATTTGTCTAGATAAGCTAGGCTAGAGCTAGCGAAGCAAGATGCCGAGCCTATTTCGGCTTGGCACCCTAAAACCGCCCCGCTAATGGCCGCGTTTTCTTTTATGAAGTTGCAAACCAAAGCCCCCACCAAGAAAGCTTTCACTATCTCATTTAAGGGATAACCGCGATATTTAAATTGGTAATATAAACAAGAGGGAACCACTCCGCTAGCCCCGCAAGTCGGGGTGGTGACTATCATTTTTCCCAAGGCGTTAGCCTCGGCTATGGCATAAGCGAAAGAAGTCAAAAGCATCGTTCTTTTCTCGTATTCGTCATTTAATTTTATGGCGTTCTCATATATTTCTGACGATACGGTTTTCAATCCCAAAGCCGGAAGGGGGACGCTTTTGGAAGATATCATCTCTTCTATTAATGAAAAGCAATGGCTAACCATCTTCTTTCCATATTCATATATATCTTTGCCTTCCAATCTCTCGATGACTTCATATATGTCATCAATGTTATTTTCGTTTAGATATTCGGTTAGTCCCTTAAAGGAAGAAAACGGGTATACGTCTTTTACCTTATATGGCTTATCTTCCTCTTTATAGGCTCCTCCTCCGATGGACTGGTAGGTTTTCACTATCTTCTCTCCATTAGATAGAATGGCCTCGAGCTTCATGGTGTTTGGGTGTTTTAAATTATTCAAATCGTAATCGAAGGCTATATCGACATTTTTGTTATGGGAGGAAAACGTGTCTTTTATGACTCTATCCGTTCCATGTCCTTTTCCTGTCAAAGCCAAAGAGCCGTACAAGGTCACTTTATAGGATAAAACTTCCTCGTTATCGGTGGTCTTTAAGAAATCTTCTACGATCCTATACGGCCCTATCGTATGGCTGGAAGATGGGCCTGGGCCGATTATCAGAAGTTCTTTCAATGATTTCATGCGGCTTATTTTAAATTCGCGTTGACGATTTATAAAGGCAATTTCGATTTTACTTGGGAATATACCTATAATCGCGTGTCTCAGATCGGTTAAAAGAAAGGCACCCATTTTCGGGTGGGTGCCAATCGTTAATCGATGTTATTTAAGCTTGTTTGGTCATTGTAGCGTTATAGACGTTGTCGCCATAATCGCCGGAAAGGTGGATCGATATTGTGCCATCGTCATTGACGGTGAAGGAATTCTCTCCGTCGTCGAAGCCGGTGAAGTCGCTGATCTTTCCGGTTTTCGTCGTTTCATCGTAAGTGTATGTGAAGGCGGTGCCGTTCCATGAGCCGGTGCCGTCATCGTTCAAGACCATGGTGTTAGAACCTGCGGTCCAAGTTCCGACGTAAGCGGGTACGGTGGTAGTGGCTTGCTTGGTCATTGTAGCGTTATAGACGTTGTCGCCATAATCGCCGGAAAGGTGGATCGATATTGTGCCATCGTCATTGACGGTGAAGGAATTCTCTCCGTCGTCGAAGCCGGTGAAGTCGCTGATCTTTCCGGTTTTCGTCGTTTCATCGTAAGTGTATGTGAAGGCGGTGCCGTTCCATGAGCCGGTGCCGTCATCGTTCAAGACCATGGTGTTGTTGTTGGAATCAGTGTAGGTGCCATAGAAGGATGACGAATCGCCTTTGTCATCGCCACCATCGGCTTGCTTGATTACTGAATCGAATTCATAGTCCGAATAATCATAAATGTACTTTCCGGTCATTTTTCCGGTAGTCGAATCGTATTTGAGTTCAACATCAGTGTCACCGCAAGAGAAAGTGATGGTTCCGTTACTTTCGGCATAGGTTATTTCCGTTCCGTTGTAGGTTCCGGTTTTATCCTCGTTTAAGACTATGGTGTAGCTGGTTGAACCGCGTGTGGCGATCCAAGTTCCGACGTATCCCGCGGTAGTAGAGTCGCCTTCTTTGGTCATTACGTGGTTATTCAGGACACTGCTCATAAAGTCGTCTTCCATGTGGACTTTGACGCTTCCGTCAGCTTGGAAAAGCGCGTAATTGTTCATGCCATTATATGGATCGAACGATGAAATGTTGGCTTTGTTTTCAGTCGCGTCATAGCTCCAAGTAAAGGTCGTGCCATCCCAGGAACCAGTGCCATCTTGATTCAAAACCAAGGTGTGCTCGCTAGATTTGTAAGTTCCGCAAATATCGGCCGGAATGGAAGGAGTGGTGTCTTTTTTGGTTAAGGTCGTTCCGCTTATGGAGTAGGTAACTCCGTTAACCGTGATCTCTCCTCCATCCTTCAATTCGCCGGTATAGGAAACGACTTCTTCTCCGTTAGCGATGGCGTAATTCTTGGAAGCGGTGCAATAGATCTTCAAGCTGGAATCGGAGGTGGCGTAGGTAGTGACTACCTTTTCTCTCGCTCCGAAATATGTGGCGTTAAAGAAAATGTCGTTGGTCGCGTCGTAATGCAAACCATCGCCCATGAATTTGCCGGGAACCCTGATATTGAAGGTGCCATCGGCAAGTTTGGTGAACCCTCCGGTTTGGGTGACGGTGGAAGTTTCAACGGTGGCAGAAGCGGTTCCGTCGGCCTTCAAAGTGACGTGGCTGGAATTGGTGAAATACCATTCGCCCAAGAACGCTTCTCCAGCATAATCGGGGATGACGAAAGTGGAAGAACTCTTGGTTCCGACATATTGGTAATCGGAATCGGTCATGTCGTAACCGGTGATTTTCCCGTTCTCGTATTTGAAGATTTCGTCTTCGTAAGATCCGCCTTCTCCGATGAAGATATAGGTTCCATCAAAGACGTAGGAATATTTGAAGGTCTCGTAATATCTATTTTGCCAATAGAAATTGTTTTCGTCGAAGAACCAAGTTCCTCCGGTAGAGCCGCAGACATAATCCCAGGTTCCGGTAATCAAGCTCAAATCGCCATAAGAGGCGTAAAGGGTGGAATCGGCGACAAACGGGGTATACCAAGCATATGGTTGCTTTCCGTCTTTGTCGTAGAACAATCCAACATAAGAATAATGCTCCCTGGCGAATTCGGCGCTGCTTATTTCCAATATGGCATCGTAGTCATAATCCCCGGCGTCGATTTTGACGGTTTTATTGTATTTCTCGCCGCCATCGTAGTTGGCGTCCAATAAAATTTCCGCCTTCTCTTGACGGGCATAAGAGGTATTCAAAGACACTTCTCCGCCTTCAATCGACCAAACGGAAGAAAGGCCAGCGGCCTTAATTCCCGCTTCGCCCTTGTTGGCTTCTATGCCGTTAACGCCAACTTTGTCGCTGGTTATATTAGCCGAAGCGGCGGCGTTCCCATAATTGATGGTGCCATAGACATCGCTCGAATATTCATAGCCATTGGAATATGCGTATCCGATGGTAGTGCCGGCATATGATTTGTAATAAGCGGTGCTATTTCCGGCATCGATGGTTTCAAATGATGAATAGTTGTGCAAAACCGCTGTTTCGTAATAGCCTTGTCCGACGATGCCTCCGACATAAGAAGGGCCTTCGTCAGTGGCATTCAAAGAAGAGCCTTCCGCATAGCAATCTACGACCGAAGCGTAATAAGACATCATTGCGGTAATGCCTCCGACGGCCGAGCCACCGGTGATGTTTCCATTATAATAGGAAGACAAGATATATTCGACGCCTGCTTGCTTGCTGTCATTGACGGTGGAGAGCGCTCCGGTAATGCCGCCAACTACATTAGTGACGTCATCGGAATCTGACATATCGCAATTGATGTTGGCGAATACGCTGCAATTGGAGATGGCGACAGCGGCATTTCCTCCGGCTACTGAAATGCCGGTTAAACCGCCAGCCGACAATACTGAGCTGCTATTTTGCCCGGAAGTAAGGTCGATGCTTCCTTCTATGGCCACATTGTAGATATAGGTATTATAGGCATATCCAACCAATCCGCCGACGTAATAATAGGAATTAGAGCCTAATAACGATAAATCGTAATCGATGCCCACATACAAATCGGAGATGACGCTTGAAGAGGTATAACCGAATAAGCCATACGCTCCAGTGGATTTGTTGAAGGTCTTGATGGATACGCCTTTGATTTTATGCTGGTTTCCGCTGAAGTAACCGTTGAATGGCACGGCTTTGGTTCCAATAGGGCCAACTTCGTCTCCAGCCAAGTCGATATCCGCGCCCAAAGTATAATATTCTTTGGCTGTCGGTGAGGCGGTCAAGGCCGCATATTTGGCCGCGAAATCCTTGAATTGCTTGGCGCTGGAAATAACGTAAGGGTCTTTCTCTGTTCCAGTACCGGTGATTTCGTCGACTATCGATGAGCTGCTATCGCTGTTCGCACTTGAGTCAGTCGAACTACTAACTGACCCCCCCTCTCCATCACATGCGCTTAGAAAGCCAACAAGCGAAAGTGTGGCAAAGGGAACTAACATCTTCTTTAAATTTTTTAGCATGTTTTTCCTCCGCTAATATGGGCGCATTATATCAAGCGTTTTATGATTTTAAATCGTTAATTGCGAATTTTGCTTTTTTTATTCGCGTTATTAATTTAGAGAAAAGTTTCATTTGCCTTTCTTTTTGACTAGAATTTAGCCATGTTCAAAAAGACTTTGCTAAATAACATAAATTCGAGAAACGACATAAAATACAATCCCCCTTTGTCATATAGGCATATAAGGATATTCGGATGGCTGATGATGGCTTTGCTTACTCTTTCGATCGTTTTCTCCTCTTTGGGCGGGCTATATGAATTAGATGAAAGTCTTACTTCTCCGATCAATTTCATTTTGGCGGGGGATATAACCGGTTATTTCGGCCAATTGGCCATACCTTTCTTTCTTTTGGCGAACTTCGCCTTGATATTGTCTAGCCGGGAAAATGTCAAGAAACTGGTGATATTCCACGCCTCCATGGCTTTGCTTGTCATTGCCTTGTACTTGCTTTGCTATGACCGCTATATCGTGGGATTGGCTAACTATGTCTTTTCTTTGTTCGGGATAGAAAACGGCAAGGTTTTGATAGATGCGTTCATGCTAAGCCATTTCACTCGTTATCTCTCGTTGAACGTTTTCATCGATTTATTGATGTGTTCCTTGCTTTATCTCTTTTTGGTTTATAAGCCCAAAAATATGAGTGAGAAAAGCCTAAGATATTATCGCTTATTGACTATTTTGCCCATTTTATATGAATTAACCAGCGTAATAATAAAAGGTCTATCCTTAGGGGCCGGATTGTTCCAATTGCCGATGGAAGTCCTTCCTTTTTTGACCAATAAACCGGTCGTTACGTTCTTGGCTTTCATCGCCATCATCTTCTATCTCAAATACCAAAAGAAGATCTATTTGAAATTAGGTGGAAACAAAGAAGGATACGAAGAATATTTGCAAACAAACGCCCATTCTTTTCAAGTTGGGGTGGTAATGGCTATCTCTTTCGGTTTTGCCGGAATCTTGGATTTGATAGTGACTTCCATCATGATGGCTTGCTTTTCCCCAAACTTCAACGCCTTGGAGTCCTTTGCTTCTTTCAAGGAAGTCATGAACATGGTTCAGCCTTGGGGATTCGGAAAAGGCATATCCTTAATGGCGGTATCGCCTTTGGCTTTGCTTTTCAATTATAGGAAAACATATGACATAAAGACCAAAAACTGGGATTTGGTCATACCTATAGCCGGGGTTATCGTCTGCCTTTTGATTTTATTGGAAGGCGGATATCAAATATTGACTTTATAAAGCATAACCATCACGTTCCAATGGAATAGTTATATTCGGTCTTTTATTTTCGATAGGATATCCGTTTATTTGCTTTCAAGCTGCGTTTATTCGGCTTTATTTCCAGCCGGTTTTTAAGTTAATTTAAGCAAGATTTAAGCAAGATTTAAGCAAGATGCTTATTATAAAAACCACATGCTTTATAACATAAACGTTATGTATAGACCTCCTTTTTCCATTACCGCAGAAATGCTCAATCTTAGCATGTCCATATCCGAAAAAGTCGCGAAGATACCTTTCTTTGATTCGCTAAAAAGAATGCCTGTTTTAAGAAGAAACAGCCAAATAAAATCCATTTATTCATCCTTGGCCATCGAAGCCAACTCTTTGTCCCTTTTTCAAGTCAAAGACGTAATAGATGGCAAGACAGTAATCGGAGAACAAAAAGAGATAACGGAAGTTAAAAATGCCTACAAAGCTTATGGAATGATATCCGAATTCGATGGCTATTCGGAGAAAGATTGCCTAAAGGCCCATTCTATTTTGACCAATCTTATTCTTTCGGATTCCGGAAAATATAGAAACCACGAAGAAGAGGTCCTTGATGGAGACAAGGTCATATTCGTCGCCCCTCCGGCTAACCTAGTCCCAAAGCTTGTGAAAGACCTCTTTAATTGGCTGAAAAACGACGAAAGCACGCCGCTTCTCATCAAATCGTGCATTTTCCATTACGAGTTCGTCTTCATTCACCCTTTTAGCGACGGCAACGGGAGAATGGCTCGCTTATGGCAAAATGTTTTATTGATGAAGTGGAATAAGATATTCAAATACATCCCAATCGAATCGAATATAAAGGAATGGCAGGCCGAATATTACCAAGCCATTTCCGAATCTCACAAAAGAGGAAATTCCAATATTTTCATCGAATTCATGCTTAAAGCCATAAATATGAGCTTGGAAGAAGTTTTAACTAGCTGCGAAAAAGAAAGATCCAACATATCAAAGCAAATAAACGCTCTTTTGGAAGTTATGAATTATGGCATTCCTTTGTCCGCGAACGAGATTATGAAAAGACTCGGCGTCAAATCCAAGGAAACGCTGCGATCCTCCTATTTGAATCCAGCCATGGAAAATGGGTTGGTCGAAATGACTTTGCCCGATAAGTCAAACAGCAAGAACCAGAAATACCTTAAAAAGTAATTTTTGGAGGCTTCTAATAACTAGATAGGCCGTTCTCTTTTGGGTAGAAAGGCATTTTAAACGCGAAGCGACGTTTTTTCGTTCATATTTTCGATTTTTAGCCTTTTATCCCTTTTGTTTTACAAAAATGGCGGTGCTATAACCTTAGCCGGAAAAACCCGATGGGTTTCAACAAAAGGAAAATAAAATGAAAAAGAACAAATTCGCTACGATGCTAGCAGTCCCGTTCGCGGTGCTTGCATTGACTAGCTGCGACGGAAGCGTCACCCCCCCTGCTGTTAAAGATGGCGAAGACACGGTAATAAGTTCCATAAAAGGAACGCCGGATCAAAACGACGCCAAAAACGTCCTCTATGCGGTCTTAGGCAAACTGGATTCCTACACCACTTATTCCAAGACCAGCTCCAATTTGACGACCGCCAAGAAAGGCATCATCGATTACAGCCAGCAAACCAACGCCTCGATGATCAAAAACGGAGATGAATATTACACCGATTCATCGTCCAAATCCGCATTCGTGGACATGAGGCACGTGGCGTTATACAAAAACGGGAAGGTCGCCTATTTCAACAAAGGCACTTCCATCAAGAATTCGACGTTCGAAGAATACAAAAACGCCTATGGCGTAACTCCTAATAAACTATTGACCGGCCAGGTCCTCAATCAAGAAACCGTCCTTTATGGCAAATTGGACAAGGCCGAAAACGACAAATACACCTATACCTACGTTTTGGACAAAGAAAAGTCCAACGATTTGCTTTCTCACCAAACTTATATGTTCGGAAGCTTAAACGGGCTTCCAACATTTACCGACAACACGGTATTTACCTTAACCATCGGAAGTGACTATACCCCGATATCCTATTCATATACTTCCAAATACACCATAAACGTCGCGGTTTTGGGAGAGATGTCTTGCAGCGAGACTTGCTCCGCCACCTTCTCCAACATCAATAAGGCCGTGACTATCCCCGATAGCGACAAATTGAACGCCGCCATGAATGAGACCCCGACCAAAATCGACATCGACGAAGTTATCGATTATGGCGATTTGTCCGTTTTGGTCTCGGCTTTGCTAAACAGCGACATCGAAAACGGGGTCGCCCTTTCCGGCACCTTCAATTTCGGCGAATATCAGCTACCTGTCAAAGTGAAAGCCAAGATCGACGTGAATGGATTGATTGGCGGGGGAGATATCTCCAAATTGTCCAACGCCGAATTGATTTTGCCTCTTCCGACTGGCAATGTTTCCATCCTTTATAATGACGGGAAGATCTATCTCGACGCTTTAGGAAACAAGGTGGTTTTCGGATTGAAAGAAAGCGAAAACATCGATATCGACTTCGAAGACGGAATGGCGACCATCAATGACATTATCGCCATAAGCAAATCATCCGTTACCCCGAATACCTACACCGTGACTTTGAAGGAAGACGCCAAGAAAGCCTTTGAATTCTTGCTTAAGTATGCCGGCATCATAACCGAAGGCGACGAGTTTGATTTCGCTTTGAATCTTTATGTCACGAACGAAAGAATCGCCGGAGTTTACGCCGATTTCTCCATCAATAACAAGAAGGCGGTGGGCGTGGATTTCCTTTATCAAGACGAATATTTCTCTTTGCCGGAACTTAGCGATTATGCCGATGAAATATCCTTATCCGGCAGCACTTATCTCAACATCGGACCGGACAAAGTCGATTCCAAGACCGGCAAATTGACCAACTCCAATACCTTGGACGTGAATTTCACCTATCACACTTTGGAAACCGACCCCTTGAAAGCGATGGAAATAAACGCCACATTCGTGCCTAGCGCGAACGTTAAGAGCGTCCTTTCCGTTGCATCGACGTTCGACATCGGAATGGATATGCCGGGAATAGTTTCTTCTTTGGGCAAAGCCGACTATCTCGATATTACCTTAAAAGATGGCATCTTAGACCTTTATTCCGTGGCCGGAATCGTCGGAAGTGATAAAGTCTCGACCAACGAAGTCATCTACCATATGTCCTTCGATTTAGCTAAAGAAACGGCAATCAAACCCAATAGATCCGGCTTGGATTTCGAAATAATCGATGATGATTCAGACTTCGATTTCTTCGATTTGCTCGATATCCTCGAAATAGATTTAAGCAGCGAGAAAATCGATTTCTATCTCGATCCGGATTTCATTTTGGAAACCATCGACACCTTGCAAATCCAAGGAGCCATCACAACTTTCTTAACCGACACGCTCGGGGAAGCGGGTTCTTATGTATTACAGGTATTGTCTTTGAATAAGCCTATCTCTGATATTAGGCTTTCCATCCCATTTGATGAAGATGAAAAAGCCTCCTTTACCATCAAAGCCTACAATGTCTCCAGCGATTCCGCTTGGAATCCTTCGACTATAAAAAACAATACTCAGATCAATTGGCTGAAATTGGGCGTATCCACAAGCTTGAACGACAAAGACCATAGTTATGACTATAACAAGACCGACATCTTATTGGATGAAGGCAAAGTGGCCGCGTTCTCTTTAAAATACGACGCGATATTTGCCGAATATGAGATTACCGACGAATATAAGGCCGAAGTGGACGCCTTGGCCGAGGAATATAACGCCTTGGAGAAAAACGTCCAATATTGGATAAACGCCAAATACAATATGTCCAAGTCGCCTGTCGATACATTGGCTTCGACTTATAAGAGCGATAAGAGCAACGCGGACAACTTCATTAAATATGCCCAAAATGGCAGCACTACCGCAAACACCTACTATAAGAAGCTAACTTCCGCCGGCATCGATTACATCAATGCTTTGGATGCCACTACCATCCCCACTTATTTAGAAAGCCGCAAAGCTTCCGAATCCACCAATTTCAACGCTTTGGTAGACCAAGCCAAAGCCTTCGAATGGAAAGAGACGGAAAATATGGAAATGGCGGATTTACTAAAATATGTGACGAACGCCTCTAAGATTGTCGGCCAAAAAGCCAATTACGTCTCTCAAAACGACGAACTTGACGCTTTCGTTAGCAAAGTCAAAACCGAATTGATCCCAGAATACGTCAAACGCGCCAATGAATACGCTCTAACCCTTTCCGACTATTATTACGATTTCGAATTGACGGACGAGCTGACTTATGAAGAAATCATAGCCAATCATACTTTGATGAAGGATTTGGCCAAGAATTACTACACGACCTTAAACAATAACGTCGATTTAGCCTCTTGCGTCGGTAAAGAGGAAGCCAAGGAATTGTTAATCAACGTAACCAAGGCCAATTATTATTGGAAATCCGGGCTTGGCGGTTATCAAAAATCCGTGGTTCTCACCATGAATTCCAAGATGGCCGACATATTGGAAGAAACTGACAGCGACAAAGCGAAAGAAGAGATTGATACAATGTTCCATTTCTTCAACGACTACACCGATTATCGCAAATTATGTTCCAATTACGACGCGATTTAC
This sequence comes from Alistipes shahii, assembly GCA_963598795.1. Classification (GTDB taxonomy): domain Bacteria; phylum Bacillota_I; class Bacilli_A; order RFN20; family CAG-826; genus UBA4951. The sequence goes on from CAVBUY010000014.1 coordinate 11,978, forward strand.
GCCAAATACAAGACTCAGATAGATGAGATAGACGATTCTAGCTGGTAAGTATCAAGATGAAAGCACTTCGAAAGAGGTGCTTTTTTCTTCATCTTTTAAAATATGGCTATAATGAAAATAAAGAGGTGATGTTATGGAAAATCAGACAATCAACGATTTAATTAACAGGAGAAGCGTCCGAAGCTTTTTAGACAAACCGGTGGAAGAGGAGAAAATCGATCTTATCACCAAAGCCGGGGAATATGCCCCGACGGGGATGAACAAGCAATCCCCGCAGATATTGGTTATCGAAAATAGGAAAATAAGAGATCTTCTATCCAAAATGAACGCTGAAGTGATGGGTTCGAATAACGATCCATATTATGGCGCCCCAATCATCATATTGGTATTGGCAGACCCCAGTGTTCACACCTACGTTCAAGATGGATCTTTGGTATTGGGCAACATGATGAACGCGGCCCACGCTTTGGGCTTATCTAGCGTTTGGATTAACCGTGTCAAAGAGATGTTTGAGACCGAAAAAGGAAAAGAACTCCTCTCTTTATGGGGGCTTAACCCGAACTTGGTCGGTATAGGTTCCTTGGCTTTAGGCTATATTAAGGGCGATTACCCTGTAGCGAAAGAGAGAAAGAAAGGCTACACCATAAAAATCAAATAACCGACGTCATCCATTTAAGGGAAAACGAATAAAAGAACGGGCCTAAACCCGTTCTTTTTGTATGATTGAGGGCTTTCGTTCTTATTCGATTACTGGGAAGGACACCTTGGTTATGATCTTGGCCAATTCCTTTTCGGATATTTCCATGTTGTTGGCGTAGCAGAAATATATAAGGGAAGAAAAGGCTCCGGAGAAATAGAAATTGGTCAATTCAGGGTTGTCGTTTTTGCTTATCAAAGCTTTGTATTTCTCGCCTAATTTAAGAAGGGTTTCCTGGATGAAGACATTGAGGGAATATAAAAGGATTTTGGAGGAGTCATGCTCGATTATCTCCTTTATCGGCAAATCGGTCGTATAGAAGAAATGAACGATAACCTCTATGACTTTTTTATAAGAGAAATACCTTGTCGTCCTAAAGGCTTTGTCTAATATGGGTTTAACGTCCTTTATTAGATAAGCTTCATAACGGGCGAACAAGAAAGTGAGGAGATCGTTCTTGTCCTCGAAATTGTTATAGAAGGTGTTTTTGCTTATCAGAGCCTTGTCGGTTATTTCCTTTATGGATATCTCATCGAAGCTCTTTTCTTCCAAAAGCTCTTCCAAGGCGTTGGCTAAATCTCTCTTTGTTCTAACGATTCTAGCGTCTTCTTTTATATTGGTTTTCTCTTCTTCGATCTTCATGTTATCTCCAATCGGTGAAATTTTAGCACTTTGGTATTGCAAATGGAATAGCGTATCTATATTATACTTGCCGTTAGTTATTGCACTAACGCCCAATAACGATAAAGGAGGGAAATATGGAAGACGTCATAGAAATAAGGAATCTGACTAAGGATTATGGCGAAGGAAGAGGGGTTTTCGATGTCTCCTTCTCCGTCAAAAAGGGCGAATGTTTTGGCTTCTTGGGCCCTAATGGAGCTGGAAAATCCACGACCATAAGACATCTTATGGGCTTTAGCCTCCCCGATTCCGGGGAAACCCTTTTAAAGGGCGAAAACTCCTTAAAGAATAGGGCCAAAATCATGAAAGGCGTCTCTTACGTCCCCGGAGAGGTGGCCTTGCCATTGGCCTTAAAGGGCAAAGAAGTAATAGAAGAGCAAATGCAGCTTAAGGGGATAAAGGATAGGACCATATTAGACAAATTGATCAAGGATTTCGAATATGACCCCGAGCTAAAATGCAAGGAAATGTCCTTGGGGATGAAAAGGAAAACCGCGATCATCTGCGCCTTTATGTCCGATCCAGACATCATCATCTTAGATGAGCCTTCTAGTGGCTTGGATCCCGAGATGCAAGAAAGGTTCATTTCCCTAATCGAAGAAGAGAAAAAGAAAGGAAAGACCATCCTATTATCCAGCCATATCTTCGAGGAGGTGGATGCTTGTTGCGATCGCATCGCGGTAATCAAAGACGGGAAGATAGTCTCCAATTTCGTCGCGGATGAGCTTAAACACAAGAGCGTTAAGCAATACAAATTGACCTACGAAAATAACAAAGGAAAGGAAGAGGCCTTCAAAGCCTTTAAAAAAGACGGCTTCAAGGTTGATGAAAACGAAAAGAACCCCTTATCCTTCTATATTTTCGTAAACGAGAAGGACACCAATTCGTTTATAAAAGACATGAAAAAAGAGGGATTGATAGACTTCTCGGAGAAGAAAGAGACCTTGGAAGACTATTTCATGTCCTTCTATAAAGAGGAGAAGACTTACGGGGGGCTAAACAAATGAACAATAAGAAAAACGTCATAAAGGTAGTTAATCTCACCAAGGATTATGGTCAAGGCCGTGGGAACTTCGACGTATCCTTCGAAATTAAAGAAGGGGAAACATTAGGGATTGTCGGAGAAAACGGCGCAGGAAAGACCACTTTGATAAGGCAAATAATGGGCTTTATAAAACCAGACGAAGGGGAAATAAAAATATATAACTTCGACGCTTATAAGGATTCGGCCAAGACCAAGGCCTATATAGGCTATATCCCCGGCGAAATCAATTTCCCAGACGTAAAGTCCGGGGACGAATTCCTCCATAACTACGGAAGAAGCTTGGGAATGAAAGAAAAAGACTTCGAATACGCCAACGAAATAATCCCGAGGATGCAATTAGATATTAGGGCCTATCCCAAAAGGATGAGCAAAGGCATGAAGCAAAAGACCTCCATTGTCGCGGCCATGATGCTAAAAGCCCCCATTCTCATAATGGACGAGCCTTCCATTGGCTTGGACCCCTTAATGAGAGAAGAACTCTTAAATCTCATATTGGAGCAAAAGGAAAGAGGGGCGAGCATCCTAATGTCTTCCAATACCATCGAGGAATTGGAAAGGGTGTGCGACAGAGTTATCTATCTTTCTAACGGCAAGATATTGGACGTGGCTGACATGAAGGAAATAAGAGAAAGGGATCTAAGAGATATAAAAATAGAATTCAATGACCAAAAAGACTATCTCTCCTTTATGAAAAACAGGAAGGATCTCATTAGGACCCAACCTCAGTTCAATCAATTGACCATAAGAATAAAAAAGAAGGAATTATCAAACTTATTTCTAGAGTTAGAAAAATACCAAGTCAGATTCCTATCGGAAAGCAAATATACCTTGGCCACCTATTTTTCCGAAAGGAGAAGAAATGGCAAAGAGAAAGGAGAAACGTTATGAAAAAGAAGAAAGAGTTAATTGAAGAAAGGGACTTTGAAACCCTTTGCCACGAAGACGAAATGGCCGCCGCGCCTATTAAGATAGCCAAAAAAGGAGAAAAAGAAGCTAAGACAGGGCGCTTATTTTCCAAGGCCTTGTTTAGGGAATCCCTCCATTCCAACCGATTGGGTTTGGGGATAGTATCCGCCGGAAATGCGGCCATTATGATCATCATAATCTCCATCCTTTCCACCTTGCATATCAATTCGAATTCCAAGGCCTTGGCCAATTTGTTCTCGGACGCGGATTATGAAAACACCGTCAAAAGCGGAAGCATTTCCCTCTATATGGCTTATGAGAACTCCGCCATCCAATATGAGGATTTCCTTTCTTCCGACAATCAAGTCCAATCCTTAATTGCCACCGAAGTGGAGAAAGTAAACGATTCCACTTTGAATAGCTCCATAAGCTCCGCCAAGTCCATCTATGACCTCACTTATACTTTGACTTCGGGAGATGAGGCCGCCAAGACCGAAAACGCCAAGAAAACCGCGATGCAACTGGTAAAAACCAACATTGATAACAATTCATCTTATAGCGAGCAAGAGAAAAAGGTGGCCTATAACATCTTCTCTTATTATTTCGACACCTACGCTTTGGATAAGAGCAAATCTACTCAAGACATATTAAAGATCGCCGTTCCGAAAGCCTTCTCTGATGTGGTCATCTCTTCATTTACTTTAAGCGAAAAAGACCAAGAGACGGTATCTAGCGTATTTTCTTCCGCGGTAAGTAGGGTTTACGACAACTCCGAGTCGGTGGATAACGTTAAGATCGAGTCTTCCTTTACTTTATTGCCATTATTGGCTAACGAAGATAAAAAAGAAGCGGTCTATGACATAACTTCTGGATTGAACGAAATATACCAGCAAGACAAAAGCGGATATATTTCCGATTCAAGCAAGAAGAATGCCTATGTGTCTTCTTCCGTCCAAGAAGCGGTGATGGAAGTTTTCTCCGAATCCGCCTATTCCCAATATCTTCCGAATTTCACCGTCAATTATAAGACTGACGATATGGGTTACCCTGTAACCTTGGTCGGAACGGGGGAATATTCCCCGAATGGGACGGAGATAAAGAAAGAAATACCGGTTACTATCTATAACCCCGATATATACATAAAAGAAGACGAAAAGATGGGAAAAACCTCCAACACCTTGCAGAAGATGAGGAAGGAGCTTCTAACTGGCGAGCCATATTCCGAAGAAGAGATAGAGGCCGCCAAAAAGGAAAGCAAGGAGAATATGCAGACCATCTCCATGCGTTTGGAGAAATTCATGTCTTCTTATATAAAAAGAGAAGATAACAAAAACGCCTATTATGATGGGAGCAGTATCCTTTACGACGGGATTAAGTCCTACGTCGTTTCCGAAATAGAGGAAATGTCGGAGAAAGCCTTAGTTGAAGCCTATAACGAAAAGAACGACCCGGATATCGCCTCCATAAGGGAAATAACGGTGGAGAATTCCTCCATGTCCGGGGCCCATATGATGAGCTTGGTCAGAAATTACGCGGTGACTGGCATTTGCTCCTTTAAGAATTACACGGACGAATATCTAGCTAAAGGCTATTCCGAATCCGACGCCAGCTTGATTGCCTTAGTCAGGGGAAGCGAAGGCGTTATGGGCGAATTGCCGGCTTCCGTAAAGTCGGCGTTGGAAGAAATGGGCGGCATGAACACCTATGGCATAATCGTCGGGGTCATCGCCTTCGGCTTGGCGGGATTATTGATCCCGATGGTCTATTCCATATTGTTAGCCAAGAGCTTGGTGGCCGAAAAGGTCGAGACTGGATCTTTGGCCTTCACCTTATCCACCCCAACCACCAGAGGATCGTTTATCTTCACCCAGGCTTGCTATCTCTTGTTCTCCGAAGTCATCATGGCTTTGTCCTTATTGGCGGCCAGCTTGCTTACCAGGGAATTCGGCATCTGGGGCGGATCGCAAGATATAGCGGAATCATTGCCGGTTAAGGATATATGCCTATATGCCTTAGGTAACTTCTCGGTGGCTTTGGCAATATCGGGCATTAATTTCCTTACCTCGTCACATTTCAACAAGACTTCCGAATCTATCGGTGTCGGTGGAGGATTATCCATCTTCTTCTTCATCTGTTCCATATTGGGATTATTCGCGACCAACGCCATACCAGCCACGGTTAGAATAACTTCGATGAACGTCTTTAATTACATGACCATCGATTCCCTCTTTGACGCGATGTCGGTTATGAATGGCGATTATCAGTTGTTCTTCTTCAAGTTGGTGTTCTTGTTGGTCATCGCCATAATCACCTATTCGGTGGGTATGGCTAGATTCACCAAAAAGGATTTGCCTCTTTAAAAATGATAGGGGGTTGCGAGACAACCTCCTTTTCTTTTTGCCTTATCTTTTTAAATGGAAATCGGTTTCGCGACCGAAGGAAGAAACTTTGCTATTTCAGATATTCTCAATAGCCGGTTTTCCTTGAGCCAGTCCTCTTTATTAATCCCGATTTCATAAGATTGTCCAAATGTCTATGAACCATCGGTTCCGATTTTTTTTCTATCTCTTTAGATAACTCGGCAATGGTGATGTATTTGTTTTCGATAATGAGTTTTATGATCTGCCTCTCAAGGTCGTTTATCTTATCATTCGGACGTCGATGATAAGATATTTCGGATGCGTCATATAAGACAATCGAAAGTGAACTTGCCACAACAAGGGATTCAAGTTTCTCATAAAATCACAATCAAGGCTTAGCAAGGCAAGCGTTCCTTATTCTTATCATAGAGCGCGCACGTGATAAAATGGCGTGATCCAACGACTCAAAATACTTATTTGGGTATTTCAGTCTTCTAAAGCAAGCTTTTCCTTATGGGATAAAGGAGTTTTTAGGCCAAAAATCACGCTCCACTCAGAA
>CAVBUY010000015.1:0-15396 GCA_963598795.1 Alistipes shahii
ATATATATCTATTAATAGTTCTTAATACCAATCTCTTCGTAGCGTCAATTTCGTTTTTGTTTAAACCAATAGCCACTCCATCATTATTAACTCCCACAAATATAACGCCGCCCATGCAATTCGCAAAAGCCACAATTGATTTAGCCCATTTTTCTACCTTATCGGCATCGGTTTCTAATTTTAATTTAAATTCATATTCCTTATTTTCAAATTCTAATTTATCTAAAATTTCAACTAAATATTTCATGTCTTCACCTCTTACAACACAAAGTTTATATCATGTCCCCTTCTTGTTCCTTCGTGTCCCCTTCTTGTTCCTTCATGTCCCCACTATAAACAAATGTCAAACACTAACGCCGAAGATAGCATTTGTCTTTTATAGGCAAAATAAAAAAGCCCGACACCATTGTATCGGACATAATTTACTAAATGTCCAAGGGGGCGACCTAGTTGATACAGTTCATACCCCCTATCTCCTTGTTTGGATTCATATCACCAATTCTCCATCAAGAGAAAATCGACAATATGAATCACTTGAATGCCATCGACAATTTGCGTATCGTTTCTGTTTGTTGTTATAACGTATTTATGGTTAAAATCTTTCAGTTCTTCCAAGTTGCCGATTTCTCGATTTGAGCCCACGGGAAGTTCAATCGTTGCCTGAATTTCAATTGTTTCGTCCCGTCTTTTGGCAATAAAATCGATTTCTTTGGTGCCATTCTTGCCGACATAGACATCATATCCACGTCTTTTCAGTTCAAGATAGATGACATTTTCCAGCAAGGCATCGTCCATACTCTTGTTGTAGCCGAACAAGGCATAGCGAAGAGAGATATCCGAAAGATAATATTTTTCTTGTGTTTTTAAGATAGACTTGCCCTTCAAATCATATCGGCCGCACTCATAGATGATGAATGCGTCTTTGAGCCAAGTGATGTAATTGTAAATCGATTCCACCGATATTTGTCTACGTTGACTCTTCAAATAATCCGAAATCGAGTTGGCGGAAAAGGTCTTGCCCATGTTGTCCATCAAGAACTTTACGATGCGTTCGAACTTGTCGATTTCTTTAATGGGGTGGTTAGTCAAAATGTCCTTGTTGATAATAGAATGATAGATGCCTTCCACAATTTCGTAAGATTTTTGACTGTCAAGGCCAGATATCGCAATGATGGGAAAGCCGCCGAATCTTATATATTCCTTATATGCCTCGTCACTTGCGGGAATGTTCTTAAAGGTGAGATACTCCTTGAACGAAAGGGTATAAGCGGGTATTAAAACATAGCGTCCCGATAGGTAAGAAGAAATCTTTTCCGATGTTAATTTTGAATTGGAACCGGTCACATAGATGTCTACATTGCATGTTTCAAACAAAGAGTTGATCGCCTTTTCCCATTCGTCAATTTCCTGTACTTCATCCAAAAGCAGATAATATTTATTAGAATCGGTGATTTCATCTTTGAGTTCTCGAACCATTTCTTTTTTATCAAGGCCGTTTTCCGCTTCAACGCTTGTATATAGTTTGTAAATGATATGGTCCCTTTTAACACCTCTAGATAGAAGCTCGTCGCCGATCATATCCAAAAGATAGGACTTCCCGCTACGCCGAACACCTGCGATTATTTTGACCATATTCACATCAATGAAGGGCCTTATGAAATCGAGATAATCTTCCCTTGAAATTAAATCTTGTTTAATCATAACCGCCGCCTCCTTGTGTTTTTCATCACTATACCACAAAAATTAAGTGGTAAACCGAAAAAGTGTATCATTTTCATCAACTATTTTGGTTTCAAACCGAAATACTTTTTAAACTACTTTTCCACTATGCAAAAGAGCGAACTTTCAAAAAGAATTTTATAGTTCGGCATTATTGGCGACTTGAAAATGAGCGGAAATTGCAATAAAGAGCCCGAAAAGCGTTAAAAAAACGGATAACTATCGCATTATCCGTTAAATTTATGAATGGGGCGGATAATGGGACTTGAACCCACGAATGACCGGTTCACAGCCGGTTGTGTTAACCACTTCACCATATCCGCCATATGATGCCTTGATATGATATTCTTTCAATTCCCTTTGCGCAAGTTTTTTAAGATGCCTTCCGCTTTAATCAATATCCTGTACTCGCGATTATAGACCAATTTGGCCAATGACGTCCCTTTATGGGTGTCATAAAGATCCTTGGCTTCATCAATCGACACCCAGACCGTTTCTTTTATTAAGGAGTCGCCTTTGGAGGCTAAAATGGTTTTTTTCTTTTCTCCCTTTATTTTGCAAAGGAAATAATGATTGAGGTTCTTTCTTTCCAAAACATTGTAATAATCATCCACTTCGCCTATTTCCGATATGATTTCGATCTCATATCCCAATTCCTCTAAGCATTCTCTTTTTAAAGCGGAAATAAGATCCTCGCCTTCTTTTACCCCTCCGCCCGGAGTCTCGTAATAATCCCTAAAGCCAAACTCCTCGCCATATAGGCCATATATATGATGCAAGGCGATTTTCCTATCGTTATTCAAAATAATTCCGCGGACGACTTTCCTTATTTTCTTAATACCCCTAAATTCGAATTCTTCGTCTTTCAATGAGGCTAAAATTTCCATGCCGTAACTATAGCATCATTTATGCGTCATAAAAGTCTTATAGGGTATTGAGGCGTGGCAAATAGATCTTATGCTTTGATATATCCATCTCTCTTTTTTGATCAACGACAATTCGAAAACGTAAAGTGATTCGCCTTTATTAAACAACTTGCATAAGCGAATTTCTTTATTTACAAAGGAAACGCAATCGGGATGAGAAAGGATTTCCTTCATCCCTTCCAATATCCTCAGATAATTATTGGGATAATTAACGCTTAAAACGTCCAAATCCTTGCTTAAAACATAAACCGTTTTATCCCCTTCATCCAATAAGCCGAGCTTTTCCAAGATACCCGCTTTTAGCTTTCCTAATCTCAATGGTTCCTCTTTCATATCTTCCTCCTAAAGAAAGATAACGAATTAAAGAAGGATTTTTCCTCTTTCTTCGGATTAAGTTCCTCTTCGTCAGGTTATATAATGTAAACTAGCCTTGGAGAAAGATATGAAGACCTTATTTAAAAACGCGGAAATATTGATAAGAACAAATAGCGGCTACCAGTCGATAAAAAACGGATATTTGGGAATAGATGGGGATAAGATCTCTTATATTTCTGATAAAGCCCCGAATGATAGATATGACATCATAAAAGATTATTCGAACAAGCTTTTGATGCCAGGCTTAATAAACGGGCACGGGCATGCGGCCATGACCATATTAAGAGGGGTAGGAAGCGGTTTGCCTTTGCACGAATGGCTGGAAAACGCCATATTCCCGATCGAGGCCAAGCTAACCCCGAACGACGTATATGTCGGAACAAAACTAGCATGCTTGGAAATGATAAAAAGCGGGACCACCACTTTCTCCGATATGTACGATTTCCCTTATTCCGTGGCCTTGGCTGTCGCGGAATCGGGCATGAAAGGCAATTGCTGCCGCACGGGGTTATGCGCTCCGTTTTTGCCCATTGATTCCCCAAGGCTAAAGGAAACGATATCCGTGGCAGAGACTTTATCCGGAAAAATCAAAGTCGATGAGGAAATGGAAAGGGAATTAAATACAAAGGTATTTCCTGAGGTTTTAAAGAAAGCCATCGAAAGTGATAAAGTTCGTGGGGATTTAAGCTACCACTCGGAATATTTGACCACCGAAGAATTCGTTGCAAAGATAGCGGACGTTAACAAAAGTCTTAACTTAACCATCCAAATGCACGCTTCCGAAACCGAGAAAGAAGTAAGGCAATGCAAAGAAAGGCATTTAGGTTTGTCGCCGATAGAATATTTCTATAAAAACGGGGTTTTCGATAACGGAAACGCGTATTTGGCCCATTGCGTTTACGCAAGCGACAACGATTTGGAGATATTGGCCAAGACCAACACCTCTTTGATTACCAACCCCTCTTCCAATATGAAGTTAGCCTCGGGATTCGCGCCCATTAGAAAAGCTTTGGACAAGGGAATAAACGTCGGGCTTGGAACCGATGGCTGCGCATCAAACAACAATCTCGACATGTTCGAGGAAATGCATATTTTGGCTTTGATTCAAGCTGGCATAAACAAAGATCCAACCAACTTGTCGGCCTCAGAAATAATCGATATGGCCACTATCGGATCGGCAAAAGCCATGCACCGCTACGACATAGGCAAAATGGAAGTAGGCTATAAAGCGGACATCATCGCTTTGGACTTGAATAAGCCTCATCTAATCCCCAATTTAGACATAGCTTCCCTTATCGTATATTCTGCCCATGGATCGGATGTATTTATGACCATGGTCGACGGAAATATCCTTTACGAAGATGGGAAATTCGTCTCTTTAAACGAAGACGAAATATATAAAGAAGTCAAAGAAATAGCCAAAAGGCTTTATAAATAAGTCTATTCAAAACGGATTTTCTGATGTTGTCTGTTTTTTTTGAAATCGATTGAGACGGGTAACTAATGTTTTGATATTAGTCCGACAATATCTTTATTTTCCTTATATTAGGCATAGTCCGTGATCCAAGTTTCGTATCTTCTCTTTTGCAACGATATAGAATCTTCTCGGAGGCAGGTTCAGAAAAAAATACGATTTGATACCTTTCGAGGTTTTTAGGGAAGCTTTGGCCAATTCGATAACTCATAGATCATGGAATATTCCTTCCAACATAAAAATCGAAATGCTTAGCGACCACATAACATTCTCTTCCCCCGGCGGACTTATGCCGGGCATGAGCGTCGAAGCTTTCATGAACGGCAGATATTCGTATTTGAGAAACCCAATATTGGCAAACGTCTTACATAGATTGAAAATCGTCGAAATATTCGCGACCGGAATAAAGCGTATCAAAGAATCTTACTCAAATTACGCGAACAAGCCGATATTTGACATAAATGATTCATATATAGCCATCACCCTTCCGTTAAAACGCGAAATATCGTTAAGTCCAGCCGAATCGAGATTGTTTTCGAAAATGGACGATAATTACGCCTATTCCAGAATCGAGTTGGAAAAACTCTCCGGCATGGGCAAAGATTCGACGATAAGAGCCTTAAACTCGTTAATTGAGAAAGGCTTTATCGCGAAAGACGGAAAAGCCAGCAACACAAGCTATAGAAAGATTCCCTCTTAGTTTCCAAACGAAATGAAAAGCTGCCTTCGCGGCAGCTCTTTTCGTTTCTCTTACCAAATGACGACGCGTTTGGAAGGAGCCAAATACATTTTGTCCTTGGAAGTAACGGAGAAGGTTTCATACCATTCGCTAAAGTTCCTAGGCTGCATGTTGGCCCTTAATATAGTTGGGGCGTGAACGTCTATTTTAAGCAACAAGGCAAGATATTCGGGTTTGCCCTTCATGCACCAGACCCTGGCCCAGTTCTTGAAGTATTCCTCATAGGAGGCGTCCTTTAGCTTCTTCATCAAGTCCAAGGTGACGGCCATTCCACCGTTATCGGCGATATTCTCGGAGACGATGAGGCTGGAATTGACCTCTCCCCAAGGGAGTTTGATGCCTTCGAATTCCCTAATCATCGCTTTGGTGCGTTTCTTGAAGTTCTTGTAGTCCTCTTTGCTCCACCAATTGTTGAGGTTGCCTTTCTCATCGCAGTTGGCGCCGTTGTTGTCAAAGGCATGGCTTATCTCATGCCCGATGACGGCCCCTATTCCGCCTAAGTTCTCGCTCCTAGTTTGATTGATGGAATAGAAGGGAGCTTGCAAAATGGCGGCGGGGAAGGTGATGTCGTTTACGTAAGGCGAATAGCAAGCGTTCACCATATGTCCCGGCATAGCCCATTTGCTGCGGTCCACCGGCTCATTCAGTTTGCTGAAATTGTTTTCGATCAATATCTTCCCCAATTTAGAGATGATGGTATAAAGGCTCTCGGTTTCGTCAAAGACGAGCTTGGAATAAATCTCCCTCACTTTGTCGGGATAGCCCATTTTCAATTTCATGCAAGAGAGCTTTAAGATGGCTTTTTCCTTGGTTTTAGGAGATAAAACGTCGTTATTGGCGATCCTTACCTTATATTGCTCGACTATCTCCTTAACCATTTCGGTCACGTCGTCTTTGGCTTTTTTCCCGAAATATTTCTCTCCGTAATAAATGCCTATCGGCTCGGAATAATAGGAACCGGCGAGGTTATAAGCTTGCTTTTCTATCGATTGGATCTTCTTGACCCCCGTTAAGGCGCGGCTATAGGAAGAAGATAGTTCCCTAAGCTCTTCGCTTAATAGATGGCAGGCTCCAAGCAATTCCTTTATATAAGCCCAATGCTTGTAAGCTTCGAAAGTATTTTCGTTGAAGACGTTTTTGAAGTTCTTAAAATAACGAGGCTCGGCGACGATAACAATCTCTGGAACGTCAACAAAGAGATCTTTTAGCAATTTGCGGAGCTTTATGGGTTTCATCAAACCCGAAAGGGTCCTAACGGAAGTGGGGTTATATACTTTGGTATATTCTGACCATTCTTCCGAAGATTTGACGTATTTGGCGATCAATGAATCAAATTCCAAGGCGTCCTTGATATAACTTTCCCTTTCTTCTTCGCTTAAGCGGGTTTTCTTTAAGATGGATTTGACCATGTCGCTCCAAAGAGAGATTAATCTGTCGTGCTGGGCTTTCATTTCCTCTTTGTAGTAGGTGGTATCCGGCAAAATGGTCGAAGGACCGGAAATCATAAGGCAATGTTTCTCGGTGTTTTTCATGTCAGGATCTACGCCGATGGAGAATGGGAGGACGATCCCTTCCATAACGAAATCCTTCAAATTGCGGTTAAGCGAAGAAACATCCTTTAGTTTCTTTATTTTGTTTAAAGTCGGCAAAACGGGTCTTAAGCCTTCTTTTTTGCGGCGTTTTCCGTCTTTTGCGACGTTATATAGCTTTATAGCTCTTTCCAAATAGATATTAGGATATTTGGCGGTTTGGCTCATGGTCTCGAATTCTTTCATCATGATCTCTTCCACTTCGTCCCTGAGTTTGGCAAATCCGCCGGCTGTTGGCTTATCGTCGGGGATTACGGCGTTTTCCAACCACTCGCCGTTGACGTAATTGTACAAATCGTCTTGGATTCTGACTTTTTCCATTATTTTGTTTCTCCTTTATCTTTTAGTCTTTTTTCGATGTTAGCAAAGTAACGTTCGTAAGCCTTTTTGCAATAATTTTTATGCTTGTCGGCTTCGTTATGATATCCATCCTTATAAGCATAAGGCTTATTGACCTTCCAAGCATTCAATATGCCTATGTTTATGGCAGAAGTCGGGCAATTGAAGGAACATCTCGTACACATCATGCATTTGTTGTGGAATTTGAATTTACCATCCTTATATTCGATGTTTTTGACCGGGCAATTCTCCACGCATTTTAAGCATTTAACGCATTTCTTCTTATTGACCCTAAATAGTTTGCCATTAAGGGGATAAAAGAGGAATTGTATTCTAATTATCCCTACGGCTATAGAACCTAGGAAGGGGCGTTTCAAATTAAATCTCTTTCCTTCTAGAAGATATTCTTTGACATCGATGGGAACGATTTTTTCCATCGCCTCATACATCTTATAAGCCTTTTCTTCCGTGTGGCGGAATATCATGTTATAGCCCATCACATAATGAAATTCGGATTCGAAGTCGAATTTCTTTTTTAAAATGCGTTTTATGGCATCCGCGGAATTATGGTTTAGATTAATGGGCTCTCCCGAAACCATCACGAGGAAATAAGGGGTTTTCTTATCAGAATGCAGTTTCTTTGCAAATCGCCTCACTATTTTAGGGGCAGAAAATCCATGAACCGGGTAAAATATCCCGAATCTATCGTAGGAAGATATATTGACCTCTTCTTTCTCCAAAAAGGATTCGATGGGGAATATATCGGCTTCAAAAGAAAGGTCTTCGATGGCTTTTTTATAATGCTCGGCGACCTTTTTGGTGTTATAGGATCCGGTGAAATAGAATAGGGCCAATTTCATCATAGATCTTTCATTCTCGCCACTTCGTTTTCATCGAGATAGTAGGTGTGGTCTTCGTTCTTATCGTGGGTGTCGTACCAGATTTCGGCCATGATTTTGTCTTTTTTGGACAATCTGTCGAAATCCCAGACGTATTCTTCATATATCGGATTGATCCAATGCCCGCCCCTTAAAACGGTATAGGGCTTAGCCTCAAAGGTAACGCCGTCTTGGTTTTCGAAGGTGACTTTGCTATAAATGTCGCCTTTTTTGAATTTCTTGGTAAGGAGCTTGCCGCCATGGGCTTTTGCCACGGCCTTTAAATCATCGATATCGATGTCTTCGTCGGCTTTATCAAAATCCCAATGATGATTTACGTGGGTCACGTTATTTCTCAACGAATCGTAATCGACGTCTTCGTTATTCAAATTCTTTCCTTTGCAAAGCAAGGGGAATTTGTCCCAATCCTTGCCCAAATTCTGCAATTCGTCGTATTTTTCCTTGCTTTTGAAATAGGCGGTTATTTGAGCTTCGTTTCCGACTTTATACCAATAAGCCGGGGCGTTGCTATCTTTCCTTAGCGGATCGATGACTATCTTTCTAATCAAAGTCGGGAAGACAATATTTCCGGCTTTATAAATCGGCTTCTTTTTTAAAAGGTTTGCCCAGAATTGGTCGACCGTGGTTTTTTGGTAATCGAATAAGTCGTTTAATTTATGCCCATCGGAGAACCATTCCCCGTGGAAGTTGCGGATTATGTTATATCCCGGGCGGAAGAATTTATCCGTCGAACCGCCGATTATCTTGAATGATTTGTCGATGAAATCGTATCCTGTCAACCTATTTTCCGCCGGTCCGCCGATATTGAAGATATGCTTCCAGAAATTTTTATCATCCAAGGCTTTCTCATTTTCCTTGATGAGCATGTTTTTCATCAATAAAGCCGTGTCGTCTCCCGTTACCCATTCCAAAGGGCAATTAAAGGCCGTATGGAACATCAATCCGTCGGAGATGTTTTTCATCATCATCTCATCGTAGACCACCGCGGTCTGCCTTAGGATAGCCCAGTTCTTTATATCCGATTCCAAGACGGCGAATTCGCCCCTGATTTTCGTCGCGGCGTATACGTCAAAGGGAGAGGGGAGCAAAGGATCTCCGACTTCTCCCCAGAGATGCTTTTCATTCCTATCGCCATAGATGGCCATGGTGCTAAAATGCACTAGCTTTGGTTGCTTTTCGCCTTTTTCCTCGATAACTTTTATGATATTTTTAACACCGGTTATGTTAGTTTCCTTAGCCAAATCGTGTCTCTTATCAGATAAAGGAGGGATTACCGCGGACATATTGATGACGATGTCGGAATCTCCGATGGTTTTCCTTACGTCATCGATATTGGATAGGTTGCCTTTTACGACAATCAATTTATTGGGGTATTTCTTCTCCAATTTCTTGAAGGTGTTTAATTGGTTATGCACCATGATGGTGATATTTTCGACGAAGTCCAATTCCAACAACAAGGGCAAAGTGGGCTTGCCGCAGTTGCCGGTCGAACCGTAGAATGTTACTTTCATGAAGTCAGTCCTCATTTCTCTTTAAAAAGCGAGAAGCTTAAAAAGAATGGCTAGATTATAGCACCTAAGGGGCCAAGGTTTTATGTTTTTGTTGCGTATGCGCGCATTCCAAAACTTAAGTCATCTCTTGGTTGCCTAAAAATGCAATAAGTCCATCAAACGAGCCGCTTTTTCAAAAAACGGGATTAACTATTAGAATTGGCGATAAATTTTTCACCACTCCTCTACTTTATATTTCACTGACAATGGATACAAACAGCCATTGATCCATTGCATTGTAGTTTCGAAAATTGAATCATAGCAAATCGCACCAACAATAACTTCAATGTAAGCATCGTGGTCTTTGGAAACTACTTTTTCCTGTTCGGGAACATTAGGGTCGTTGTGAAAATGTTTTTCATTGAAAGCGTAATCAATGATTCCTTCACCACAGTCGATGCCGTGTAAAGTTTTGTAATTTTCCAAACGCTTTTTTGCTATTGTTAATTCGCCATTGGCAATGTCGGGGGAACCACGAAACAACCTATCGGCTATTGCGGCCTTTAGGATTGCGTCACCAACGGTTGCCAAAGCTTCATTACTATATTCGCGATGATTTTTCCTGAAATTAGGAACTTCGATTCTTTCTGACTTCATTGCCTTAGCTAATATAAGTATGTTGTTGAATTTTTGGTCTATCTTGGCCTCAAGTTCTTTCAACTTTTCGATAATTCATTTTTCATTCATTTCAATCATCTTCTTTAAATTTGCATTATTTTATTTCGATGTTTCTATGAATGTTCCTGTCATACCACCACTGCTCAATGAAGGATACGATCATATGAAACACCATGCCAAATCCGAACATATAGATGATGATATCAATGCTGAAGGTAATGGAATTAGTCTTATAAAGTATGAACCAAATGCCGTAGTAAATGAAATTCACAAGAACGCTGTTGATAGCGTTCAAATACGTCTTTCCTTTGCCGATGAATATTGAATCTGGAATGACGCATAACGCATACGCCACATAGAAAGGCGCAAGCTTCAACAAGATTGAGAATATGTGATCAGCATTCTGAAGCTTTTCAGCATATGCCAGGAATGGCTTCCATCCAGGAATCGTCATGGCCCAAAAGGCAAAGATAAAGATCGACAAAAGATAATAGTTAGAACGGATTATGTTTCTATTCTCTTCTTTGCAATCGGTCTTTATTATCTCGGCCATCGCGGTCACCGGAATGAGCAACCACCCCCAAATGAAGTTGTTCGCAACCCAATAGTTCCCCTGCTCGCTGACCATGTTAACCATCTTGCCGATCATCAAGGCATAGACGATATTGTCGATAAACTGCTGGGTTCCCGAGAACAATCCAATCTTCAGCCAAGAGAGATATTCTGATTTATCGCTTTTGCTGAATAGGCAAGGCTTTATGAGCTTCTCAAAGTACAAGACCATAAATCCCACAATTGCCAAGATGGAGTTCGCGATCATGTTGCTGACCGCAATGCCATTCACGCCCATAGATGGTATGAGAATGAAATCGGCTATTATACCTAGAATCACTTGGATTCCTAGAAAGACATAAACGTTCTTCGGTTTCTCGGCGACCACAAACACGACATTAAAGAAAGATGGGATAATCCCAATCATGAAGGCTATTGTCTCAAGTTTCAAATAGGTGCTGATAGAGGATATGTCATTTTCCTGCGGGTTCATATAAGAGATCAAAAAATCCCCGTAGATGAATATCCCGATGTTGAATAGGAAATAAAGAGCGAACACAATCAAAAGAGATCTAAATACGAATGTATGGCCCCTATCTTTCTTCTCCTTGAAGATCTTGTTGAGAATCGAATAGAGTGGAATGATGAGGAATGCCTTAATCGTCTCATCGATCAGGTCGTACCACTCCATCTGGCCGATGACGTCGATGCCGGAAGCCGATGTGTTGGTTGATATCAGGAATGTCCTGACAGTTTGATATATGGCAGGAACTAGGGCCAATGCGCATAAGGATAGCCATAGGCCCCATTTGAATGATTTTAATTGTTTGAATGTTTCTTTTATTTTTGAAAATATCAATTTATTCACCTCTATAATATTTTTTTAAAGCTCCGTAATACTTTAATGGCTCATCTTCCTTGAAGTTCACCAAAGCCCTGTAATATTCGGTTTTTCGCTCATCGATAAAGGACTTATATTCTCCATAAGAATACATCTTCCAATATTGAAGCGAACCGACTAGGCCATTACCGTCCATGGCTTGCATATAAGGCCTTGTATCATCATTTAGTGAGATTTCCTCTCTCGCGTCAGATATTTCGCCTTCTAAACGTTCTAGGTCTTCTTTTTCGATGCAGGATGGGCTTTTAAATTGTTTCATAATGTTGCAACCTGCATTCAGCATAGTCTTCAGGTAAGGCGAGTTTTCTATTTCACTTAAAGTGAGATTCCTTATTGTATTCGCTTCATGCTCAGAAAAACCGTTGCTTTGAATTTTGCTTTCTTCCCTTTTTAGATTGATTGCTAGAAGAATGTCCTTCTGAGGCTGATTCATGACTGAAAGAAGCTTTCCAAGCAAATAATTGCTTCTTGCATTGCAGACAAGTTCGTCCTTCATCCATTCTTTCTTGACATGATAAAATTTCTCGAGTTCCCAATAGATGTTTTCATCTGTTTTGGCTACAAGGCTTTCTAATTTTTCTTTGATTATTTCCTTGACGTCTTTCTCATTGAAAAATCCCATATAACCTGCACCATATTTTAGATAAGCTAGATAATTGTTGTCTCTTTCAAAGTATTCGCTTAAGAAATCCAACTCCTCTTTTGAGTTATCACTTAGCTCATCTAAAACAGAGGCATGAATTAAAGTGAAAAATCTCTTTTTTATTTGCCTTAATTTAGAGAAGTATTCGTCTCCCGACTTGTCGTCGATGTTATCCTCGCCGAATTGGCAAAGTGAGAGATCATAGTATCTTTTGAAGAAATCGCTATTGGATTCGCCATTGCGCTTGGCGTTAACCAATTCGTCAACGCTTATGTTGAACAACCTAGCCAAGGAATAAAGCATCTCCGCCTTAATCCCTTTTCCGCTCTCCCACTGAGACACTGCTGATTTAGTGACGCCGATGTATTTCGCTATTTGCTCGATCGTTAAATCTCTCTCTTTTCTAAGAGACCTAATGAAGTTGCCAGTATTTTCGCAATTAAAGCTGTTAATTTGCCTCATTCTCTATAACCTCCTCCTTAAAATAGATATTTCTGATGTCTTCCAAAGAATATGATGGCAGATTATCTGCTAATTCTTTCGTCTTCGATTTGTCGCGCATCCCCCTAAGTTCTTGGAGGGAAACCAACGTTTTCCAGTATTCGAAATAATCCATAAGCGTGTTGAAATCCTTGCCGCCTATGTGTTCTTCTATCACTGTCGATTCATAAATTTCGCCGTTCTCGAGTTTGTTTTCCAGTTTTCTCAGTTCAAGGAATCCCTCTTCGATTTTCTTTTCTTTTAAGCGGTATTCCTTCCACTGATCAAAAATATAAGAATGGACATTCATATCAGCGCGGATGTATTTCATGTCCCTTTCAGTATCTATGTTTAATCTTTTTGCCAAGTAAACGATTAATTCGTCAGGCATGTTCTCAGGGTCATATTTCCACAAGAAGTCATAAAGTTCTTCGAAGCTGAGTTTCAAGAAATCAAAATTGCATTTGAATCGGTAGTAATAGTTCACGATGAACCTATTCTTACGGTTGTTTTCGGCGTATCTCGTGAATGTTTTCTCCCTGTCCATATAGGAACAAGGCAAAGGCTTTTCGCACAGCGAATATAATTCTTCTACTTTGTCTATGATTCTTCGCTTTTCCTGCTTTCTTGAGATAAGGTTAATGAATTGGTAATTGAGACAAGCGCCATTATCAATCATGTATTTGATTGCTTTTCTGACGCATTCTTCTTTATCGAATTCCCTACCATGGCGTTCTTCATACATTTTTAGAGTATTTGCGCCAAATTTAGACTCATCAAAAACAAAATCCCCTTTTTGAATGCTCATCAAAAGCATGTCTTTTTCCCACCAGTCTAGAGTTTTGAATCTTTTATCAATGTATGAATTGGGATTTACGCCGTCGACAATCTCATTTAGGCATACATTCGACTCGTCTGTCGGAATGATGAATTTCGAAATCTCAAAGTATTTCTCATCCGGCTTAAACTCGCCTATTTCAGCCAATCGGTTTCTTATTGCCTCATCAAGTTTGAGAAAATCATCGTTAAGGGTTGTGGTCATATATTCTTCAGCGCATGCAGATAACTTGTAGAAATGCTCAAACAGGAACTTGAATTCCAATCTCTCGTTTTTTGTGTCGTTTCCTTCGATGACTTTTGTTAATAGCTGTTTGAACCTCTTACAAACTCTGAGCTTGTGTTCCTGATGAATTGTATAAATGTCATCTTTGTCCGTGAATTTGTTGTACCAATTCTCATCCGCAAACACATATTCAGCAAAATAATCGACATTTTCCCTTGCTTCGCCATCTAAGATCTCGTCTATCGAAACGGAGTACAAATTCGCTAGGAATGAAAGTTTATCAATTTCCGGAATCGTTTTTCCATTCTCCCAATCGCTAATCGCCTTGATGCTAACATCAAAATAATTCTCTCTAAATTTTTTTGATACTTCCTCTTGACTCCAGTTCTTATCGTTTCTCAATTTTCTTAGGAATTGACCCATTCTCTTTTTATTCATATAGATAACCGCCTTTCATTTCCTTTATCTTTTCTTTCATGAGAGCCTCATATTTCACATGTTTGAATGTTCCTTTTTTTCTCTCACAGGTCTCTCTATCTTCTTTTAACGTGAATTCATAGATGTTTGGATATAGCCGGATTTGTTCTTGCTTAGAGTGAACTTGGAAATAAGGATCCTCACCCATTGCTTTCTTGCCTTGACAATATTCGCCAAGACTAATCTCTTCCACTTTTCGAATCACATCCTTATGATCATGTTTGACTCGAGGCGTGTCCTTAACGATTCTTGCAGCTTCTTTCTTGTGTTCGGCTTTCACATAGAATTCTTTTAGAATGTAATTGTTTCTTCGAACATGTCCACACTTTGCTTCTACCTTGAAATATCTCATTTGTTATTTCCTCCTTCGCTAATAACATTGTGAAATATTTCGATTTCAAAAATAATATGCCTGTCCTTAACTATAATTTTAACCAATATTTTCAAGTTAAGCTATACCGCATAAAACGCAAAAATAGCCCGTGAATTCCAAAACTCAAATCATTTTTTAACTGTAACAGGAAATAAGTCCCGCAATATACAATATTCTCGATTTTGATAGCGTTTGTCTTTTGTAGGCAAAAACAAAAAAAGGACTGATATTTTTGGTATCAATCCCATCGTTTTTATATGGCTATGTATTAGCAATTTGATACCAATTGAACAATTTTGAATGTCATTGAATAAAATCGATACTAATTGAACAGTCAGTATTTTTCTACGATTATATCGGGCTTTATAGTTTTATTTCATTTTGAATACAGTATAATAAATGAATTCAAGGGTTCGATTCCTTTTCATTAAAACTTTCTCAACAAGTGTTTCGCTTTCTACTCCTGCGATTAAACGTTCTATTTCGGTATATAAGTCGCTACCTCTTTCATTGTTGCAATCCGTTAAAGAGATTGTTTTATCCAACCGATAGTATGATTTTATAATGGTATTTTTTCCTCATTAAGAGTGAGCGCTTCGTGTTAGAGGCTTTTTGTAAAATTTGTTATCGCATCTATAGATAATTCTTCGATATATCTCATATGGGTATTAATATGATT
>CAVBUY010000016.1:0-15143 GCA_963598795.1 Alistipes shahii
TCTTCAATTCGTCCATGTCCGCGATCAATTCATTGTTGGAATTGACTACTTGGCCTAGGAACTTGGGAATGTAATTCTGAGCGACGTCGACGACGATAAGAAAGACCGCCCCAATAAGGAAATAGTACCAATATTTCTTGTAATATTTGTTGATGTACTTCCCAAACAGCATACCTAAGGAAGTATCTTCTTTAATTTCATTAAAGGCAAGGAATATTACCTTACGTCATTGCTCTCTAAAGACCTCGGGCGATTTTTAAAGTAACGATATATAATGACCGCCAAACAATATAGATTCACAATCAACACCATAATGCCGAGAACGTTTACCAACCAATGATCTTTCATATAGGCAATCCAAGCGGAGCAATCTCCCAACAATTTCGATACCCCGATCATTATGAGTTTCCAATCTGTTATAAGAATCTTATGGTGGGCATATAGGGCCCATAGTATCGCCATCTCCAAATCAATCAGAAAGGATGATAAAAGCATGCCATAAGTCGTATATTCAAAAACAAAATAGAGCCCAAAAGAAGACAAAATAAAAACAATAACGGAGACAACCTTTGGGATTATTGTCTTTTTGCAAACGAAAAGATAAACCGCGAAAATACCAACATCCAAGCAAAACCACAATAAATAAAACCAAAAATACGCCGCGGATGGACTATTTTCGATTTGCCTGATTAAAGCGTTTAATTCCCATGCCAAGTTAAAAGAAACGGCAATGGATGGAATGGCGCTTACTTTCTTTTGGATTCCGTACCAAATGACAAAAACATAGGCAATGGTCCAAAAATACACTAGCAAATAATCAAATATCATTTCAGGCAGACCTCAAAGGTTCGGCAAAGCGAATGGCAATAGGCTTGATCGCTTGACTGCTAGGTTGGCAACGGCAAATGTAGAAACTAGGCATCTCCCCCCCCCAGAAATTTTATTTTTCTTTAGTTTCCAAACGTCAATGAAAAGGAATACGCCGCCTAAAGTGAAGGAAATTAAGGCCCACACCTGAGACAAGTAGAAATGAGGGGCAATCTCATAAACTTCTTCCCTAAAGAAATCGCAGACAACCCTCAATCCGCCATAAACGAACAAAAATAAATAAAAGATATTGATATTTTCTTTATTTTTATAAACTTTAGGAATTAAGTAACAAAGGAAGAAAACGACCCACGCCATTTCTATTTCCCTTACCGGATATCTAAATGAAGAAGTAGTTGAAACAAGGCGTCCGTAGCAGCAGCCAACCACATAGCAATTAAATCGGTTGAAGAACCACAAAATTATTCCGGCAATAGTCAATATGTTGGCACACTTCTTATAATTGGTTTTGGTTATCTTGGAACATATAAGAATATAAGGCCAATAAATAAACAATGCCCCAAACGCCCTCATGTTGGAAAGATGTTCTCCGACTATCAAATTCTCGAGTTGAGCCAACGCTATTTGCCCAAGAATGCAAACAAGCAAAGCGCCGACAATCAACAAAACGACACCCCACCATTTCACACGCAAATCTTTGCGCTTCAAATATAGCCAAATGAACATAAAGATGGCACCGACTAGGCACAACACCAATAGCTTCCAATGATTTTGAACGAATTGAATAAACATGCGATCAAATAACCTTAAAACACTAGGCAAAGTATAATCGCTGACGAACGTTATTTGTATTTAAATAAATCAAATAGAGCTCAATGTTCTCTTCAATGTATCCGCAGATTTGTGGAGTCTTTCCTTTTCTTCTTTGGACAAAGGTATCTCCAATATCTTCTCAACTCCGTCTTTTCCAATAAGAGATGGCAAGGACAACGCTACATCATTTAAGCCATATTCGCCATTAGCTTCCACCGAGACCGGAAGCATGGAGTGAGAGTCGTTTACGATGCAAGAAACGATATGGGAGACAGATAAGGCAATGCCATAATACGTCGCCCCTTTCTTTTCTATTATCTGATAAGCGGAATTGACGACGTCATCTTCAATCTTTTTCATGTTTTCGTCATGGGCTTTGTATCCCCTAAGCTCGCAAAAGGAAGAAAGGGGTATGCTTCCAACGTTAGCCGAACTCCATACCGGCGTTTCCGAATCGCCGTGTTCACCCACTATTACCGCATGAACGTTTTTGCTATCCACATTTAAATGCTTGGAAAGAAGATATTTCAATCTGGCGGTGTCTAATACCGTCCCGCTGCCAAATACCCTATTTGATGGGAGACCCGACTCTTTATAAGCGATATGAGTCAAGGCATCCACGGGATTGGCAACCATTAACAAAATGCCTTCCATTTTGATTCTTTTTAGTTCCGAAACGATGGATTTGGCTATTTTGGCGTTCCTGCTTATCAAATCCAAGCGGGTTTCGCCCGGTTTTTGGTTGCTGCCCGCCGTAACTATGACTATGGCCGCATCATTTATCTCTTCATATGTCCCGGCATGAATATTTACCGGGCTTGAATATGGAAGGCCATGAGACAAATCTTGGGCCTCTCCTTCGGCTTTGGATTCGGTTCTGTCTATTAAAACGATCTCGTTGAATTGCCCTTTTTGCATCAAAGCAAAAGCGATTGAGCTTCCAACGAAGCCGCAACCGATTATCGCCACTTTCTTTATATCTACCATATATATGACCTCCTTGAAGTTCATTATATGGGATATAGGACAAAAAGGCTTAAAAGACGCTCGGCAAATAAAAAAGCGCCTAGTTATAAGCTAAGCGCACATTCCTCAATGCTTGCGGATACCGCCGCCATTGGTTCCTTTTTTGTGTACCAAGACGGTTCCCTCGCCGTTAGATAACTGTTCGGCGTATTCAGCGGCTTCCTTTTGGGTTTTGAAGGTCTTGATGGTCTTGGCCTTGCCGCTTTCCAATTTGCTTCCGCCGGCAAGGGTTACCCTCCACGCCGTTTTGTCTTCCGTTTGAGACACATGATAGACTTTGACTGGTTTATTTGCTGCCATAAATCATCCTCCTGAAGTTGTTTTTAGTTTAAAACAAAGACTGATTAATTAAAGAGATTTTTTCGTTCTATTTCGCTTTTTTTAACACCAATACGAACGACTTCTCGTCTTCCTTGGCTTTAACGATATCGAAATGTTTGAAATAAGCCGCTTCCTTATTTGGTTCAGACAACGAACGGCTTATCGGTTTAACCTTTCCTGAATGATGGGCGTCCAGTTCCTTTCTCGATAAAGAATGCAATATCGAAACGGTTCCTTCCTCTTTTAGCAACTTATAGCATTTCTCAGCCAGCTTTTTCGGATCCATGAAATGAGGGTAGGCGTTATAAATTATTATCGCGTCAAATTTCTCTTCCTCATCCAAATCGAATAGGTCCTTATGCCTAAAATCCGCCCAAGGATAGGAAGAATATTTTTCCTTGGCCAATCCTATCATTTTGGAAGATATGTCTATTCCTACGACTTTGTTGTTGGTTAAAGAGTGTATTAATCCCGTGACAACGCCAGTCCCGCAGGCCACATCCAAAACCAAATCCCCTTCTTTCATGTTGCTTTCCTTTAATAGGGAAAGCTTCGTCTCTATAGGGCAATTTTCATGTTCGTCCCAGGATGGGGCCATATTGTCAAAAAAGTTTTCTATTTCGTTCATTAGGCAAAAAAGGTCTCCGTGTCTATGGTTTGGTAACCGCCGTAAGATTGGGGTTTCTCATATATCTCGTTAGCCAAAGCTTTCCCGTTGAATTTCTTAGTTACCTCGTCCAACTTGTCTTTCATATCGATATCGCTTAGTAGTTCTGGGTAAATCACTTTCGCGTTGTACCAAGTGTTAGCCAAAGAGATTTCCAAATTGGTGTAATAGGCGTTATAGGCCATCTGAAGATAGGCTTTGCCTTCCTTCCAGGCTTTCGAAGTGTCAAACATCGTATTGTCTTCCGCAAATAAGCCTTTGATGTTTTTGACCGCGGCCGCGTCGAAGATCATATTGTCCATCTCTTCGCCCAAACTAACGAACTTCTCTTCTTCTATTTTGCCTATTCCGCTAATACCGACATCGGAGGCCACATTCTTTATTTTGGCGATATTGAAGGGCTCATAGTTTCCGGACGTCATCAAATGATTGGTCGTTCCCCAATTGCCAAGCCCGCAAATATAGGCCTTCTTTTGCTCGGCAACGCTTGATACATGTTCGACAATGCTTTGCTTTTGATTAGAGATATAGGAAATAAGCTCGTTTGCCCTATCGTTTTTGTCTAACACCTTACCCAATAAAGATAAGGTTTCCGTCACTTTTTCGTCCCAAACCCCTTTGCTTCCGATGCTTAAGGTAATAACGGGAACTCCTATGGCTGCTTTTATGCTATTTGCCCTACTAACGTCCTCGTATTCGGAAATGATCAAATCCGGATTGCAAGAAAGAATCTTTTCAATTTCGGGATTTTGGGCATTGGGTCCGCCGACCCCACAGGAAGGCAAGGTCTTGAAGAATTCTTCGTTTGCCATCAAATAAGGGCGGGCCACTCCGTCAAACATCATGGGTCTATTAGATAACGAGGTGTTATCTATATCTTCCACGCCGGAAAGGAGATTAATGTCCCCTACATAAGAATATAAACGCAAGGCCCCTGCCCCAATGCATACTATCTTTTGATAAGATCCCGGAACGATGGTCTCTACCCTTCCAACCATATCCGTGACATTAATGGACCCGCTAATGGACTGAGAAGAAGACTCTTCCCCGCAAGAGGCCAATATAAGAGGCATCAAAGCCAATAACAGTCTTTTATTCATTCTCGTTTTCCTTTTCTACGATTAATTTTTTGCCATTTATTTCCATGACGTTGACATTTATCCCAAACGTTTCCTTTATGCTTTCTTCGTTGATGATATTTTCATCTCCGTCAAATGTTATCTTTCCGTCTTTTAGGAAGAAAAATTTGTCCCCGAAGCCTATGGCCGCATTGATGTCGTGTATGGCTACCAATATGGATATTCCCTTTTCTCTGGATAATCTTTTCGCTTCCTTTAAGACCAATCGTTCGTTGCTCATATCCAAATTTCCGGTCGGTTCATCGAACACCAATAATTCCGGTTCTTGGGCCAAGGCTCTGGCGATGGCGACTTTTTGCTTTTCTCCGCCTGATAATTGGTTGGCGTTCCTAAGCGATAATTCCTTCAATCCCATCTCATCGATAAGGGATTCGACGACTTCCCTATCTCTTTTTCTATCCTTAAGCCCGAATTTCGAGATGCGGCCCATGAGGATGGAATCATATACGGTCAAGGACCCGAATTCTATCGTTTGGGGGACGTAAGCCACCAAAGATGAACGCTTGGAAAAAGAAGAATTCAGAATGTCGTTGTCATTTAGATTTATCGATCCCGAGGAAGGCTTCTCTATGCCGACGATATTCTTGAACAAAGTGCTTTTGCCAGACCCGTTCTTTCCCAAAACGATGCCTATTTCCCCTTTATTTAAGGAAAGGTTCACCCCATTAAGGACCAAGGATTGCCTTTTGCTATAACCAAATGAAAGGTTTTGGATGTTTAGCATCTTTTTCCCTCCTTATGGGTGAAAATCATGAACAAGAAGAACGGGGCTCCCAATAAAGAGGTTATGGCCCCAACCGGCAAAGAAGATCCGTTTCCAATGGTCCTAGCTAAAGTATCGGCTAAAACCAATAGCAATGACCCGCTCAAGATAGAGGCGGGAATAGAGAACCTATGGTCTTCGCCCAAAACGCGCTTAATAACATGCGGGCAAATGATTCCCACGAACCCGATTATGCCTAAGAACGAAACGCAAACCGCGGTAACCAAAGAAGCGATGAGCAATGAAACAAAACGAACAACCGACACGTTCACGCCCACGCTTTTGGCAACGCCATCTCCCGAAAGCAAAGCGTTATATTTCCAAGACATCAGCATAAAGAATATGGATGAGACCCCAACCACAGCCAACATTATCCAATCGTTGGTATATGTCGCCCGGCTCAAATCCCCAAAAGACCATACAACCGCGGCGCTAAGCCCAACGTCGGTCGCGTAATATTGAAGGATGGTCGTGGCCGCAGTCCAAATGGAACCTATGGCTATGCCAGCCAAAACCACGGTATTCGGAGAAAAGGAACGCAAGGAACATAATCCCAAAATGACAAGCACCGAGGCCGCGGCGAACAAAAAAGCCATAGCCGAAGTGGCGTATGGGTTGGAACCGGTGGAATAGGCGTTGATATTATTGCCGGTAGAAAGGAATCCGCCAGCAAAGCCAATTATAGAAACGTTAGCTCCAAAAGTGGCGGCGTTGGACACCCCTAAAGTGCTGGGTGAGGCCATGGAATTACCCAAAACCGTTTGCATTATCAACCCGGCAACGGACAAACCAGCCCCGGCTATAAAGGCAGCCAATATCCTAGGCATGCGGATATTCCAAACTATCCTAATCTGAGCTGCTGTTCCTACTTTTATCAAACCAGCCCAAGTCTCCGAAAAACTGAGGTTGGAGGAACCGACAAACAAAGAGAAAAAAGATACGATAAGCAACACAACCAAAACGATGACCAAGAATAATATCTTGTTTCTTTTTTTCTCTATATAAGCCTCTTTTAGAGGAGTTCTGCTCATTTCCATCTGTTGAAAGTTAGCATTTATACATATTTATCGCAATAAATAATGAAATTTGTTCGATAACTTTATGTTTTTACCGAATATGATGTAGGATATTTACATAGATATCGAACAAGGAGTATTGCATTATGGATAAGCGAATAATAAAGACCAGGCAAGCCATTTACGATGGGTTTGCCAAGGCTTTGGAAGAAGTTTCCTATGACGAGATGAAAATCGAGGACATATTGAAAGCCTCTTTTGTTTCCAGAAGCACTTTCTACGCCCATTTCAAATCGAAGGAAGAAGTCCTTTCTTCCATAAACGCGAATATATTCGATCACGTTTTCTCCCATTCTTTGAAAGAGGAGGCCACCCACGACTTCTCCAAGAGCAGCATCTTCGATTACAACCACTTGCTCACCCACATCCTTTATCACCTTCATGACGAAAAAGCTTTGATAACCAAAATAATCAATTCGGGATGCAAGGACATATTCTTAAACGATTTAAGAGAACGCTTCGATCCGATCTCCGAACGAATAGTCAAAGAAAGCTTGTTAAACATCAAGGAAATGCCTTTCGAATTAAAGACGAGGAAAGTGACGGAGGATTTTATCGTCACCATCGAATATTGGTTCAAAAACGGTTGTCAGGAAACGCCGGAAAAAGTATCTTCCTATCTTTTTTCATTCTAATTTGGGTAATATGGCGTTTGCTATAGCAAAAAAAACGCCCAAAAAGTATAATGTTGCCGAGGAAACATCTATGAAAACCAAAACCACCAAAATATTGTGGGCACTGTCCCTTCCAGTCATCCTTTTAGCTTCGTGTGGAAACTCCGAAAACGATAAATGGTCATATAGCAGAGATGATATGGCCGACTTTATAAAAATAGATGCGGAATTCGAGAAAAAAGAAAATGGAACTGCCACCCTTGCCGCCATTTCCAACGATAGCATTTTCACGACCGATTTATCTAAAAGCGACGTCATCGTCTATGACATCGATCAAGCCATAAAAAAGCTTTCCGAAAGCAACAAGGATTACGCTGACTATTCAATATTGAAGGAAGCCTCCACCAACGTCACGAACATTCAAACTACCGAAGGCAAAGACGGGTTTGAAGTAACGTTCCTATTAGATGAAGGCGAAAACTATGGAATGCTCATAAATTCTTCCGTCGTTCTCGAATCGAGATATTTAATGGTAAGCCCCGCCGAGAAAAAGGATTTCGACGGCAATAGCGATCCCCAATCTGACTTCGAAGAATCCTATGTCACCAAGGGAATCACTTGGGGAGATGGCGGACAATTCGCTTATCAAATAATAAGCAATATCGGAACGATCATCGTAGGCGCGGCCACCGAGAACCCTTGCTCTATCGCCTCTGGCATTTTCGGGTTGATTGGAACCTTGTCGCAAAGCTTGATGCCTGGCGGGCCAACGATGCAAGACATCATGGATCAACTTAAGGAAACCGATAGGAAAATAGATGCCTTAAGCGACAAAATCGATAGGAACACCCAGCAATTGGCCGATGAGATAGTAAGAGCGGAAGCCATGGTCGACCAAGCTAACCTCAATACTTTGAACCTCGCTATAAACGACTTCGCCACCAACTGTTTGGCCCCGATTAACAACTTCAATCGCGACTTAGCCGATGAAGTCGGTTTCTATTATCGCGATTATGTAAAAGAATCCCAAACCATCGATTTATATCTATATAAGAACGATGACGGGGAATGGGAATCCATCCCGCTTGGAGAAATGAACGGCGAAACCAATTTCTCTTTAACTGTCACCGATTTCGACAACGCCAGAGACCATCTTTCTAAACATGGCGACATCGTCGAAGAAGGCTTTATGGAAGAATTGGACAAAGACGTGGACAAAGCCATCTCTTTGAAAACGGATCTCCCGGAAGGGATCGACAAAGACAATCTCCGCCAATTCGTCACTTCGATGATTTACGAGAAATTCAGCAAACAATATTTCTCTTCCAACGTAGCTAAAGCCCAAAATTATAGAGACCAAATGATCACATGCGCTCAAAGAATAAGCGGAACGGGCGGAATGATTTCCATCTTGAATTCCTACCTTTCCCGCCTTCAATACATGTATAACTTCGCTGGCGAAATCAAAGACAACATTAGAACTTTATCTGCCAACATCTTGAAATTCTTGGATATGAACACCGCCCGTGCTTCACAAGCTTCGATGTTTGCGGGACTTACCTCCAAAGAGATGGAAAACAACTATAAGACCGCTCGCGAAGCCATTCAAAATTTCTATAAGAACGTAAAGGAATTGCCGGATACCTATTCATTTACCAGCGCCGCAACATTGCGCGGAGGATGGTATGAATCCTCCTATAGCATCAGCTACAGCAACCCCGGCAATCATTGCACCTTGAACGTCAAATTCAACTTCCAGAGCTTGGAAATGTATGGCATAAACATCCAATACACCGATGATAATTTGTCCGATCATTTGACCTTGAGCAGCATCCAGCACGCCCGCATAGCTACCAGATGGGGGTTATTGCGTTCTTCCGGGGTCATAGATTCGGATTCCGATTACATCCATTATCTAAATGACGTTGGCGTTATTAACGACGCGGCCATGAAAGCGGCCCAAACCTGCTTTAATTGGCATCACGCTTTCGATGAATGCTATCGCATCTTGACCAGCGATAGGGCTGAAAGGGAGCTAAACAGCGGCGACACCTCAACCTGGATGGTTTGCGTGGCCCAAGGGAATCCGAAAGGAGACTACTTCGATTTGGATTATGGATACGGCTACCGCGAGAAATGGGACAAATCATGCTGGTATGGCAGAACCTTTGAAGGGACGTTTGTGAACGCCGCCACCGGAGGAGCGGCCGGAAACCAAAGGATATTAACCTGGGCCCGTTATGCCGAAAGCCATT
This sequence comes from Alistipes shahii, assembly GCA_963598795.1. Lineage (GTDB taxonomy): Bacteria > Bacillota_I > Bacilli_A > RFN20 > CAG-826 > UBA4951. Next base: position 9,503 of record CAVBUY010000016.1, read on the forward strand.
GGTATTGGGCCAACGACGAATATTGGGCATTTAAGACATTCGATAACACGGGGTACTTCTTCTCAATTGACGTCGTCACAGAATAAAAATAGCCCAACACCGATAAGATGTTGGGTTTTTTTATGTCTATAAGAATCGATTTATATAAGGGTAACGGGGCAAAGCCAACAGTTTCTGTTATATGGGGTCAATTCATCAGCCAAGCAAATGACGATTCCGGGCATCACTTTCAAGTTAAAATGCTTGAGAACTGAAAAGTTTTTGTCCGGTTCTGACGGATATTTGTTTTTCTTGATTTCTATCGGGTATATTTCGTCGCCCTCGACAATCAGCAAATCGATTTCCTTTTGATCTTTGTCGCGATAATAGTAAAGATTAGGCTCTTCGCCTTTGTTGTAATAGCCTTTTAATATTTCCGATACCACAAAAGTCTCAAAGAAAGCTCCGGAAGAAGCGCCGTTCATCAACGTTTCGGCCGTTGGCCATGAAGTGAGATAGGAAGCGAGACCTGTATCCAAAAAATAGCATTTAGGTATTCTGGATATTCTTTTGGCCGCGCCGTTATTGAATGGCCTCAATATATAAATGATGCCAGACCTTTCCAATATGCTCACCCACTCTTTTATGGTTGGCGCGGAAACGCCAACCGCTTTAGCCGCCGAATCATATTTCAGCTCCTGAGCCGTATTGGCAGCCAAATAAATGACGAAGTTTCTGAATTCTTCCAATTTTCCGACTTGCTCCAACATTGAGATGTCTCTCTCAATATAGGTATTCATATAACTCGAATAATAAATATTCCTATTTATGTTAGACGTGGCAACGATCTTGGGAAGCCCGCCGCGAAATATCATTTCATACACTTCTTTTTGAGTAACGTTTGTCCTTATTTTCTTTCTTAACGAATCCAAATGTAGGCTAAAACAATCATCTTCCACGCCATTTATTTCATTCGCCGACAACGGAAGGAGAGTCAAAACGGCTACTCTGCCAGCCAATGTCTCGGACAAATTTTTCATCATCACGAATTTTTGAGAGCCGGACAGCCAAAATAGACCATTTGCGTCTTCTCCTGAATATGTTTTCTCATCAATGATCCTTTTTATTTCCAACAAAATTTCAGGAACTCTTTGAAATTCGTCAATTATCAATTTTGTACCATATGTTTCAAAAAACAATTTAGGGTCTTTTTTAGCTAAATTCCTTGCAGTCATATCGTCAAAGGTGATGTATTTTCTATCATCAGAAGCAATATGTCGCAACATGGTTGATTTGCCAGTTTGCCTTTGACCGCACACCATTACAACCGGAAATTGCTCCGATAATTCGTGAATTGTTTTCTCCATTTGACGTTTGATGTAATTCATAATTTATGTCTTTTCTAAAGTCTACTTTATTTTTGACATAGTTATTTTAAAACAGCGCCCCACCGTATTCAAGAAACAACAATATAGAAAAATGCGATTAGAAATCGGAAACGCCAAAGCTGTTATTTCGTCAACTTGTTTATCAAAAGATTAATAGTTTCGTCGTCGAGGTTGCAGGCTTTTAGATAGTCTTTGGCAAAATCGACATAAGATAGGTTTTCGATATCTTTACTGCCAGAGAGATATTCCATGAATTCATCGAAGCGGAGATTGCATACGGCCTCGTATTTTACGTCTCCTTCATTAATTCCGAAGTAATTGGAATAAGTGATCATGTAATCTTTTTTCATCTCTGCGTAAGAAGCCCCGCATAAAGCTTCTAGGAGCATGCAAACAAAGCCGGTGCGATCCTTGCCCTCAACGCAATGAACGTAATACGGCCCATCGGATTTGATCATCTCCAAAAGCCCTTTGCCCAACGAGGTTTTAAAATCGCTTTGAACGAAGGTTTTGAATAAGTTGGGCTCGGCTTGGTCGGTGTCTTTGTCCGCTCTGAAATTGGAACCCATGGAGCAATAGACTTTATCTTGCTGAAGAGCGTAATTGTCAGTTAGGTCATACTTGGTCTTATAGTCTTCGATGTCGGCCGCCGAATCGGATAAATCGAGTATGAATTTGACGCCTTTGCCTTTAAGGAGGCTATCCACGTAATGAGCGCGGTTATACGCATCATTAAATGGGCTGGCTCCCCTATAGAGTTTGCCTTCTTTGATGTTAGTGGTTTTGACTTCTCTAAAGTTTGCAAATTGCTCATCGGAAGTGAATCGGTTTCTATCGTTTGAGTAATGCATGGAGAATGCCTCTTGGGCGTCCTTGTATTTCCCTTTTTTATTGAGTTTTACGTTAACGGTGTAACTCTCGTCCAAAGCGTACATTTCCCAAAAATTAGAAGAATTATTGATGGTTATTTGGACATATGGATATCCTTGGTAACCGCAGATGAGGGGGAAATCGCTGCGAGTGTAATAACCGTCATAATAAGGGATATCCTTCATGCTTTTCCCGTTGGAGAAGTAGACGTCGCATGAATCTCCAAATGAGAATCCGAGTTTCTGCATATCTTCGTTTTGGAGGGCGATATAAGACGAGTTGAATTTGGTTTCGTGGATTATCCTGGTCTCGCCGGTTTGAACGTTGCTAGAACAGCAAGATAGAACAAAGACGGACAATAAAGAACAAGCAATGGTTAATTTGTTATAAGTCATAATCGAAATCATCTCCTATCAAGTAATTAAAGTCATCATCTACGATATCGTTCGAATTGCATAAACCTAAAAGAACATCCGCTGGTTCGAACCCCAAGGCATCCGCGCAGGCTATCATCTCAAACGCATCGAAACCTTCATTTTCATAGAAGGCATCGAAAGCCAATAAGGCTGCCGAAAGGTCGACTTGGTCAATTTTGGCGCCATTATAGGAAAACCATAAGTTGAAGACATTTAATACGTCGTCGTTCATATGAATGAGCCTCCTTATTCGGATATATTTTTCTTTGCGGCCGGAATACGCAATGATTTTTGTTGTTGCCGTTCGGCCTTGAACACCTTGCTAATCAAACTTTTTATTATTTAGCAAAAACTCAATTAAGTTAACATGCTTCACGCCGCTTCTTTTTTGTTGAAATTTATCAAGGGTTAACAAATATTTTGGATACCCATCACTAATTTTTTCTAGCGGAGCGTATTCTCTTTCTTCGGTTATCGGCTTTCCATTTTCATCGTAAACGTTATTGAATATCATCGTAGCCACTTGTATATAAGCATAATCATTGCTCACCTCGTCTCTTACAATAAAATCGATTTCGCGTTTGCCAATTCTTCCAACCGATACGTAATAATTGTTGTGTAATGCATAGTTATAGACAATGTTTTCCAACACGGGCCCATAGTCGACTTTATTATTTGTTTGATTGGAAAAATAAAAGCTTAAATCAGTAAGATAATATTTTTCTTCGCCATTAAGAGATTTTTTGCTTTTCATATCAAATCTACGACAGCAAGAAACGATCTTTACATCTTCAAGAATTTTCAAATATGAATAAACCGTGTTATTGCTTGGTCTTTTTCCATTTACGGTTTCCAAATAATCGCACAGGCCATTGACGGACGTGGTAGCACCAAAATTGTTAATAATATAAGTCTGGATTTGATTAAAAAGGCATCTGTTTTTAATTTTTCTATTTTTTCTTACATCTTTTTCATATATTTCGTTAATAACACTTTTGATATATGTCTTTTTTTCATTCAGCGAATCAATAGTAACCGCAAAAGGAAATCCGCCCTCAACAATATAATTATTAAGTTCTTTTTCTAAATCTTGATTTATTTCTTTTCCAAAAAACTTCTTCATGCCGATATATTCGCCAAAAGATAATGTCCCAATATTAAATTCAATATATCGGCCAGTAAGTTTTGTCGCTAATTCGCCTGAAAGAAGATAGGCGTTAGAGCCCGTTATGAAAATGGAGCAATTATCGTCTTCCCTAAATGAATTGATGACTTCTTCAAAATCTTTAACGTTTTGTACTTCGTCAACAAACAAATATTTATTACCGGTTATTGAATCTAGCGTCCGAGATAATAGGTCCTCTAATTGGTCGGCTGTTTTAATTCTTCTATATGGTCTTTTGTCTAAATTCAAATAAACAATGTTTGATTCATTAACGCCATTAGCGATTAATTCGCTCTTAATTAATTGCATAATCGATGATTTGCCGCATCTTCTAACGCCTGTTATAACTTTAATAATTTCGTTGTTATAATAAAAAGGCCTGATTCGTTTTAAATAATTTTCTCTGGCAAACAATTTTTTCATATAATAATCCAACAGCAATAATATATCATGAAAATAGTGGTTTATCTGCATTTTTTTGTTGTTTTTAAAATTTAGTTCAGTTTAGAATGCGCTGATAACCAAAAAGTAAACACTCCAAAAATCAAGGAGACAAGGCAATCGCAAATTACGTGAGGGATATATGAAAACCAACAAAATCCCCATAGTGCTGGAGGCCGGCTATGCAATATGCATCGACAGTCCGGATTACGCGCAGATGACGAAGGAACAGCTGATAAGCGTGATCATGAAAAAATACATCGAGGTAGCCAAGACAAAAAAGGATACATAGTGGATGGGTAACAATAAGTGAGACCACTTCTAATTAGACTATTTAGTAAGATATAGAAGGATGGTATATAAACCCTTAGGGGTTCGCGCTGGTCAGAAAGGACTCGCTTATAAACAAAAAACATAATCAAGACTTTTTGAGTTGCAAAGCGCAAACTGTCTCAATGTGTGAGAGGGGAGTGCGGACAAAAACTGGACCGTTATTCGAAAAGAGAATTATGGTCGACGAGGAATTTAAAAAGAAAGTTTTGGCCTGCACCGTTTCATTTCTAGTTTGTGCAATCGGTTTATTGTCCTCATTATAAATGGTAAAGAGTGTAGGCAGGTATACTTTTAGGTATATTATATTGCAGTGAATACCACTGTATTATAAAATGTAGTCAAAATTGGTGGCGGCATTATGAAGTACTTCAAAGAATTATCCAACTACAACACTTTTTCTCTAAGCGATGCGTGTAAGATCGTTGGAAATCTTTCTGCAACCAAAAAATATCTTGGTGAAATGGTTAAATCAGGATATGTGAATAAAGTGCGTAAGGACCTTTATACCTGCTATGACTTGGCGTTAAAACAAGATTGTGCGAATCGATTTCAGATCGCATCAAGCATCAATCAAAATTCTTATATCTCCTATCACAGCGCATTTGAGTTTTATGGCTTTTACAATCAGATGTTCTATGAGATTCAAGTATCGTCCAACAAGAGATTTTCTCCTTTCGAATACGATGGTTATTCATACAAATGGTATCTAAGCAATACGGATATTCAAATCGATCTTATTCAAGGCGTTAAGGTTACGTCTATAGAACGTACGATTGTTGATTCAATAAATATGCTAGGGAAAGTCATGGATATTGAAGAGCTTGTCAAGTGCCTTGATTTAATTCATCTTGTAGATGAGAAGAAACTTTTAGAAGTTTTGAATACTTATGATAAAGAAGTGCTATACCGCAAAGCGGGATATATTCTTTCAAGTTACAGAGATGATTTTAAATTAAGCGATTTTTTCTTTGATGAATGCCTTTCTAAAGGCGTTGTATCAAACCGTGGCTTTCTAGTAAATTCCGACAAAAATAATCTAGTGTTTGATT
>CAVBUY010000017.1:0-14713 GCA_963598795.1 Alistipes shahii
CTTTCGTTTAGTCTCTGTTTCATGTCGTTGAAGTTAGCCTGCCGCCTGAAGGCTTTTGATTGGCGGCAGGCGATTGAGGATTGTTTCTCCGCTTCGCTACGAAATCTTCAAGGAAAGGCTGGGGCGACGCCGAGGTCGGAGCCGCCGACGCGGTTGAAGCTGAGATCGCCAACGGAGCGCACGTGTCACGCGTAGTAGGAATAGAGGGAGTAAGGCGAACGGGTCCAATAGATACCGAAACCATCATAGCAATATGCCCCGTTGGCTTTGGCCCAGTCGGTGACCTCGCACTGCCTCGATGCGTCGTTTGCGAAATAAGACTCGTTCATATAATCTTGATAGCTGACGAGATAGATTTTCGCCGCCGCACATCATCTCGAGAAGTTCGCCGAAGGGCGGTTTATCGAAATTCTTTTCGAATTCATTGACTCGTATCCCATTCAAACGACCAGCAGAAGCGAGCCCGTCGGCAAAGAAAAGTATCAAAAAGTTCGTTTGGAATCTCTCAAATATGCTTTGAAGAGAGGCGAGCGACTCGATTTCTTTTCGGCGCTCCGCCGTATTTTCCCCTTCGGATAAAGTAACAATCTTCGCGGCAATAATCGCCTGGATGGCTTCGTAATACATATACGTCCCAAAAAGAATTTTCGGGTTTTCTAGAATTAGCCCATCACGGAAACTAAACTTGCATTTTTTGAAATATAATTCGTTTGCTAATGGATTCCCTTCGGCCTCGTCGGGATTCATTACGTATTCGTAACGCGGTATCATCAGTCTCTTTTCCTATTTTATGAAATTAGTTTAGAGAGAGAATCAAGCCAAAATTGGAGGTTTCCTTATTAGCTGTCGAATGATGTGAAGCATTCAAGAAGCTTAAGACATTTCACTTTCCCAATGTCGTGCATCAACTTCGCAAACTTTTCAACCTCGTCCACATCAAGACTCTTTGAATTAATGGCGTTTCTCGCGTTTTGCTGCATCAGACCAGCCAATCCGGATTCTATGATCCTTTTGATCAAGCTGGTCCTCGTTTTCAAATCACAAGGAAGGAAGTTCCTCCCTTATTCGCTTATAATATCCACGGCATCTCCTTTCATGTTTCGTGCTTAAAACGTCATAAGACGAGATGTCTTTCTTTTAGCCCGGTCGGTGAACCTTCGGGGGTTCAATGAGTGGGGCTGATTAACACGCCCGTTTTGTTTCATATCATTTGAAGTTGAACAACATGCAAAGAAAAAAAGGACCGACATTGTATCAGTCCCGTTATTTACATATGGTGCCCCCACGCAGAGTCGAACTACGCATTGATCCTTACCATGGATCCGTTATACCGATTAACTATGGGGGCGGCCTTTTTAGGCAAGAAAGATTATAGGTATAAGAAGGATGGAAAGCAACTAGGAATTGCTCACCTCTTCGCCCAATAAATCATATACCAACGAATCGGTTATCTTAACACTGACGACATCGCCTTCTTTTAAGGCCTTCTTAGAAGTGAAATAGACGTTCCCATCCACGTCATCCGGGGCATTCCAATAGGAACGCAAAAGATATTCCCCGGTTCTATCATCCTTTCCGATGACTAAGCCTTCCATTACCTTCCCGATTTGCTTTTTGTTCAAACGGTAGGAGATTTTCCTTTGGGCCTTCATTATCTCGTCGTGCCTCTTCTTTTTCTCTTTTTCGTCTATCTGATTTGACAATAAATAGGCTTTGGTGCCCTCTTCCCTAGAATAGATGAAATCCCCAAGCTTATCGAATCCCACCTCTTCGATGAAAGACAAAGTCTCTTTATGGTCTTCTTCTTTTTCCCCGGGGAAGCCGGATATGAGGGTGGTCCTTAATACCGCTTCAGGCATAAGCTCTTTTATCCTTTTAAATAAAGAAAGCATATCTTCTTTGCTCCCATGCCTATTCATGAGCTTTAAGACGTTATTTGAAGCACTTTGGATAGGAACGTCGAAATAATGGGCGATGCTCTTGGAATTTTTTATAAAGAGCAATTGCTCGTCTTTTATTTCCTCGGGATATAGATATAACATCCTTATCGAATAAAAGCCCATCTCGTCCAACGCTTTCATCAAATCCAATATATCCGGTTTCTTGTTTCTAAAATCCGCTCCATAATGCATCGGATCTTGGGAGATTATGGAAATTTCTTTCACTCCCGATTCTTTCAAAATCTCTGCTTCCTTTATTATTTCGTCAAAGGGACGAGATTTCATTATGCCTCTGATATATGGTATGGCGCAGAAAGAGCAAAAGTTGTTGCAGCCGTCGGAAATCCTAAGATAAGCCGCATATTCCCCAGTGGAAACCACCCTTTGAATGGGATTTATGGGCGAAACGTCGTTTTCTCCTAATAGTTCATCTATGTGTTTATGGAGGTTCTTATAATCTTTGATCGGCACCCAAAGATCCACTTCGGGAATCTCTTTTTTGAGTTCCTCGAGGTTTCTTTCAACAAAGCAGCCCACCGCCATTAGCTTTCCATCGTATTTAGCCATATCCAAAATCGTTTCAATAGCTTCCCTTTTGGCGTCTTCTATAAAACCGCAGGTATTGACGATTATAAGGTCCGCTTCCTTGGGATTGTTGGTGAAGCGATAATCCCCGCTTCTGAACATTCCCAAAATCATTTCGGAATCCACGAGGTTTTTCGCGCATCCCAATGAGACAAGGGCTATTTTTTTCATAAGCGATGGCTCCCTTCTGATATATTCGTTAAATAAACGGAATAGTTGCCGTATCTTTCTTTCATCTTCGATATATATTCTTTTTCTTCCTTTTTCGGGACGAAGGAGATTATGCAGCCTTTATATCCGCCACCCATAACGCGCGAGGCCCCTTCTTTGCTTAAAATGGTCTTAGAATAATCCACCGCTTCTTGGGGAGAATGCTCATATTCGTTTATAACATAAGTGTTTCTAAGCAAGGTTTCTTGGCTTTCCTCACCTTCTTTGATAAGGGAAATGAAACGTTTCTTATTGTTTCTCTTAATGCATGAATATGCCTCTTCCACGCGTTTGTTTTCCCTAAAATAATGCAAAGCCCTGTCTTTTTTGCTTTGTTCTATATTCACATCCTTTATTTCTTCTATATTCACTTCCGACAAACGCTTATGCCCTAAGGCTTTGGCAACGTCCTCCATATCCTCCCTAATCGAAGAATAAAGTCCATTTAATCCTTCATGCGACGATCCGGGATTAACCAAGATTATGCTTAATTTCCAACGTTTCGGGAAAATGACGCTTTTGACTTTCGGCTTTTCCTCTTTGAAATCCACTAGGTTGACGTTCCCATAACTCGAGCCTATTTGATCCAATAAGCCACAAGGCTTTCCAAAATAGACGTTTTCGGCGAATTTGCCAGACAGAGCCTTCTCTTCTTTGCTTATGTTCCCGGCGTTATATAAGGAGTTGACGCATTCGGCTATCATAAGCTCATAGGCCGCCGAAGAAGATATTCCCGCCCCAACAGGCAAATCCTTGGTAAATGAAGCGGAGAATCCCCCAATCACGTAGCCGTGGGATTTTAGATAACACAAAACGCCCTTAACAAGCGAAAGGGAAGAGCCCTTCTCGTCGTTTGATAAATCATCGATCGAAAAAGACACCGGCTCGAAGCCATCGGATATGATCTCGACTTTGTCGTCGAATCTCTTGCCTATGGCCCCATATATTCCTAAGCTTGCGCCCGCTACCAAAGACATCCCGCCTTGATGGTCGGTGTGGTTGCCGATTATTTCCAATCTTCCCGGAGAGAATATCTCCATCTCCGGCTCAATTGAGAACCTCTCTTTGAAATTATAAATGGCCTTATCGTAAGCCTCTTTGTTTTTTGGGTTGCTTCTTTCTATTTTTTCTATGGCTTCCCTTTTATATTTCGGAATGACTATCCAATATGCCGAAGAAGCCAAAATCCAGGATATCGCCCAAGACCAAGTGACCCATTCCGGGGTATGGAAGTATTCCACGTACCTAAATAACGTTTCAATGAACAAGATACGGGTGACCGAAACGGTGAAGAAAGTGATTATAGCTGGGGAAATCGCATGTCCCAAGCCTCTGCAATAAGCACCTTCGGTGTCCATTATCCCGCATAGGAAATAAGTGAGGGATATGACCAAAAGCCTTTTCGTTCCCACTTGCTTGGCTAAAAGCAGCTCTTCCGCGGAATCCACCGATTTCTCGGAAAGGAAAATGGATATTATCTCATCTCTTAATAAAGCGAATATCCCGCCTATCAATAAGCCAAGGAAAGCCACGGTAAGGGTGGAATAAAGCAATATCTTTCTTATGTTTCTCTCGTTTTTGGCCCCGACGTTTTGGGCGGTGATGGAAACCACCGCCACCGAGAAGCCGTTCATTATCATATATATGAAATTCTCGGCTTGGGAGGAGGCGGAAAACCCGGCGGTTATGGCCAAACCAAAAGAATTTATGGATGTTTGGATAAAAACATTAGACAAAGTAAAGGCCAGAGACTGCAATCCGGCCGGAATGCCGTTAGCCAATATCTCTTTAATTTCCTTCCCATGGATCTTGAATAATTTTCTAAGGTCAAAACGGACGTAAGCCTTTTTGTTGAGAGACAAGAACAACAATATGGCAATGGCTTCCCCCGCCTCGCAGATGACCGTGGCTAAGCCAACTCCCATAACGTCCATCTTAAAGGGAATGACGAAAAGGAAATTCAAGCCGATATTGACTATCCCGAAGATTATTAAGGTATAAAGCGGGCGTTTGCTATCTCCCATGGCCCTTAAAATCGAGGAGCCATAGTTGAATATCATCAAAAACGGGAGGCCGATGAAATAAAGCCTAAGATATGTCGTGGCTTTGTCGATCACTTCCTCATGGACTTTCATTATTTCTAACAAATAAGGGGAGACGAAGAAGCCGACTATTCCCGCGCCAACCCCAACGACCAAAGAAAGGAACATCGACATATGCAATGTCCTTTCGGCCTTTATTTTGTCGTCTTTGCCTTTGGCCCTGGCCATAACGACGTTAGCCCCCACGGACAAGCCCAAAAACAAAGCGATTATCAAATTGATCAAAGGCCCGTTGGTGGACACGGCCACGAATGAGCGATATCCCCCGCCGAAATAGTTGACGACCAATTGATCGGCTTCCGTATATATAAGCTGAAGCAACGACAAAAGGACTATCGGAAGGGTAAATAGCAACAGGTTCTTAAATAGTTTTGGGCCGGTCAAATCTATTTGGCCCCCAAGCATGTTCTTTAGCTTGGTCAAAGTCTTAGACATAATTCACCTACGAAAGCCAACGGCTTATCGCTTTTCGTTCAAAAAGAACCCAAAGGATGGATTCTTTCTTTTTTCTTATTCGTTTTTCATGGTCGGGAAGAGAATAACTTCGCGGATGGCGTCTTCCTCAGTCAAAAGCATGGTCAATCTATCGATTCCCATGCCGATTCCACCAGCTGGAGGCATCCCGTAATTCATGGCGTCCAGGAAGGTGTAATCTATTTCGTTAGCTTCTTCGTCACCATGTTCCCTGGCTTCCATTTGGGCTAAGAAACGTTCCTTCTGATCGAAGGGGTTATTTAACTCCGAATAGGCGTTAGCGATCTCCGCCCCGCCGATGAAGAGCTCGAACCTATCGACGAAACGAGGGTCCTTGGTCTTTTTGGTAAGAGGGGAAATCTCTATTGGGTAAGTATGGATGAAGGTCGGCTGAATCAAGCTTTCTTCCACGAATTCGTCGAAGAATCCCTGCATGATATGCCCTACGCTAGTCCAATTGTCCTCGATTTCCAAATGATGAACTTTGGCCAAAGCCTTCGCTTCTTCGAAAGTCATTTGCTTATTGAAATCAACGCCCGTTTTTTCTTTGATGGCCTCGGCCATGGAAATGTTTTTAAACGGTTTGGACAAATCGATGTCCGCCCCGCGCCAATGGAACACTTCCTTATGCATGACCTTATCGGCGATATTTCTAATTAGGCTTTCGGCCCATTCCTTCATATCCGTTAGATCCCCATAGGCTTGATAGAGCTCGATGGTGGTGAATTCGGGGTTATGGCGATTGTCCATTCCCTCGTTTCTGAATATGCGGCCGATTTCGTAAACGCGGTCGATTCCCCCAATCATGCATTTCTTGAGGTTCAATTCGGTGGCGATTCTTAGATAGAAGTCCTTGTCCAACGCGTTATGATGGGTGATGAAAGGTTTAGCCGCGGCCCCGCCGGCAATAGGAGACAAAACCGGGGTTTCCACCTCGATAAATCCCAAATCGTCGCAATAGGAACGGATGGCTTTCACAATAGCCGGCCTAAGCAAGGCGACGCGTCTGGAATCGTCGTTAACGATGAGATCGACATAGCGATGGCGGCAACGTTCTTCTAAATCTGTAAGCCCATGGAATTTCTCCGGAAGAGGCTTCAAGCATTTGGATATATGGGTATATTCGGTGACGCGGATGGTCAATTCTCCGGTCCTCGTCTTCATCAAGGTGCCCTTTAAACCGACAATGTCGCCCAAATCCGCCAAGCGGAAGACGTTATAGGCATTTTCCCCGATGACGTTTAAGCCAATCCAAGCTTGCATATTGCCGTATTCGTCATGGATATTCACGAACGAAGCCTTGCCCATGCGACGGATGGAGAGCAAACGTCCGGCGACGTTGACTTCTATGTTCTTTTCGGCGAGTCCTTCTTCGCTTTCTTCGCCGTATTTGTCTTTGAGATCCTTGATTTGGTCCTTCCAATCGTAACGAGACCCGAACGGATCCACTCCCAATTCCTCGTATTTCGGGAGCTTATCCCTTCTGGCTATCTCTTGGTCATTCAAGGCTTCTTCAATCATAATCGTTCTCCTAACTTTCAATCGATTCTAAAGAATCCGATTGGGTTACGTCGGTAAGATTAGCACATATAAGCCGGCTTTTCCAAAGAAAAGCAAGTAAGTAAAGAAAAGCCACCGTTTTTCGGTGGCCGACGTCATTCTTTGTTGTTAGCTAAGGAACAATCCGCGTTTATCGCTTCTAAGGAAGCTTTTATGCTCGGCAAGGAGGATTCTTGACCGTATTTATCGATGGTCAGAGGGTCTTTCAACGGCTCGTGTTTCAAGGCCGCAGGACCGCCGATGCATCCTCCCGGGCAAGCCATGCCTTCGAGGAAATTGCCGGGAAGGCGATTGCCTTTCATTTGGGTCAAAGCCGTGCGGCATTGATCTAAACCCGAGCATTTGACGGCTTTCACCTCAAACTCCGATCCGTTTTCCTTCATGGCTTGGACCACCGCATCCGACAATCCGCCGGAACGGGCGAATATGCGGCCGAAGAAGCTGGCTTCGTCTAACGGGGTTTCTTCTAAGGCTTTGGTGTCGATTTCTCTGGAATCAACGAGAGCCTGGAGCTCTTCGAAGGTGATGACGCAATCGACCCATTTTGAGGAATTTTCTCTAAACATCTCCATTTTTTTGGCAATGCAAGGCCCGGCAAAAACGGTTTTGGCCTTAGGGTCTTTTAGCTTGATATATTTGGCTAGGGCGGCCATAGGAGAATAATTGTTGGACACTTTTTCCGCTAAATCCGGGAAGGCTTTCTTCACATACATCACGAATGCCGGGCAGCAGCTTGAGGTGCAGCTTCCTTCCTTTTCTAGGTCTTTGGCTTCGTTTAAGGCCACTATGTCGGCGCCCAAAGCGGCTTCGGTCACATAGGTGAAGCCCATCATTTTAAAGGCGGTTATAGCCTGGCCCAACGTTTCATTTCTCACTTGGGTTTTCACCGAAGGAGCCAAGATGAGATAAACGTTGTTTCCCCCTTTGCTAGCTTCCTTCAATATGTCGATGCATTTGGTGATATAGGACTTATCCATGATGGCCCCGAATGGGCAGACGGCCGAACATTGTCCGCAGCGCACGCATTTAACTTCGTCGATGCTGGCATAGCCGTTGGCGTGGTTTATGGCCTTAATCTTGCAGGCTTGCTCGCAGGGTCTTTGCCTATTGACGATGGCGCCGTATTGGCAGGCTTTGGCGCACATTCCGCAGTTGACGCATTTGGTTTTGTCTATCTTGCAACGATGGTCGGGGCCAAAGGAAATGGCGCCTATTCTGCAGGCTTGGGCGCATCTATGGGCGATGCAGCCACGGCAGATGTCGGTCACGTACATTCCCCCGAATGGGCATTGGTCGCAAGCGGATTTTATGACTTCGACCATGTTGGGGTTTTCTTTGTCTCCTCCCAAGGCGAGTTTGATTCTTTCTTCGACGATTTCCCTTTCCCTATCTATCGATTCCCTGTATTCGGAATTGGGGCCCGGGGATATTATCAAAGGTATCTTTTCCCTATCTTCATCCAAAGTGCCGTTCCAATAGGATTTGCACACTTCCTTCAAAACGTTCCATTTTAGTTTTTGGACCAAGGTATCAAATTTATCGACGATCATAATGAAAACTCCTATGTTGGGGGTCGCCCAACTAGGCTATTCTAAATGAGGGTTCACCTTTTTTGTATAGGGAAATTATTAACAGTCATATTTATTGAATATGAATGACATGCCTAAAACTGGCCAATCCATTTAATTCGGATAAGGATGATCGTTATCGTAAGGCGAATTTTTGAACCACGTTTTCAAAACATTCTTTTGAGGGATGCTACTGGTAAAACCGATCGGCTATCAAAGGTATCGAAGCAAAAATTCTTTGATGCCTATTATTGTGTTTCCCTCATCGTCCAAACATTCTTTGATATCTTTGTTTATTACGATGATTTTCGTAAATGAATCGTTCAGATAGCGGAATGGCGTGCGCTCACGTATTTTGTTTCCGTCGCCATAATCCAAACAAGCTTGGATATATAAGCGTTTGTTTCCTTTGACTGCCTTAAAATCGACTTCGTAGTTTTTTCTTATGGTTTTGCCGTTTTTGTCCTTTTCAAAAACGTCGAAAACGCCGACATTTACGTTATATCCAGCGCGTATCAATTCATTATAAACCAAGTTTTCGAATAAATGGCCATAGTCGGGATAGGCAAAATTGGACCTGGCATTTCTCAATCCCAAGTCTGTGAAATAATATTTTCGCAACGCTCCGATTTCTTCGTTTCCTTTTATATCGAAACGCCTAACCTCTTGAATAAGATAAGCATCGACGAAATAGTCTAAATAAGATTGAATCGTCTCTTCGCTTATCTTGGTTTTTTTCTTTGCATAATACAAAGAGGCAATTTTCTTTGAATTTATCAAAGAGCCGACATTGTCGCCTATAATATTCATCAATTCGTCTAATGTCTCGCTTTTTCTAAGATTGTTGTGCTCCATGATGTCTTTGAAATATGTGGTCGTGAACAACGACTTGAGGTATGACTTTTTCTTTTCCTCGTCTTTTTCCAAAAAAGCGAGAGGCATTCCGCCATAGGTCAAATATTCGTTAACGAATTCCGAAAAATTATCCTTTGATTGGTATTCATATGACTCTTTCACCGATAATGGGGTCAAATGGATATTGGTGGCCTTGTCTCTAAATTCGGTGATGATGTCGCTCGAAAGCATCTTGGAGTTGGAACCGGTAACGTATAAATCGATGTTTTTCTCTTTCGATAGCCCGAGAATCACATCGACGAAACCTAAGGTTTCTTTGTCTTTGTCTTTAGCCAAAACATGTTTCCCATCGGTAAGAGCGGGGTTAACCAAAGTAAATACTTTTTGAATTTCGTCGATCATCACGAAAGATCTTTTTTTACCCTTTGCCCAATTCCTGACGTAATTTCCCAATTCGATGGGGTCTCTTAAGAAAGCGTTGATATCGCTGTCTAAAGAGATCGATAAAATATCGTCTGGACGAACGTTTTCTTTGGCAATCAGATGCGAACGAAAAATCTCATTTAGCAAATACGATTTGCCACAGCGTCTTATCCCGGTGATAACCTTAGGAAATCCATTCCACATCGAAGAAAGCAATTCATTCAAATAATAATCTCTGGAAATCATATCTTCTCCTTAACACCCATTCACTCTCTTTTTTCGGTTATATTTTACGCTATATTATAATTTTTTTCTATTCGAATTTTTTGTGTATTTCCACACTTTTTCCGATTAGTTTTTGACAAAATAGCCATTTTTCGCACTTTCTATTCGGATTTTTTGTGTATTTCCACACTTTTTCCGATTAGCAAATCAAAATCATTCATTTTCGAAAAGCCTAAAAATAGAAAAGAAAAAGCCCCGTTTTAATTGGGGCATTCTTTAATAATGGTGGGCCAAGGCGGAGTTGAACCGCCGACACATGGATTTTCAGTCCATTGCTCTACCTGCTGAGCTACCGGCCCTTATATTAACGTGGCGGACCATAAGAGATTCGAACTCTCGATCTCCTCCGTGACAGGGAGGCATGTTAGACCGCTACACCAATGGTCCATCTTCCACGCCCGTATATTATCCATAAATGGAAACTCATAAGCAAGTTATTTGTGAAAATGAATAGGATATCAAACAAAAAGCCCTCCTTTTGGTCGGAAGGCTTTCTTGATGAATCTTATTTAGTAGGCTTTCACTTCCATCTCGAAGAAGGATTGCGGGTGTTTGCAGACCGGGCAAATGGCTGGAGCTTGCTTGCCGACCACGATATGGCCGCAGTTACGGCATTTCCAGATGACGACGTCCTCGGAAATGAAGACCTTGCCTTCTTTGACGTTCTTTAATAAAGCCAAATAGCGTTCTTCGTGATGCTTTTCGATGGCGCCGACCATGCGGAATTTGGCGGCAATTTCCTTAAAGCCCTCTTCATCGGCGACTTTGGCGAATTCTTCGTACATATCGGTCCATTCGTAGTTTTCGCCAGCGGCTGCCGCTTCCAAATTCTCGGCAGTGGATTTGATTTCTCCGCCTTCCAAATATTTGAACCAGAGCTTGGCATGCTCTTTTTCGTTGTCGGCGGTCTCCAAGAACAAGGCGGCTATTTGCTCATAGCCTTCCTTTTTGGCCTTTGATGCGAAATAGGTGTATTTGTTCCTGGCTTGGGATTCACCTGCGAAAGCGGCTTGCAGATTCTTTTCTGTTTTGGATCCTTTTAGTTCCATGGTTTTTCTCCTTTTTTATGTTCGCGATATCCTCGCGAATTGATTTTAGCATGTTTATGCAAACGCTTTAAAGCGATATGCACCTAATGTTTTAAAGTCTTAATCTTTCTTGTCGGTCTCTTTGTTTTCAACGGTTTCTGTATCTTTGTTTTTCTTCCACCACATCTTGGGTTTTTGGAGGCTTTGGACGTGTTTTCTGACCGCTTCTCGCAATGAGTCGTTATTGGCCTTGATGTCGATCATGGTTCCGTAGAACTTGCTCTTGGCGCTACCTTCCGGGGCTTCTTTCAATTCGTCTTTGAATTGGTCGAACCTAACGGTTAAATTATCGGAAACCTTCTTGATTTTCATGCCTAGATGCACCGAGTAGCAGGCATCGACGATCATCATGCCGATGACAATTCCTATAAAGAATGTATATATGAGATTTTCGGATATCCATTCTATCGCCTTTACCAAATACGGATTGACGAAGAAATAATACAAAGCCCCGCCCACGAACCAAAAGAAGGTGAACAAGGGGCAAATGAGGCCTTTGAAGTTGCCCCATCTATTGGAATAATCCCAAAGTTTTATATGCATTCCTTTAATGAATATAAGTCCGCCGATCAATTCGATAAGAGTTAAGGATATGCCAATCAAAAGAACGGTAATGACCACGATCCAAGCTTCGGAATCGATGATGTTATGCCAAGGGATGTTGGAAAAGCCGTATAAGATGATGGTCCCAAACCCATACAAAGGAATATATGGTCCGACCATAAATCCCGGATTCATCCATTTATGTCGGGAGAAGAACCTTCTAAAGAGCACTTCCAAGACGTATCCGAACACGGATCCTATGACAAATAAAGTGGCAACGATGACTACATATTTCATACGAATGAATTATACATTAGTGAGATTTTATAGCATCACCTAAATAAAACAGCATAAAAATTAAATCCATTTTTTAAGGTGCATAAGAACCGCCTTAATAGACTCATCTTTTATCCGTTGAAATCTCGTCATTATTTTTGCTTTGCGCTACAACAATTACAAATTATAGGTGTTTGGTTATTTTTATACTATGCGGTAATAAAAAAAGGGGGGACGACAGCTGCTCGCCAACCTTTTTTATATAAATAAAAAGTGTTTAATTAAATTTAGGAATGCCATATTCTCTTTTCATAGATTCGGTGAAAACAACCCATTGTTTACCAAATTTACATGCGTCTACACCATCAACTAATTTTCCATATTTAATTGCTTTTCTTAATGTCGATTCATTTAAATTCCAAATTTTTGTAGCTTCAGAAAACGCAATTAAACCATCAAATGGGGTTTTTATTACTTCGCCGTTTTCAAATATTTCATCGCAAGCAAGATCGATGTCGTCATTCCAGATAACACCATAACCAGCAGGTCCAACATGTACTTTTTTAAAAAGTGCATCATTTTTTAAATCACTGAATATCTCAAATTGTTTAAAGAGAGGTTTTACATCGTATTTTTTAGTAACACCTTCAACAAAAGAAACACTTAGAAAATAATCATCTAAAGGCGCAACGTTTTTAATTTTATGAAACATTTATTTATCCTCTTACAATACTATATTGTCACTTTTCCGTGATATTACAATCTAAATAAAATGGCTCTTTAAATTCTGAGTTGGTATTAGTTTTCGTCATACCAACTAACGGTTTAAAAAATTGATATGTCAGATTGGTTGAAAAACTTTCCTTTTCCCTATGATTGTTTCACAAAAATTTTGGAGAAAGGAGACCGTATAAATACTGACTGTTTTCTGAGAACGGATAGTCCTCGAAAGGGGTAAGGAATTCCGTATAAGGCTTGGAAAGCCAACGAATCTGTGGCCCAAACGGAAATGGACGCAGGTTACGGATACAGGAGCTTCGATAGGTTCAGAACTAAGCTCACTCTAACTAGATGGAAGAGTCCGAGAAAGCGTTAAAAACAAGCCGCGGCGACTTGTTTTTCATACCAACTTAAGTTTATAAGATTGGCCAGTCAATTTTTGAAATACCAACTAATACCAGCTCAGAATTTAAAGAGCCAATAAAACACAAATAAAAGCAGCATCGAATTCATCGATGCTGCAACTTTCAGCTGTGTTTACGCAACGAAGTTAACACAATTTTTAGTATTTTAATTCAATAAATTTTCTAACAGTTTCAAATTTTGTGTCTGGTTGATTAAACTCATTACCGGGTGCAATGAGTTTTTCTTTTGAATTTTCACTTTTAAATATATCTAGTAAAGGAATCATATAGTCACCTTGCAAAGCGATTTCCTTATTTCCAAATTTGAATATAATAGCGGTCAAAATTCTAACATCATCTTTTTTGCCGTCCCATTCAACGTTTGTATATTCTTCCACTAAAATAATTGAAGTCAAAATTTCATCAAATTTGATATTAATTTGACATGTATCTTGTAAAGCAGATGTAGCCTCTTCTTCCTTGATTATTTTTACAGCAAATTTAGGATGGTCATCAACAGTATTCCCAAATAATGGATAAGCTTCGTAGTCGTAATCAATCAATATAATGACATCTTCGAAAAATAATTCGACTCGGCCATAAACCGTTTCTCCCCCAAATTTATCCAAAGGATCATGCCTGTATTTAATTAACTTTTTGCCAATTAAACTTTTAAGTAAATTCTTTTCTTCTTCTTTTAAACAAAAATTAACCATAAATATATTGCCCTCCTTTAATTAATCTTGTACAAAATGTATTTTTTGATCATAAATACCGTATTTTGAATTAACTGATTTAAATCTAATTTCGACAGCAGGACTATTCGGTGACTTTGTAATTTTTCTATACGATATATTAGTACCATCCTTTAATCTCGAAACAACTCCACCCGGTAATGTTTTCAAATCTAAAATACCGCCTTTAGCTATTTTATTAAAGAAATCTTTTGCAATTTGTTCATGATTTCTAGCGTGTATCTCTCTTATTGTTAACGATGTACCTTTAATACCGAAATATCCATCAGTGAGAGCAAATGTTTTAGTTACTGAACTTATATTTTGTTCTAATGAACGATATTGTTGTTTTCTACCAACATAATGAATAGTCGCGCCCATATTATTTGTTCTCCTTTCTACCGTTAAAATAATTTTGTAAATCACTATCAAAATGAACAAATTGTGTCACGCTTTTATATGGTCCAAATATTTCATCCGGCATTCTTCCGTATACAACAACATATTTCGGTTTAAGCTTTTGTAACATAATCGGGAGCCCTTTTATAAAGGCATTACGCAGTTCATTATTATTTTCTTTGCACGGCATTATGCATCCATGCGTACTAATTGCGACAATATAATTTTCAGGAACGCCAAGAAAGCAATAATCATATGTAGATGAATCTCCCCATCTAACACAAGGAATTGCGAATACGCCATTTCTTTGAAGATAGAATCCTACCGCCCTAGAAAAATATACTTGAGCCTGATTAATTGTTTTTGAACCACCAATAGAAATCGTTGGATCTGGACATATCACGCCACCTAATCCAGTCAAATCTTCTAAATGTCTGCTTGTTTCTGCTATCAAATTAGAAAATTGAAAATCATGGAGAAAGGAATGAAGAAATGTATCTTTATCCTTAATACGTTTTCTTGCTGTATATGGCGCCAATTTTTTAGG
>CAVBUY010000018.1:0-8878 GCA_963598795.1 Alistipes shahii
TGGTCAAAAAAGTAATTTTGTTAAAAGAAAGTGAAAAGTTCAAAAGATTTTTATTCATTTATCAAAACATCGGGGTAGGAATTAATGCATCTACTTTGCAAAAGGAAATGGTGGCTAAAAAATTCTTAGAATGTCATCCTGACTATAATCATAATTAAATCAGTGAAGTCATCAAAATTAGCAGAACTTCCTTGAGGCACTACTTATATACAAGAGTCAAAAAGCCTTGGTTTATTACAAGGAATGAATTTCTTACATAAGAAGTCACCGCTATATTTAATGGATCAACATGCATATACAGAGCAGACAAAATAGTTGCTGCATTAAGACATAAAGGAATTAATTCAGAAAAAACTGTTCTGAAAATAATGGCTGAAAACAATCTTATAAAGAAGGTAATGATTAAAAAGAAAAGCCAATTTTTGATAGAGCAAAACGAAGTTATTATAGAAATTTTCGGAAAGAAAATTCAATCAAGATGATCCAAACAAAGTTGGGTTTAGCGATTTTTTAGAAATTAATGTTAGAAGTGTTAAATATTATTTATGTGTTATTTTAGATCTTTATGCTAGGAAAATTATCGCATGAAGATTATCATATAATTTAAGCGACAATTTAATAATTAATACATTTAATAATGCATTTGAATCAAGGAACGAACCGATGGATTTATTATTTCATAGCGATCAGGGCATAGAATTTAAAACTTATGGGCTTATGGAAACGTCAAAAATGATGGGTGTAAAACAATCATTTCCATATCTAGGTTCGCCTAACGGCAATGCATGCATGGAAGGATTTTATTCAAAACTTAGAAGTAGGGAAATTAATGTCAGCAATAATAAGTATGAAAACTCGCGAGTTATAAAAGAGTATTTGACTAAATGTTTTGATTTTTATAACAATATTAGAATTCATTCCGCTAATAATGGATTGACGCCAAGCAAAAAAAGAAAAGAATGGTTTATTTTCCATTTCAAATTATTGCAATAATTTTTTATTTATAAATAAAAGCCGGAATTTATGTTCAATTCCGGCGACCGATACGTATGGTTGCGGGGGATGGATTTGAACCACCGACCTCCAGGTTATGGGCCTGGCAGGCTACCAGACTGCCCTACCCCGCGACATAGTTTTTGGGCAAGCAGTATATTATATTAACCATCTATAACGGTCAATAGCAAAATGAGAATTTGACGCCAAATAGCGTCGACTCTCAATTGTTTTTCATAATGCGTTTTGCCCTAAGCGAGCCTTCCGACAAAGTGCGAATAAAACGTTGTTCAGTTTGAAATGATACGAAGCAAAATGACTTGCCCGTTTTTTTATGACAACAAATCGCAATTATTTTACGGATTTACTTTCCCGTTTTTTGTTTTGAAAAGAGCCTTGGAACGTAGGTATATAACGCGGCCGCGGCATAAACCAACGCCGTTCCTCCAACCAAGATAAACCAACAATACAATGGGGTGTTGCTTAATAATGGGTCGATAATGCACATGGCCTCATCCATTTTTAATACATGTATTTCGAAGCACCCAATGACGATATATAGGGAAAACACCAGCGGGAATCCCCAAGATTTCTTGATGCTGGGTCTAAACACTTTAAACATCCCCATCGCGATGCAAAGGAAAAACATCGTCCCATGATGAAGGAGGCTGAATATCGTATTAAGGTGCCAAATAGTTTCGGCTTGGCCAATAAAGTCAGGATAAATTAACGTGGCCAATCCGCCGAAAAACCCCAAATACCAAAGCCCGTTATAGCAATATAGGTCTTTTTTGCCGAAAAGAACGATGATGGGCAAAACAAAGCTCGTCAACGAGCAAAAAGTGTTTGGCGTCATATAAAGCCAGCCATCATCGATGCCGACACCTATCCTGTTTATTATATTGAATACGAGAATTAGGCCCGCCATGACGCGAAGGTAAATCCATTGGGATTTTTCACTTTTGAACTTTAGTTTGGCTACGACCAATACGCTAATTTGGACAACTAAGAAGATCGCCAAGAAAATCAAATGCTCTTTTCCGAATATCTTTGGTGCCAATAACATATATAGTCTCCCGTTCGTTTCTAAAAATCTTAATTATTATAAACGCGCCATTTATTAATTCCACGCGAAAACGAAACTGACAAATGCCTCCAAAAGCCTATCAAACCGAATAATGAAGCAAAAATCCCGTCAATCTTAACGAGAGACGGGATTTGATTGACTGATTTACATTAGGCTTTTTTGGTAGCTTTCTTTTTGATCCATTTAACCAATACGACGATTTCGTGGACTATAAGCGGGGTAACGCACATCGCAGCGGTTATCAGCCATTCCTTCCAGTCTAAGTTCGAGGTGGAGAATATCGCCCTCATAAATGGGGCTTCGACCACGAATAGCTGCAATCCAAGACCAGCCAAGAAAGCCAATAGCATCATCCAGTTCCCACCTTTGAAGACGTGAATGAACGAACGATTTTGATTGCTCATTCCGACCATATGGAACAATTCGGAAATGGCTAGAGCTACGAAAGCCATCGTTCTGGCTTGAAGCAATATATCCGGCGTCAATTCCGCGGCGTTCACTATTTCTTTCCAAGCGTATATCCCATTTAGCCAGAAAGCGCTGAAATAGGCGAAAAGAACGGAAACGGTGATCAATGCCCCATATCCGATGGTTATGGCATATCCTCCATGGGAGAACAATGTCTCATTGGCCCCACGCGGTTTTTCCTTCATGTTATTAGGATCTTTCTTATCCATTCCCAAAGCGATGGCTGGCAAGGAATCGGTAATGAGGTTCACCCACAAAAGATGGATGGCGATAAAAGGGGAAGGGAAGCCAAGGCAAATGACGATGAACATTGCCAAAACCTCGGCGATGTTGGAGGAAAGTAAGAACAGAACGGTTTTCTTTATATTGGCGTATATTCCCCTTCCTTCTTCCACCGCTTTTTCTATCGAAGCGAAGTTGTCGTCGACCAAAACCATATCGGCTGACGATTTTGCAACGTCCGTTCCGGTAATGCCCATGGCAATGCCAATATCGGCGGCTTTCAATGACGGGGCGTCGTTTACCCCATCTCCAGTCATGGCGCAGATATTGCCGTTGGCTTTGAAGGCTTTGACTATCGATACCTTATTTTGAGGAGACACGCGGGCGAATACGCGCACGGTCTTGGCTTTTTCCCGAAGTTCCTCGAAGCTAAGTTTATCGATGTCTTTGCCCATCATGCATTCCGAGATATCATCGGCGATGCCAAGTTGCTTAGCGATGGCAAAGGCGGTGTCGATATGGTCGCCCGTGATCATGACGGTCGTTATACCCGCTCCCTTAAAGGTGGCTACCGCAGGGGCGGCTTCCTTCCTGGCGGGGTCGATCATCGCGACCAAGCCAACGAAAGTCAAATCCTCTTCCGCAATGGTCTCGTCGCTATATTTGTAAGCCAAAGCCAAAACGCGCAAGGCTTTGTCGGAGAAATATTTGTTCGCTTTGTAGATATCTTCTACATCTTTTTCATTTATCGGGCGAACTTCCCCATCAATCAAAATATTGGTGGTGTGAGCCAAAATGCTATCCAAGGCGCCTTTGGTGTAAACGATATATTTGTCGCCTTCATTGTGTTTCGTGGACATCATCTTGCGTTCGCTGTCAAACGGAAGTTCGTCAACCCTTGGGGTCAAGGCTTCGATGTCCTTTTTATGCATGTTGAATTTGTTGGCCAAAACCACCAAGCAGATTTCGGTCGGATCGCCATATAAGCCATCATCCACCGAGGCATTAGAGCACAAAGACATGCCTTTGGCTAGCAAAGTCAAATCCTTTTCTTTGCCTTTTGACTCTTCGTTGAAGTCCTTTTCTTCGAAGTAACGGTTGTCGGCATAAGCCTCAAGAACCGTCATGCGGTTTTCGGTAAGGGTACCGGTTTTGTCGGAACAGACCACCGATACGGCGCCCAAAGTCTCAACGCTGGGGAGTTTTCTTACCACGGTGTTGGCTTTGACCATGCGTTGGACGCCTATGGATAAGACGATGGTGACCACCGCGGCCAAGCCCTCAGGTATGGCAGCCACAGCCAAGGCTATCGCGCTCAAAACGGAATCTATCCAAGCACTGATATCGCTTTGCTGGTTATGAACGAAGATATAGATGATGTCTACTATCAAAACGACGACTACTACGCCCAAAGTGAAAAAACCTAGGACCTTGCTCAATTTGGACAAGACTTTTTGAAGCGGGGTTTGTTCGTCTTCCTCCGAATCCAACGCTTTGGCGATATGTCCGATTTCGGTGTTCATGCCCGTGGATACGACCACGCCTTTTCCACGTCCATAAGTGACAGGGGTCGACATGAAAGCCAAGTTGACCCTGTCCCCGATTCCGACTTCGTCTGAAAAAGTTATTTCCGAGTTTTTCAAAACCGGGACGGATTCTCCCGTAAGCGAGGATTCGTTAATTTTCAAATTGACTGCTTCGATTAGCCTAATGTCTGCTCCAACGGTATCGCCTTCTTCCAAAACGACGATATCTCCGGGAACCAAATCTTGTGATTTGATTTTCATTCTCTGCCCATCTCTAATGACGTGGCATTCAGGTGCGGCCAGGTTCTTTAAAGCATCTAAGGATGTCGCGGCCTTAACTTCCTGAACGGTTCCGATCACGGAATTCAAAATAATGACGGCCAAAACGATGACGACATCAGGCCAATCGCCGATTTCCAGAAAGGAAAACCTGCCGGCTTTGATCGTTTCATAGATAGAAACGCCGATAGTTACGGCAATGGCGGCGAACAAAACGAAAATCATCGGATTGTTCATCTGCTCGAAAAAGATGCGGATCCAAGACTTTTTCTTTTTCTCCGCCAATTTGTTTGGACCGTATTTTTCCAAACGTTTCTTGGCTTCTTCGCTTGTTAAGCCAACTTCGTAATCGGTATCAAGCTCATTCTTGATATCCGAAAGATTCTTCGTTTCAAACATATAATTACTCCCAAACGAACAAATCGTCGTCTCGCGCATAATTATATGGTAAGTTTCCGGATATTATCGATATCGTGTTGACGGTCACTTACTTAGCTACTCCCGACAAGGAGATATTATAGAGAAAATAAAGGACATGAATAATCAAAAATGCAGATTGGCTTGGTATTCATGGTCTATTTCAAATGACGCGACGCAAATCGGCGACATACTAGGGATGTTTTATACGCTTGCCTCAAAAAAGAATTCCAGACTATGGCAAATCATTCATGCGAAGGAAATCTTCGAATTTAATATGTTTGACCAAACTGGTCGAATAATCGACATTGTCGCAAGTTATGAGAATCTTCATTTTGTCTTGCTCTAGATTGTAAAAAGCCGAAAATTCCCGTTTATAAGCCTTTTCGTCGAGGACGCTATAAGCCACTTGAATGAAATATTCTTTTCCGTTTTTTACGGCCAAAAAATCAATTTCTTTGTTATCGTTCAAATAAGTGTTCACCTCATATCCCATATAAAGAAGCTCGTTATAAACGACGTTTTCCAAATTGTGATCCAAATCGAATCTGTTGTTTAAGGCGCCAAGCGAATTGAAACACACGTCAGAATCATAGATTTTGTAGTAGTAGGCAAGCTTTCTCTTCGTTTTGTTTGAATATCTTTCTATTTCGTCAACTAGATATGCCTCTTTGAGATACTCCAAATATTTGATGACCGTGTTCAAGGAAATGTTTTGGCATTCGTTTTCAATGGCCTTTGCGATGCTTCTGGCCGAAATTATCCGAGAATTCGACAATAAGACGAAATCGACGATTTTTTTGAAAGATACGTCTTTTTTTATTTTGTGTCTGATGATCAAATCATTATAAACAATGGTTTGTTTGAGATCGTCCAAATATTCTCTTTGAGACTCCGAACCAATAAGCGAGAATCTAGCCGGAAATCCGCCCCAAATCAAATAGTCTGTCTCACTGCAATTCGCTCCGTTTTCTTTAACGAATTCAAGAATTTCCTTATAAACAAATGGCCTGATTCTGAAATCGACGAAGCGACCGCTGAGAAGATTGAGGATTTCACTGGATAGAAGTTTAGAATTGCTGCCAGTAACGAAAACTGAATTGTTGCCGAGTCTTAAATCCTTTATGGCTATCTCCCATTTGTCTATTAGTTGGACCTCATCTAAGAAGATATAACATTTCGATTCTTTGCGGTTCTTCTCAATGTAGTCGATTATTCCTAAATAGGAATTACGGACTTTGATAAGATCGGTTGTCTTCTCAAAATTCAAATAGATTATATTGTCGGTTTTCTTGGCGATTTCGTCCATAATTTGCAAAAGGACGATGGATTTGCCACATCTTCTGACTCCAGTTATGACCTTAACGAGATCCGAATCATAAAACGGCCTTATTTTCGCGATATATTTTTCTCTTTTGATCATTTTCCAAATCCTCATAAAAAATATACTGAACAATTTTTCGAAAAACAACTAAATCGTTCACTGCCACTGAACAATTTTTCGGGTTTTAGCGAAATCGTTCAGTAGAAATAGGCAAAAAGAAGCTCGTCTAATAAAAAAATGCGCAACTAGACAGTCACGCGCATGTTGTTACCATCCGATTTTAATCGGACCAATTTTAATGGCGGAGGCGGAGGGATTCGAACTCTCGCCAGGTGTGACCCTGCTGCCGGTTTTCAAGACCAGTCCCTTCAGCCACTTGGGTACGCCTCCGTGCGTTACATTATACACATAATGCGATTTAAGCAAAAGAAAACCCCCATCTTAGTGGGGGCAAATTCCATTTTGGTGGACCATGTAGGATTTGAACCTACGACCTAGCTCTTATAAGGGGCTCGCTCTAACCACTGCGCTAATGGTCCTTATGTGCGTTGAAGATTATAGCAACCTCCTTTGTTTGTATCAAATAAAGGTTTAACTAAATCTCAAAAAACCTCATGAAAATAGCCTAGAAGCTACCAATTTTCCAAAAATAATCGGGTTTCCTATTAAATTATCTTTTTTATATAAAAAAACGTAGTAAAGTAATGTCAATAGTGTTAAGGAGTTCATATTTTTATGAAACAACTAAAAACTAGGTATGTAGTTACCACCATTCTCGGCATTTTGGCCAGCTTAGCCATTTTGGCATTCTTGGCAGTCGGAACCATTGGCGGAGATAGCGCCATTGCCATCCCTTGGGCGATGAACGTCGCTGGATCAAAACACAGATTCGGCATTTTGAATATCAGCTATCGCTATTTCCTCAATGTCTTTTTCTGCTTCGGCCAGTCTGGTTGGGTTTGGGATTTAGACAAAATCGCCATCGCCGGCGCCTTCTGGGCTGCCGTCGTCGGACTCATCGTCGCCATAATCATTTATGCGAAAAGAGAGAAAAGGGGAATTCTTCCCGCCATCTTCATTTTCTTGAACATCTGCGGAGGCTTGTGGGTAATCGAAGGCATCGCTTACACCAACTATATGGGTGTCATGAAATTGCGTTACGCCGCCAGCTTCGCCCTTTGCATTGCGCTTGGCTTATTCGCCATCTTTGCTCTCTCCTTTGCCTTATCCGCTTCCCATCAGATTAAGCTCCTCGAAAACCAAGGCTGCAATCTTGTCAATGAATTGGAAGGCAGAATCAAAGTCTTAGAAGACAAGGTCGCCGAATTCGAAAATAAGGAAATCGTGACAAAGGTCGAAGAAGTCAAACCCGTCATCGAAGAAACCAAAGTCGAAGAAGTCGTTATCGAAACACCGGTTGAAGAAAAGACCGGCAATCTCAACATTCAACGCATTCCTTTCGCCACCAAATACAAAGAAGCCGACAAGGATCTCCGCGACAAATTCGATGAATTGTCCGCCTATATTACCAATAACTACGGCATAAAGGCCCGCGAATCGATCGCCGGCGTCTCTTTCTCGGCTCATAGAGAAAAGCTCGTCTTCGTCACCGTTATCGGCAAACATCTCCGCTGCAACTTCGCTTTGGATGCCAATAACTACAGTGATTCCACTTTGCCGGTCGTCAATTCCGACAACAAGAAATATGCCGACGTTCCCCTTACTTTGAAGGTGAAATCCGGATTGTCCCTCCGTCGCGCCATGTCCTTGGTCGACGATGTGATGGCTTCCAAAGGCATCAAGAAAAAGACCAAATAAGCAATTTGACGAAACTAGGAGCCAAAAGGCTCCTTTTTTGTTTGTTTCGATATGTTAATATATTCGCATGAACATACACGAATCGATGGAAGACTATTTGGAAACCATCCTGATCTTAAGCGAAAAAGGCAAAGTTAGGAGCAAGGATATAGTGTCCTACACCGGCTTTTCCAAGCCTTCGGTTTCAATAGCCATGAAGAAATTGAAAGAGAAAGGCTATGTCGTAGCTGACGAGCCCGTTTATATATATTTGACAGACGAAGGCAAAAAAATCGCCTCAAAGATTTATGAAAGGCATAAGGTGTTATTGGCAGCATTAAAAAAGATAGGGGTCTCGGAAGAAATAGCTAGAGAAGACGCCTGCAAAATAGAACACGAAATCTCGGAAGAAACCTTTAGCGCCATAAAGGCCTATATCAGCAAATAATAGTTTCTCTTTCAAGGCATTCATCTATCAATAAATAAGACACTATAAAATCAAACTATGAATTTCTTAGGCATAGATATAGGCGGAACATCGGTAAAAATCGCCGTCATAGAAGACGATGGCTCGTTATTGAAAAAAGGCTCTTATAATTTCGACCACAATTTAAAGCAAGAAGAGCAAATCGCTTCACTGGCCGATTATGTCATGTCTTTTTTGGATGAAAACAATTTGGATGTCGCTTCAATAGGAATCGGTTGCCCTGGGGCGATAAATTCCAAAGACGGGATATGCGAATATTCGAACAATTTAGGATGGAA
>CAVBUY010000019.1:0-4175 GCA_963598795.1 Alistipes shahii
CAATAGAAACATTAAATGAAAAGATTGTAAGAAACGAGAAAAAGACAAAATTATTCTTGGCTTTGTCTATTGTGTTTGGCATTCTTTTCGTTGTCTTCGGCATCTTAGATATCGTCATTACAAACGTCATTAAAAACTATGATCTAGTCTTTACAATTATTTTTACTGTTGTTGGACTTTTATGTGCGATAGCGAGTGCAGTATTGTCAAGATTTCATAGTTATTTAAAGAAAAACAATAATGAGCTGTTGATTGCCAAAAAGAAGCTTCAAACAAAGTGATTTTGTAACACTATGAAATATAAATGTCCAAATTGCGGTTGCACATTTGAAAACGAAACTGATGAATGCCCAAATTGTAGCCAATTATTTAAAAACGGCAATAAGAATCAAAACAATTTGGAAGGCATCTCAACAAGCCCTTCTGCAATTGCATCTATTAGCGAAGAGAACGAATCAAATAAAATTAAATTGCAAGTTATGTTGCCAGATTCGCAAAAAAGTGAGAATAGCGGTCTCAACAAGGCTTTCAATTTTTTCTGGTTTATTTTTATCGGACTTTGGTCAGTGATCTGGAATTTTTTCTATGGGATCGGCTTGTGCCTAACCTTAATTGGAATACCTTCTGGGATTATGTGCTTCAAGTTCATTCCGGTGATTGCAAGACCCGCGGGACGCGAAGTGCTATTGAATTTCAGCTCGCACCCTGTTTTAAATACGCTGCAATTTATTTTCGGTGGATTCGTTTCATATATTTTATGTCTGTTCTTTAGTGTTTTGTTCCGAATAACCATCATAGGCATTCCGTTAGGCAGGCAACTTTATAAGATTTCCAAATTCTTTTTGGCGCCTTTTGGTTCAAAAATGGTATTTATAAATCGATATACAGACGATCGCGATACAATGTATGACTTATGCTATTTTTTGACTCAAATTTATTTTGATGACAAAGAAGTTCTTCTAAGCAACGGCAAGCGAGTATTGGCTAGCGAAGCCATGAGATTAGTTCTTTCTGATGAGGAAAAAGCCAATCTCAAAAGCAAACTAAAAGGCAGCAATGAAGTGGACACGCATATGCTTCGGTCGGAATGCGTTTACAAACCTAATTTTGGATATATCAAAAAAAGCTTTTTTCAAATGTTTATCGAAACGTTTTTTGGGTATGTGGCGTTAGCTGCGGCAGGCCTTGCGATAGGATATCTTTTAATGGTTGCCTTTATGGGCTTATTCACTGGAAATTTCAGCTGGAGTCGGCCTTTGAATTTCGAATTTTTGGAAGCGTATCTCGATGAGATTATCATAAGCCTTTCGATAATTGTTGCTGTCTTTTCTATCATAGGTGGTTTGTCTAACGGAATCGCCGTTCATAATTCAAAGAAAACCGCCAAAGTTATTTATCCGACATATTCGAAGAATTGGAAAGCGATCACTTACTATTATCCGAATAATGTCAGTCCAAAACAAATGAACGGACGTAAAAATAAAAACCTATATAAAGAGGATAATCTTCAATTGAGAAGATATCAATTATCTAGAACGGTGGATGACATGATCCTTGAAATTTTAAATAGCGATAAAATTGAAGATAATCAAAGCTTTGGAATTTAAAGAATTTATATTAAGCACTGTTTCGGCGTCTCTTTAATAGTCATATGCTCCAGTTAATCCTTTGTAATGTTTGTTTCTAAAGCATTTTGATTAAACATATTTATTTAGAAAAAACACTTTTTAGAACAAAATCTTTTCCGTTTGTTTTCCGTTTGCTATTTACATTGAAGAAAAAACTTTTAATTAGCAATGACGAAAAGATCTCTTTAATCAAAAATCAATTGCCCTTTTAACGATTCTAAAGCAATCCAGCTCTTCAAAATCACAATTCTTTTTATGCATTTTGTTTAGTTGGGAGAGACTGTGGAACGAGCGATGTTCCCGATCTTTTTGTCGCACATCGAATCGAAAAAGACAAAGGAAAAGTGCCTGTGTTGGGCTTTCTTTGCTCTGGGCCAAAAAATGCACCCAATGTGTTATCGCTATATGTTTTATGCTTCCATAGCCGGAAAACGAGGAAATTTCATATTGCGAGACTCATTTCCGATTACGGTTAATAAACTGACTTAAGTTTTGGAGTTCACGGGTTTTGAAATAGAGCATAAAACTTGTTTATGAACTAATGCATAATATAGTTGCGAGGGGGCGATATTTATGGATGGTTCCAAAGAAATAATCAAATATTACAATATCTGCCATACATTCGATATCGTTGACGCTGCCGAAAGAATGATGGAAAACATTGATTATGACAACTCCCCCATTGAAGAAAAGGCTTCTAAGATATTGAAAGATTTAATGCGTGCGAGCGCCAAATGATGTGAATCTAAACACATTTAGTTCTTGCTTAAAAACGACCTTTATTAGCGGTACTAAGTCGCTTTAAAACGCGCTAACCATTGATATCAAACGGAAAATGATGAAACGTATCATCTTTGCAACTCCTCATATGGCTGATGCTTTAGGCCTTTATTTCCCTTGATTTAGCCATATTTCTAAGCACGCTTTATTTAGCAAAAATATAATCTAATGGAAATGACAAAATTAAAGCTCTCTAAGCAAAATAACGCCAAAATCGCAGGTTGGAAACTTCGAAATTACGCCAAAATCGTATGCTAGAAATTAGAAAGTATCGATAACATCGTAAATGGCAAAGAAAAAAACGATCAAGCTAAGTATCATGTCAAATCAGCTATAGATTGTTATTGCAATAATTTTATGATTACGTGCTTATATTGCATTGTTTCTTTTTGTTCCATATGCCCCAGTTATATGCATTTTGTAGACAACTTGAATCATACGCGAATGACGATAAGCGATGCTTGTATGACGTTATTGATGAAAACTGCATTAACAAGCTTTGTTTCTTCATCCATAGATCCCGAGTTCGATAAAAAGACATAGACAAACTAGATACCTTATTTGCTTAAGCAAAAACAAAAGTTCATAACAATTCGATAAGTGTTATACTTATCTAGCATGAAGAAGCCTAGGTCTAGAGATAACAAGACCCTCAGAACGCTTGAAATCGGGGGGGGACTTTACTATTAGCTAGTTTTTCTCTAGTTGCCATCGGCTTTTCTTCTTGGCTTGTCATTTCGGAGATATCCGAGTTTGAAGAGAAAAACGTCCAAATAGACGTAGCGGGCGTTACCTCCGCCGAGAATGGTATTTTCGATAATGTCACATATACCCGGCTTTCTATATGCTCAGACGGAGCGGTAATTGACGAGACTATAGTCTCCAAAGTCGACGTCTCCGTCAATCTCACCATCAACCGCGACGTCTGCAGCCAATATAATTTTTTAAGCGCATCTTCGGATTCCTCAGATCCGAGCATGTTGAAGATGCGGGCGAAGCTTACTTCCAACAATTCGGATTTCTTGAATTTGCTGGTGGGTTTTAAATGCAATATAACCCCTACCTATATCAATGACGAACCAACGGATTATACGACCCAATATAGCAGGATCTTATCTTTGGATTTGACGGAGGATAAAGTGAACGCAACATTCACTTATACCTTTGAAGATAAGATAGAAGACGAGAATGGTTCGTATACTTACAATTATTTCAAATCTTATTACAACACAGGCTTAAGCCTTTCGTTTAGTTTGGAGGCTATAGCCCCATGAGAAAGGCGCGTACTTTCAAAACGTTTATATTGTCGCTTGGGGCGATAATGGCCATAACCAGCGTTGGCTTCAGCGCCTTTTTGGAAGTGGATGGAACGGCCAGCCAAGGTGGCTTGGTCAATATGGATTCTAATTCCAAGGCGGTTTGTTATAACGAGACCACAGGCACTTATTATACGAGCATTGAAAAAGCCTTACAGGTGGGAAACGGCAATCAAACCGCGGATGTGATATATGTGATTCCCGGAATAAACCCGACCATATCCAAAAGCTGTATGATAAGCAAGGAAGACACGTTGGTTTTGCCTTACGAGGCAGCGGAATATTTAGGTTCCTCCAATCAATATTTTTATAGAACGGTGACGAGTGACGATATGCCTACCACCGAAGACTATGACAGCGTTAAGACCGCCACTAGACTAGCTAACGTCTATTATAACAGCGCGAATATCACTTCTACCATAACCGTCACCAACGGGGCGACCATAACGAT
>CAVBUY010000020.1:0-2822 GCA_963598795.1 Alistipes shahii
AAAATAGAATAGATTAGCGTAATTAAGTTCGTCTCCTCTTTATTTAGGTCCACCAAATTTGATCAATAGGATTGACATGACGATCAATCCTTTTTCTTTCTTTTTAGGCCCTTCGGCGTTTTGCGGGATAAAAATGCAGGTCAAAAAATAAATCCCGCATAAAAACGATAATGAAAATGGTGATTCGCACACTGGATTCGATTATGTTTTTTTATTCTTCATCCGCCAATTTCCGTCAGCGGGGGTTCGGCCCTCTCTTCAATTCGTCTTTTATGTTTTTGGAATACGGTAATAGATTCTCGTATACGTCAAAAATCAAAAAGACATTAATATGCCAAAGTGGCACTATATAAATTAATCAATACGACAAAATGGCATATAGTCATTAAAATTAAGTGCCAATAATTCTAATATAATTTCGAATTACATATGAATCTATTCGAAACACGCAAAAAATATAAACTATCCCAAGCTAACGCATCCGAGATTTTAGGTGTACCAATTAGAACATATATCAGGTACGAAAAGGATAATGGCTATGGAGACGCCTTGAAAAGAAAAATGATGATTGAGGCTTTAAATGAAAAGTTCGAAATTAATGAAGACAAACGCTATAAACGCATCTTTAAATGCTTGTATTTGGTTTAAGCTCTTAAGAGCATTAAAATGATTGCGATGCACAAGACGAATTATGAATAAAATCAACACTAAAATTAAACATTTGAACGCTTATTTGAAGAAAAATCACAATCTAAGCCTCGCCAGAGCCATCGGGCAATCCAATAAGAGCATGGAAAAAATCTATGAAGGCGGTGCGGTGCCTTTTTGGGTAATCAATAAAATCGCCAGTTTTTTCATGTTAGACAAAAAGGTCTTAAAGGACGACAAACTGAAATTGCCGAAGGACAAGGACCTTATATGCGATAAAGAACTCATCGACGCGCTTAAGGGAGACAAGGACAACGAATGGAAGTTGCTCAAGAATAAGCATGAGTTATCGCGCAATTATCGCATGCTTAGCCATGGCAAAAGAGTCTCGCTTTGGTGCAGTTTAGCTATCGTTTGTGTGCCTATCATGGCATTTGTAATCGGCTGTTTGACTTGGATTTCCATCGATAGGGTAAATACCATCGATAAATACAAGCACGCCGAGGAATTAAGCGAATACGAGAAAACGATACAAGAGGCCGCATTAAGCAGAGAAGGCTTGACTTATGTAAACGTCGACACGGGTGCGGAAATTGAAAAGATCGCCGATATCTCCCATTCGAGCAATTCTTATGTGGCGAGGTTATCCACCTTTTTCGACTTCGATCAAATGGAATTCCATAAAATGTTCTATCGCTTTGACGAAGGAAAAGAATTCAACGCCGATAATTTTTATACTACCGAGGATTTGCTCTCCGACAATTACACTCCTAGCGACGATGGATCCAACGACGTCTATTTGGAATATGGCGACAATATCCCCGACATCATACAATTCAATTTCGCTACATATGCTCATCCAAGCGATATAAGCAACAAACCCATAAGCCTATCTACCTTATATAAGAATCGCGAAAGAGCGGCCTTTCCAGGCGAACAGCAAAGCAACAATTTCCCAGATAACAACAGCGAATTCTTCATTGGAAACGGAATGTTTGTTCCAGATAGCATCGAAGTAAGGGAAAATGGAAGGGCATATAAAGCGGAAGACGGCTCATTCCGTTTCTTCCAGAAAATACATTTCGACGCGAAAATCGAAAAGACGTTCGATAGCCCCCGCTATCCTCTAGACAGCGTGCAATTTCATATTTATATACAGCCTAACCGCAACAGCGACTATGTCCGTTATAACTTGGTCGACAAAGTCGTAATCAACGGTGAGAACGTGGCCTTCAACGGTTTCTCTTCGTCTTTCTCGATGACGAATGGCTATCGCCGTATTCATTCAAGTGGCGATATAAAGGATCTGACCACGCGCATCCTTTATTATGCGGTCAATGAAGAAAACGCTCTAAAAACCGAAGATCCTTCGAATTGGGTCATCAAAAGCGAATTGGAAATTATCGTGCGTGCCAACAAATCCGGAATGTCGTCTTTCATTCAAGCTTTCATCAACATCTTCGCCGTCGGCATTTGGATGATCATCGCCTTCTTCAACCAAAGCTATAACAAGCAAGATAGCATCGGGATGATTGGGACGGGGTTATTTGCCGCGATCTCTTCCATATTGGTTGGCGTTTCGATGATCAGCGACGCCAACATATTCTCTTTAATCACGATGATAAATATATTCACGTTGGCAATAATACTTATCATGGCTTATGAATCGATCGCGGCCAAAAGGGCGAGCGTTAAAGAAAACAAAGTCGCTGTGGCCTATCGCTTCATAAAACTAAGAATTATCTTCTACGTTCTTGTAGTTTCTAGTTTGATGATGTTTGTCGCCCTTCCGTTAACCGCTTATATTTTTGCCATTTAAAATTCCCAGAATAGATAAAAACGGTAATTTAAATAAAAAACTTACACATACGCGCGATTGCCTCTTGAAATTTGAGGGGGGGGGGCCTATAATTTTCAAACGTAAGGCGAAAGTTTAGGCTTTATCAACGTTTTATCTTCAAAGCGGTGGCTTGCCAATAGTAATAATGACAAAGACAAAACGCTTATGGAAAAGACAAAAACGGATTGATGAAGGAAACCATCGCCAACATCCCGAAAACGAACGGGGAAAAGGAAAAGAAAATGAAGAAATCCAAAATCAAAATGCTGACCGCGGCCGCCTGCTTGGCCTTGGTCGGAACCGCCTCCGCGGCCTGGGTCTACGCCGGGACCGC
>CAVBUY010000021.1:0-2081 GCA_963598795.1 Alistipes shahii
CCCTTAAAATAATGCTTAAAGAAAGATTCGAAAGTGTCAATTTTAATCAAGTAAAACAAGATGCAGAACGATTTGTTATTAATAACGAAGATTTATCCTATTTCTCAAAAGATTTATTTATAGATTTATTGGATAGATTAGACTAACAAGTTTTGCTTCTCACGTTATGTAAACTTTTCTATGTTTTTATCGCATTTTCGGATTTATTAAATCTATAGGAAGCAACATCGCTTCCTTTTTAAATAGTACAATTTCATTTAACCGGAGTTATAATCATCTCCAGCTTTTTATATTTATACAAACTTGATGTTACCCACGATAGCTATGCTAAACATTGTCTTGTGTAATTCATCAAAACCCTCCGTTAATACGACATTGAATATCGTGAGGAACCAGTAGATTCCAATCCTTGTTGAGGCTTACCTTTTTGAATTCATCTTTCATGAGGTAGTTTACCTTGGTAGTTACATGCGATTTGCATTTGCTAAAGAAGTCTTTAGTGAGATTGAGCTGATCGTTGTATAGCTCAAGCAAATACCCAACCTTTTGGTATAGAGACATTTTATTGTATTCATCTAGAGCCTTGATTATTTTTTCTTTATTCGATATTTGTTCAAAGAATCGATTCAATCCACTCTTTTATGGATGCGATAACGTCCTTAAATAAAAGGTTTTCCGTGTATTTCACGTTCTTGCAATAGGCCGACCACCGAATGTTGATCTGTCGGTTGTTGCCTATTTCCTCCACTAAGGCCATAGCATCGCTTTGGGAGATGCTGAATTTGCGATAATGGCAGGTTTCCCTAAAGGCCTCGATAAGCGAATCTTTGTTTACGTTTGGCAATTGTGTCTTTCTAAGAATATACAAATCGTAATAGTCCTTACTCCGGCTATTCGATATGCTCCTCGCCAAGATGGTCTCAAGTTTTTCGGCGATGACGCTTTCTAGGCTGTAGGCTTTCAGAGGCAATTCTTCTCCCGTCACCAAGCATTTATACTCATAATTTCTTTCCGATGGGATGATTGGGTCGCCAGTTGCTATGTCGATTCCGAATTGGCATCGCACGTTTTCTAAACGTCCCAAAACAGTGATTTGGAATCCTCCATATCGATCCTCTTTTCTGATATTCCCCACGCAAACGACCTCGAATGCGATGTCATCTTCCGCTTGCATAGATGCGATTTCTTTGATTGTTTTCACAATCTTTTCTTTTTCCATCGACAGTCTGCGAACAAGAAAATCAATGTCCATTGTGCTTCTATTGTCGATTCCTAAGATGGACGAAAGATAAAGTCCGCCCTTCAATACAAAATGGTCGCTATAACGCGATTTTGCTAACCTAGATAAGAAGGCGTCATAGAAGAAACGGTTATAGACGACATTTTGCGGGATGCCACACTATTTGGAAATTTTGTTCGCCCTAGCCTTTAGGGAATCTTTGTTAATTCTCATTCGCAATGACCTCCACGATTTCGAAGACCTTATTTTCTATTTTCATCACTTTCGCATATCGGAAAAGCTTACTTTGATCGGGGCTATCGTTTAGATAGGTCCTGATTGCTTTCACGAAAGTCTCCCCGTCATATTTTTCGCGATGTTTGATCAAATCACAAATCGAACGTTCTCTGTCGTACACTTTGACACTGTTTCCGAACATTGTCTCAACCTCCATTGTCCCCAAAAGATAGAGATCTTGATTTGAGATTTGAGTGATAACTAAACTCGGTATGGCTTTTCTAGAAGGGTGATAGCCTTGTGGGCAGCTGACGAAAATGTCTTCCGGAATCTTATCCGTTAGGCGGTGGAGATATAACGAGCTCATCCCGGAAAATATGTATTTCGGGTAACGCATCTGCAGGATGAAATATTCATCCGCGATATATCCGTCCGAAACATAGAATCCAGGAGCGATTTTATTCAGTTTGTTCCTTTTTACGAAATCAGCGAGAAACCAGGAGGGTATATTTTCCTCGTCTATTTCCTTGCGGGTTATGAAACCGTGATTCTTCTCTAGGATCTTATTGATATTAATGCTAAATTGAATATGTACAAAACTGCTAACATAAAAATGTACAGTTGA
>CAVBUY010000022.1:0-2052 GCA_963598795.1 Alistipes shahii
GAATTGCTTTATTGACAAATGGCGACAGACTCCAGTTTTAGCGCCGTATTATTTGACTAAAAGCCGCAAAACATTTAGCGATGCTTATTTTTTCGTGACTTAGATTAATACCGCGATATAGGCTTTTCAACGAATGATAAACTACAATCATGTATTTCCTTGAAAAGCCATTTAAAGTCAAATGTTTTTACTGGCGTGCAGCTCAAAAAGGCAGATTGAAAAATTCGCTGTATAAAATTACATGGAAAGTGGGTGGAAATAATAATATGTAATTAATGATAAGCACGTCTTTTGGACTAAATTATCCATGGCTTCAGCATTGCCTAATTTGTTCTTTAATCTTTTGTTTCTGATTGAAAGGCCTTTATCGCTTCTTCTTTGCGGTTTTTATCTAAATAAGCAAGTTTCTTCATCATATGCAAATAATGATATTCGGCTATTTTTTCATTTAGAGATATGGGCTTAATGATAGTTATCATATCGGCTATGCATACATATCCATCGCCGTTAGGGTCGGATAAGAGCCATGACAGAAAAGAATTGCTGTCAACGGAAATATTGACTAAGCCACGTTTCAAATTTTGATGATATTTCTGCCTATCGATAATAACGGTATCGTCATTAATAAGTCCCACGAGGTTTTTTATTTGATCTTCAAGACCCTGAGCTGTGTTAATTTCTTGGTATCGAAAATCCTCGGAAAAGAAATCTTCAAACGACCTTTTAAGGATATCCTTGACGCCGAAATTGAAATAGAACGAAACAATGCATGTTTTTCCACCATGTGGCAATATCCTTCTTTTTAACATTTCGTCCAGAGATCCATATGTTTTTGCGAGCTTAGGGCACTTCTCTTGGAACAGCTTGTCAAAATCTCTGTTTTCGTCCAAATCACTACATAAAACATTCTTTTCCGACTCGTCAGCAATGTCGATGTTTTCGATTGGCTCGAAAATATAATCGTTAAAAAACTTCAGCCTGCCTGAGACGTTATTTGCGTTGATTTGTCCGATAGGGAGCATAAAAGTGTAAGGCTTGCTATGAAATTCTTTGATCATATAAACCCTATACCAAAAATAGTAATTAACGATTATGCCATTTCTTTCATCCATTATTGGAATTTTTATCTTAATCATTTTCCCTTCGCGATAAGCTTTTTCGACGAGATTTATTTTTCTTATGGTTTCTTTTCCATATTTTTTGACGCCTTTAAGCAGTCTCTTATATTCGGTATTGATAATATCCTTGTTCTTTTCGTCGGTGGAAAATGCGTCAAGCACCCTATCAATTAAAAAGTTAACGTCTTCATCCTTGGTATATTTGTCATTGCTTATGGCAGCCAATATCTTCGCGACCTGGCCTTCGTTTAATCCATGTTTTTGTTCAATGTAATATTTCCCTGAGTCGGTGGTTTCTAAAACGAACGGAACGTCTCCTGCGAAATTATCGGAGACTTCTTTTAAAAATTTAAAGCAATCGCCTATTCTCTGCCTTCTAACCTGATTTCCTTGTTTGGCGTTTTTGTCAAACTTCAATCCGTATTTTCTAGCATGCTCGCAGACGTCTATTTGGGTGGCGGGGTTTTCTTCGTCCGTGTAGTTTAGCAAATAATCCAAAGTCAAAAGCAACTCTATTTGGTGAATTCTAGTATCTGATAAAGCCATTTCTTTTTCCTCTACATAAATATAATGAATACTTTAAAGAATTCCATATTATCTAAACTAGAAATGTACTTATTGAAGTACAAACAAAGTGGAGGCGAAATCAAAATAACGTTTTAATTATGAAAGGAAAATTAAGCTTCGGTGGGCGATTTGGCGTTTATATCGAAGTCTTCGTGATATGCCTTATCAACTTCATTGTCCAAAATTATATCCATCAACAATGTTGGGCATTTTCCATTGGATGAGTTTCTTATATTTTCGAAATGGCCGGTTCCAAAATAAGTGAATGGAACGTTTATTCCATGATCGGATTCCATTTTTCTTACGAATAAATGCACGGTTTTTGTATTAAGTATCTTTTTCCCGATAGCGGTAGTGAAGGTTACGT